>JAPYPT010000076.1 GCA_029937535.1 Alphaproteobacteria bacterium
CCGTTGCTCCGCATCAATCCGTGTGATCAAGACGGGCAAATTGTCAGCGATCTTAAAAAGCTCTTCCGTTCGTTCCGCGACAAGATTACTGAGGTGGTCGCGATGGCTAGCAAGTTCTCTCTCGGATCGCTTTTGCTCGGTGACGTCAATGGCGACGCCGGTCATTCTTATAGGCTTGCCGGCGTCATCCCAAGTCACTAGCGCACGGGCGTTGACGTCACGGACTTCGCCATTGTCCCGGCGAATGATGCGATAATGGACATTGTATACAGCACCTTCCTCCAACGACCGCCTGATGGCCTCCAAGACCATGGCCTCATCGTCAGGGTGCAAACTGCGAAGAAAATCATCCGCCATGATGCCGGTGACGTCGTCAGGCATCACACCCGAAATCTGCAGCATTCGAGAATCCCAGAAATGGCCGTCGTCCAGCAAATTCCAGCTCCAGGTACCGATCGATGCCGCATCAAGGGACAGGTTCAGCCGTTCTTCGGATTTTTCCAGGTCAACGATGTTCCGGCGCGCGGCGCTCTCAGCCCGACGCAGTTGGGAGACATCGCTCACTAGGCAACTCAATCCCACAATCTCGTTGCCGCTGCCTCTGATCGCGGTATGGGTATGTTGAAAGGTTCGCGTCTCGCCCGGGAAGGCCGGTGATTGGACCTCGGTCGCCGCGCCGACGACGGTCTCGCCCGTTTCGACGACCTGGCGCATTTGCGTTTCAATCCCAGCCGCCGCCGCTGGATTGACCTCGTGTATCGTTCGCCCAAGGTGTTCGGCAACCGAAACGCCGTTGAGAGTGGCCAGGCACTCGTTCACGAACATGTAGCGAAAATTCAAATCGAAGGTACAGAAGCCGATCGGTACATCGCGAATGGCGGGCGTCAAGTCCACGAATGATTGCTGTGTAGATTGATCGTTCACATCATCGCCTCTCAAGGCACGCGCACCCATCAAAAATTGAGCGGCCAAAAAATAATATTTCTAAAGTTCGGTATCCGTCCCCCGAGCGCCCCTGAAATCATGCTGTCTTATCGCAAATCTTGCCAAGGTCCAAACCTTCCTCGCCCGGATCCGTGGCGTAGACGCTAAAGCCGTCGCCCCGCTGCATCCACTCGATGCTTTTGGCCATGGCGGTATCGTCTTCAATAAGCAGAACGCGCATGTCTGATCACCCATTTATCCATCGTTAACTAAGGTTAATGGGATACGGTTAACGAATTCTTACCGTACTGCGTTTCATGGGAATATGTGCGCCATATTGACATGTCCTCAATTCCGCAATTGGCACTTTTTAAGCGTTATCCGGCGCCACGCCGAATTTAGATGTTCCCCCGATATCGAGCCAAGCCCGCAGGACCGTTAACCATTGCCAAGGGCGACGGCGGGCAGGCCATTTCATATTCGAGATTTGGACTGTAAAAGAAAACGGTGGCGTAACGGGAATAGCTTTCGCTGCTTTGAGCCCCGCATCGGCGAAATCTGCTATCGATTTGGGTTCGGGCGTTCGGCGCGGATGATCAAATCTGGCTAAGAAGCTTAACAAGCGTCAGCGTTTGAGAAGCTTTGACATGGTGCGTAGCAGGTCGTCTTTTTCAGCCTCATCGAGCTCGTCAATGTTGACCTGGGCAAGCCGTGTTTCGAGTGCCTGAAGCTGCGCTTCGCTGATCGCCACCGCGCCGTCTTCATTTGAGGGATCGAACACCACGCGATAGGCCTCGACCGCATCCGCGATGCCTTTGAGTTCCAAATTGCCAATGGAGGCGAAACGGAATTTTTCGGCAAGCAACGCATACGTACTTCCCGTGACCAGGATCTGCCCTGCCTCGCCGGCATCTTGCAGCCTGGAGGCAATGTTCACGGGACTACCAACGACCGTATAGTCAATGCGATCGAAACTGCCGAAATTGCCAACGGTGCAATAGCCGCTATTGATGCCGATGCGTATTTCCAAGGGTTCGCCGAGGCCGAGGCGGGCGAAGCTGTCGTGCATCGAGGTCATGCGGCGTTGCATGTCGATGGCCATGGCGATGCAGGCTTCGGCATCCATTTCCTGACCGGCGCTCTCGGGATCGCCGAAAAACATCAAAATGGCGTCGCCTATGAATTTGTCGATGGTGGCGCCGTGGGCACGCGCGATCGCGGACATTTCGGAGAAATAGATGTTCAGAATTTCCGACAATGCCTCGGGCTCCAACCGCTCGGTCTTGTGCGAAAATTCGACAATATCTGAAAAGAAAATCGTCAAATTCTTTCGTCGCGAAGCGATGTCCGTATCGATTTCGCCGGCAAAAATTGATTCTTAAACCTGACGCGGCAGATAGCGGGAAATCTTACTGGAAACGTCCTCGATCTGCTGCTTTTGTTGCGCCAGCTTCCGGTTTGCCGCCTCCAACTCCTTGGTTCGCTCGATGATCCGTGTCTCCAGGCTCCGGTTCATGTTGGAAACACCCCGCACATAGTCGTGGACCTGCCAGTTCAAGGAATTGGCATCATCGGAGGCCTGCGGGGGTTCCTCTTCTTCCGCCGCGTCGATGATGCCGTGATTGATCAGGGGATGGAAGGCGTCCGCAATTTGGCCTTGATAGGCTCTGGCGTTGGCCAGGCAATAAACGTAACTGGCGCCGCAATGTTCCGCTGGCATCAGGCCTTCGTAACCCGGATTACGCACGAATTTTTCGATATATTCTTCCAGCGTGATGCCTCGATATTTTGGCATCACGGACGCAAGGTTGCGCACCAAGGGGGTATCAACGACCCCCGGCGCAAAGCCGAATATGCTGACCCCGGTATCGTTGCCGATCTCTCCGGCCAGGGAAAGCACCATGGATTTCTGGGCGGCCATCGCAGCGGCAAAATGGGCGCCATGCGAATGCACATCGACGCCCATGGTATTGCAAATCACGCCGTCGGCTTTCGCCAGCATCCCCGGCAGGAACTTCTGGATTAGGAACGCCGATGCCCGCGCCGTGGTGTTATGCAGATCGCTCCAAACATCGATGGAGGCTTCTTGGAAATGCTCATAGTGCATCTTGGATGCATTGTTGACCAAGATATCAACGCCGTCGTGGGTGCGTAGTATTTCACTCTGAAAGCGCTCCAAGGCGTCGATGTCGCGGAGATCGACCTGTGCGAACTCGACATTGCGGGCATTGCCCTTGATACGTTCCGCGGTCTTTTCGCCTTCGTCAAGAATATCGAGGATGATGACGTGGGCGCCAAGATGGGCCAAGCCGCGCGCCACCTGTTCGCCGATGCCCCGCGCGGCGCCGGTCACAACAGCAACCCGACCCGCGAAGGTATCCGGTTTCAACCCCAGACGATCAATCAGTTCCATATCCGCCAACCCCTCACCGCCAACAATAGCGAAAAGTGACGGCCTATCCAATAAATCGAGCTATTCGGGACCGGACGAAGACGGGGATTTCCGTTCGACACGGATTTGCTGCTAGACTTCACTCAGGCATATTCATTTTGCACGGGAGGGCAATCATGTTTGATCTGATAATTCGCGGCGACCAGGTGGTGACGCCGCAGGGTACGGGCGCCTGGGACATTTGTATCACGGGCGAGACCATCGCCGCGATCGCGGCGCCGGGCACATTCGATGACAGCCAGGCCGGCCAGGTCGTGGATGCCACGGGCAAGATCGTCATTCCGGGCGGCATCGATCCGCACATCCATTCCTTGTGGCATATTCCCCCCTTGGTCGAGGGCGGCGAAGTATCCTGGACCGACGGGCCCGACGTGGTCAGCCGCGCCGCCATCCACGGTGGCACCACCACCCTGCTGGACTTCGCCAATTGGCAGCAGAGCGGCACCATCGAAGAGGTCATCAACGTCCGCAAGCAGGACTGGACCGGCAATTGCTATACGGATTACGGCTATCACGTCATGCTGCAGGGTGCGATCCCGCCGGAGATATTGCCGCAGATCGGCGAGGCCATTCAGGAGGGTTATCCCTCCATCAAGATTTTCACCACCGACATCACGCCGTCGCGCAGTGGCCGGAAAATTACCCACGGCCATATCTGGGAAATTTTCAAGGTCCTGAAAAAGGAGGGCGGCATCGCCGCCATTCATGCCGAGGATGACGAGATCGTCATGCATATGTACGACGTCCTCCAGCGCGAGGGGCGCACGGGCTTCGAGAATCTGGCCGAGGTGCATAACACCATGTCGGAGGATCTTTCGTTTCGCCGCATCATCCGCCTGGCCGAACACGTGGACGGCACGCCGCTCTACATGATGCATGTCTCCGCCGCCACCGGCGTCGCCGCAATCGAGGCGGCCCGGGCCAAGGGTTTCCCCATCTATGGCGAAACCCTGCACCAATACCTGATGTTCACCCACGAACATTACAAACGCCCGAACGGGCAGATCTATCACACCTATCCCTCGCTCAAGGAAACCTCGGACCAGGATGCCTTGTGGGAAGGCCAGCTCCGGGGCTCGATCTCCTCCATCGCCACGGACGAGATCTGCTGCACCCTGTCGACCAAAACCCAAGGGAACAAAATCGACGACACCACGGGCGGTAATGCGGGCTGCGAGCCGCGGGTTTCGGTGATGTACACCGAGATGGTGAAAAAGCGCGGCTACAGCCTGGCCAAGTTCACCGACCTGGTCTCCACCAACGCCGCCAAGATCATGGGCATGTACCCGAAAAAGGGCGCGCTCGCCGCGGGTAGCGACGCGGACGTCACGGTGTTGGACCCCGCCGAACACCGCACCATCACCGCCGCCCGCCTGCACGAGGCCGATTACACGCCGTGGGAAGGCTACGAAACCGATATCTGGCCGACCCTGACCGTGCTGCGCGGCAAGATCATGATGCAGGACGGGGAATTCAAGGGCGACCGCAAGGACGGTAAGTTCCTCAAACGCAAGGTCGACGAGGCGATCCGCAACCGGCCCATTGTGTAGCGGGCCGCTGTCCCGACGATACACCGCCTGGGCCAATCACGGGATGGGGGGTGAATATGGTGACATGTACTTGTTACGTGTCAGCCTATTCACGGAGCCTCGGCGGGAGAGCCATGAATGCGCCCGCGCGGCGACATTTCCGTGCTTTCGAAAATAAGTTATCATAGTGGGTTGGTCCGAAGACGGAACGCCCCATGCCTGATGCAACGCCGAAATTCGAAACGCCGACCTGGCTGCTGATCGTTGCCGTTTATGGCGGCTGGATTGGCGTGACCTGGTATGGCGCCGACATGCCCTGGTGGCTGCTGCTTGTTCTGGGGGGCTGGTTTTCGGGCTGGTATTATTCCCTGCAACACGAGGTGATCCATGGCCATCCGACAAAGTGGCGCTGGCTCAATGACCTTCTGGGCTATGCGCCCCTGGGCCTGTTCATCCCCTATCCCATCTATCGGACCAGCCACATCCGTCATCACACCACGGACATCCTGACGCTGCCGGGGCAGGATCCGGAATCGTTCTATTTCGACGCCGGGACCTGGGCCGCCATGCCGCGCCTTTTGCAGCGCATCAATATTGTCAACAACACGCTGATCGGCCGGCTGACCGTTGGCGTGCCGATCGTCATGGCGCGGTTCTGGTGGGCCGAAATCCGCCTGCTGCTGCAAGGTGACCTCTCAAATCTCGGCGCCTGGGTACGGCACGCCGTATTGGTCTGGGGTGTGCTGTATTGGGTTACCGCCATCTGCGGTCTGCCGGCCTGGCTGTATATTTTGACCTTCGCCTATCCGGGGCTGGCCCTGACCTTGATGCGCTCCTACTCCGAACACCGCGCCGCCCTCGACCCCGAACACCGCACGGCCATCGTGGAAACCTCTCCGATTTGGGCTCTGCTCTACCTCAACAACAATCTGCACGCCGCCCACCACGACCGGCCCGGTCTGCCCTGGTATCGACTGCCGGCCTTTTATGCGTCGAACAAGGAGCGTTTTCTGAGCCGTAATGACGGCTTTTTCTTCGCCGGGTATGGCGCCGTATTCCGGCAATTCCTATCTGCGCCAATCGACGCCCCGGTGTTGCCGAAACAGCGATAGCACCGTTTTCGCCGCGCTATGCGGCGGCGTGGGCAACGGGCTATGATATCCCATGCCCTTCACGCCTATCCATATGGGGCCGGGAATTCTAATCAAGTCCCTGCTGCACGGCAGCTTCAGTCTGATGGTTTTTGGCTGGGCACAAATCATCATGGATCTACAGCCCCTGATCGTCATCTTGACCGGCGTTGGCCAACTACACGGATTTAGCCATACCTACGTGGGCGCGACTTTGATCGCGGTTTTCGCCGCCGCCTCGGGGAAACCGCTGTCTGAATATGGTCTGGTGATTCTCCATATAGCGAAGAAAAATGCGCCTATCCACATCGCCTGGTGGGTCGCCATTCTCAGTGCCTTTATTGGCACCCATAGCCATGTGCTGATCGACAGCTTCATGCATTGGGATATGGAGCCGCTGTACCCGTTTTCCCCGGCAAAGCAGCTTGCAGGCCTGATTGGCATCGGTGCGCTGCACAAATATTGCCTCTATGCCGGCCTCGTGGGCACTGTGATCTATGCCCTGGTGCGGGCCCTGGCGCGGCGTTAACGGGAGCTGGGCTTGCGTTCGCGGCGACTTCGGCCATACTGCCCGTCTGGCAACAACAATTGAAAGGAGGTGATCCAATGTCTAAAGAATTGAGAGCCGTAACGATCGGCCGAAGGTTTCGGAATGGACAAAGGGGAAGCCTCTCTGTCCTGACTTGATACCTAAGCAAAGTGATCGGTCGTTCATACGGCCCAGTTCACGGAAAGGCGGCTTACGGGCCGCCTTTCTTTTTAGGTGAAGGGTCCTACCGCTCCCTGGGATGGGCATTCCTGTAGACCCGCAAAAGATGCTGTTCGTCGACCTCCGTATAGCGCTGGGTGGTGGATAGGCTGGCATGGCCCAGCAATTCCTGGATCGTACGCAGATCGCCACCGCCCGCCAGCAGGTGGGTCGCGAAGGAATGGCGCAGCGCATGGGGCGTCGCGGTGCTTGGCAGACCCAGGGCCACCCGCAGCTTTTGCATCTGCGCCCGGACGATCCGCTGATTGAGCCGCTTGCCCCGCACACCCAGAAACAAGGGCCCGGTGCCCGGCACATCATAGGGGCATAGCTTGACATAGGCGTTGACGGCGTGGCGGACCACGGGCAGTACCGGGACCAGACGTTCCTTGCCGCCCTTGCCCATGACCATGAGAATATCGCCGAGGGGGGAGTGTCCGCGGTTCAGGTCCAGGGCCTCGGCAATGCGCAGGCCGCAGCCGTACAACAGCGTCAAAACAGCCAGATCACGCGCCTGTACCCAGGGCTCATCCGACAGAATGGTCACCTCGGTCAGCGCCGTCGCGGCCTCGCTCACGGTCAACGGTTTGGGCACGCCATGGGGCTGTTTCGGGGTGCGCAGGTCATGAATGGCGGGATTCGTGACCAGGCCCTGGCGCTCGCAAAAGCGAAAAAAGCCCCGCACCGCCGAGAGCGCCCGCGCCAGGGAGGCGGGTCCCAGGCCATCACCCTTCCGGCGGGCCAAATAGGCCCGGAAATCCAGCGCCCGCAGGTCCGCCAGGTCATCCAGGCCCGGCGCCTGGCCCAAATGCTGCACCATGAAATCAAGAAATCCATTCAGGTCGCGCCCATAGCCGGTCAAGGTATGCTCGGAATAACGCCGCTCCGCGCGCAGCCAATCCATCCAGCGGCCGACGGCGTCGGCCAGATCAGCGCCCCGTGGGGGTATCAGTTCGGCAGATCCAGCCATGCCCGAAACAACCGCTCCAGCAGACGGCACAGGAATTGCAGCAACTCGGTCCCTTGACCGGGGTGGAATTTACCTTCATCCCGGCTGCCCATGGCCAGCAAACCGGGCGGCGAGCCCGGCGACGGCGCCAGTCGGATCAGAGCCTGACTGCGCACCAGGCCCGCGGCGGGGCCAAAGACCAATTTATCGCCTCTGAGCACGGCCTCCAACCGGGCCGGTACGTTCACGCCGAGCATGGCATCGACACGGCCCGCCGGCAGCACATGGACCCCGCTCATGGGGGCCTTGACCGGGCCCTCGTCGGCGGCTTCCACACACAAGGTCACGGTGTCCACCGCCAATGCCTCGGCCAGGTCACGGGTAACGATGTGGATCAGATGTTCGAAGTTGCGCGCCGCCATCATCGTCAGGGCAGCGGCATGGACCTGGGCCTGGGCCGCCTGATTGGCGCGGCCCACGGACAAAAGCTCCTCGTACTGGGCCTTCTGGCGGCTGACTTCATCGCCCAGACGGCGAGCCACGATCTGCCCCATATCCAGAACATTCTCGCCGCTGTGCGCGGACTCCGGCCGCAGCAGGGGCAGCAGATCGGGATTATCGGTGAGGAAATTCGGGTTTTCCAAAAGAAACTCACGCACCGTCTCGGCGGCCAGGGTATTGGACGAGCCACCGCCCCGTAGTTCCGGCGATCTCGGCTTGCCGGCCATGTTCAATCCCTGTCGCCGGAAGCGGGGCGGTCCAGGATGGTTTGTCCGGTCTTCGCCCAATCGGCCAGAAACGCATCCAGCCCCTTGTCGGTCAGCACATGTTTCGCCAACTGGCGGATCACATCGGGGGGAATGGTGCAGACATCGGCGCCCAGGCGGGCGGCTTCGAGTACGTGGCCCGGCGAACGGATCGAGGCGACCAGAACCTCGGTCGTGATCTGATCATAGTTGCCGTAGATCTGCATGATCTCGGCGATCAGCCCCATGCCGTCATGGCCGATATCATCCAGCCGGCCCACGAAGGGAGAAATGAAGGTGGCCCCCGCCTTGGCGGCCAGCAGGGCCTGGTTGGCGGAAAAGCATAATGTGACGTTTACTTGTGTGCCGTCCCGGCTCAACGTCCGGCAGGCTTTCAGGCCGTCCCAGGTCAGCGGCACCTTGACCGCGACGTTGTCGGCGATTTTGGCCAAGACGCGGCCTTCGGCGATCATCGCCTCGACCTCCGTCGCCGCGACTTCGGCGCTGACGGGTCCATCCACCAGGGCGCAGATCTCCCCTACGACATCAAAGAAATCACGGCCCGACTTGGCGATCAGGGAGGGGTTGGTTGTCACCCCATCCAACAGGCCGGTGGCCGCCAGGTCGGCGATTTCGGCCACATCGGCGGTATCAACAAAAAATTTCATGGCCCCTATATTCCGAACATCAATGCAACTCAGACATCAAATTCCGCCCCGCCATCGATCACCGCTTGTCGGCGCCCGCCGGGACAGGCAAAGTCTAGCCGATGGCCGCGCCCCATACCAGTGAAGCTGAACCCCAATTGGACGATATCGAACCGGTCCGCCGGGTCCATGTCCTCCTGCCCCTGCCCCTGGGCACGCCCTATGACTATGGCTTGGCGCCTGGCGAGGCGGTGGAGCCGGGTGATTTCGTGACCGTGCCGCTGGGCAAACGGGCCGTCAACGGCGTGGTCTGGGGGATGGGTCCGGCGGATCCGCACAATGCCGTGGCCGACAGCCGCCTGCGCCCCATCGCGGAACGTCTGGATGTCCCCCCGATGGCTGAAGTGACCAGGCGCTTTGTCACCTGGCTGGCGGATTACACCTGCGCCTCCCCCGGTGCCGTCCTGCGCATGACCATGTCGGTCCGCGCGGCGCTGGAGGCCCCGCGCCCGCGCCTGGCCTACGCCTTGGCCGGACCGCCGCCAAAGCGCATGACCGGGGCGCGGACCAGGGTGATGCAGGTTCTGGCCGATGGTCTGTCCCTGCCGGCGGCGACCATCGCGGAATTGGCGGCGGTCGGCAGCGGCGTTGTCCGCGGCCTGGTCAAACAAGGCACCTTGCGGGAAGTGCAATTGCCGGCCGAAATGGCGGTGCCGGAACCAGACCTGCAACGCCAGGGCACCACCCTGAGCGAGGATCAAAACCTTGCCGCCGCCCAATTGCGGGACAAGATCAAGGCGGGGGGCTATTCCACCACGTTGCTGGATGGGGTCACCGGCGCGGGCAAGACCGAAGTTTATTTTGAAGCCGTCGCCGCCACCCTTGCCCAGGGCCGCCAGGTGCTGGTTCTGGTGCCCGAGATCGGTCTGACGGCGCAATGGCTGGAACGATTCGAAAACCGTTTCGCCGCCGCACCCTTGGCCTGGCACTCGGATCTGGGCACGGCGCGGCGGCGGCTGACCTGGCGGGCGGTGGCCCAGGGCCGCGCGCGGGTCGTGGTGGGCGCGCGTTCGGCGCTGTTTTTACCCTACAGCGATCTGGGCCTGATCGTGGTGGACGAAGAACACGACAACGCCTTCAAGCAGGAGGACGGGGTGATCTATCACGCCCGCGACATGGCCGTGCTGCGCGCCTCCCTGGGCGAAGTTCCCATCGTCCTGGTCTCCGCCACGCCCAGCCTTGAAAGTCTGGTCAATGTGGAAATTGGGCGTTATGGCAGTCTGCATCTGCCCAAGCGGATCGGCAGCGCCGAATTGCCGGAGATCACGGCGGTGGACATGCGCAACGAGACGCCGTCGGAAAGCCGCTGGATATCGCCGGACCTGATCGCCGCCATGAAGGAGACCTTGGCCCGGGGCGAGCAGGTTTTGTTGTTCCTGAACCGGCGCGGCTATGCGCCCCTGACCCTGTGCCGGGCCTGCGGCCACCGCCTCGCCTGTCCCAACTGCACCGCCTGGCTGGTGGAACACCGCTTTCATGGCCGCCTGCAATGCCACCATTGCGGCTTCAATCTGCGCCGCCCCGATGCCTGCCCGGACTGTGAGGCGGAAGACAGCCTGATCGCCTGCGGCCCCGGCGTGGAGCGCCTGAGCGAG
Source organism: Alphaproteobacteria bacterium (assembly GCA_029937535.1). Lineage (GTDB taxonomy): Bacteria > Pseudomonadota > Alphaproteobacteria. Next base: position 10,781 of record JAPYPT010000076.1, read on the forward strand.
GAGGTGGACAAATTGTTCCCCGACGTCCGCCGCATGCTGATCGCCTCCGACACCGTGCGGGGGCCGGAGGCGGCGGCGGAGGCGATCAAGATGATCGCCGACGGCGAGGTCTCCCTGATCATCGGTACTCAAATTGTCGCCAAGGGGCACCATTTCCCCATGCTGACCCTGGTCGGGGTGATCGATGCGGACCTTGGCCTCCAGGGCGGTGATCTGCGCGCGGCGGAGCGGACCTATCAGATCCTCCACCAGGTGGCGGGCCGTTCCGGCCGGGCCCAGCGCCCCGGCCGCGCCATGCTGCAAACCTATATGCCCGAACACCCGGTCATGGCGGCCTTGATCTCCGGCGAGCGGGACCAATTCATGGCCCGTGAGCAGGACGCGCGCCGCGCCCAGGGCCTGCCCCCCTTTGGCCGCCTGGTCGCCCTGATCATCTCCGGCCGCGACGAGGACCAGGTGACCGCCACCGCCCGCGACCTGGCCCGCCTCGCGCCCCGGCAGCCAAACGTCCATATCCTCGGCCCCGCGCCGGCGCCCTTGAGCCTGCTGCGCGGCCGCTTCCGCCACCGCCTGCTGCTGAAATGCCCCCGCACCATCAACGCCTCCCACTTGGCCCGCGCCTGGGTCGATCAAGCGGACATCCCCACCCAAGTCCGCGTCGCCATCGATGTGGATCCGTATAGTTTTCTGTAGCTGGCATACGGCTGACCCAAGCGCAAGAATAGCGGGGGCGTAACCCCTTTTCCCAGAGGGAAAGAGGGGATTACGTCCCCGATTTTCGTTGTTTCAGAATGAGTTCTACTGGGATTTCACGACCATACACCGGTCTTCACTAGATTTTAGATGGTAAATGCTGTCAATTGTACCCGCGAATAGAAAGAGTGGGGGTGATTAACAACAAATGACGTCACATCTAAACGAATATCTAGATTTCTACAAAGAACGCGAATTTCCCGGATATGCAGTGCTCGTCACAGGGGAATGGGGCACTGGAAAAACTTTCCAAGTGAAGCAGGCTTTGAAAGAATATGAGAGATACTATGTCAGCCTGTTTGGACTTCAGACGGCGGATGATGTGCACTTTGCAATGCTGGCCGAGATGGATCCTAATCTTGCAAAGGCGCGAAAGTTTTTTGATTCTTTCGGCGACGCTGCAAATCGCCTGGGTGGACCGTTTAAGCTAGCGTCCCCCAAAAAAAACTGGCGTACGATCTCAATGGCATTGAAGGGGCGATACGAAGGGAATCGCTTGAAGGGAGATCTGCAATCAGAAAAGGATTGGGTGAAGGAAATCATTAAGCTCCTTGATGCTGAAGCGGCGAAGACCGGTGGAATTCAGGCCCTACGTATCAAGCGAGCCGTTCCTCCAAATTTGCGGGCATCGGTGGTTCACGAAAATCCATAATTAAAGATTTCGTCCGCGCGGTTTTTTTGTTGGGGGCACCCACTCTTTCTCGTCCGGGCAAAGAAAAGCACCTTTAACATCGAGTCGAGAACTTTCGTACAGGTGTGATCCCCGAGCGAACGGGGTCACGAACGGGGTCAGGTCTTGCGGTGCCACTCAAGCTTATTCTGAAACAACGAAAATCAGGGACGTAATCCCCTCTTTCCCTTTGGGAAAAGGGGTTACGTCCCTGCTATTCTTGAGCCTGGTTCTGCGCTGCTTTCGCCGCCAACGCGGAGAGGGCCAGGTCTTTCTTCTTGAACTCACCCGGCAAAAAAAGCTCTAAGCGTCCCGCAAAATTACCGCCTGGGCAACGATCACCCGGCCTTGCTCTGGATCGTAGGTACACGAGGGATCGCCGTAGAGGATATAGCCGTCCGCCAGGGCCTGGGAGACGCGTTCGCAGAAGGCGTGATCGTCGGGGCCGGTGAGCAGGCGGTAGGTGAGTTTTTCGCTGTCGGACATTGCGGTTCTACTCCCCCAAGCCGGCGCCGGCGGCGAAGCGGTTGACGCGGTAATCGCGGACGCTGATGGGCGGATATTTGGGGGCGACGCCGGCCAGATCGACGCATGTGACTTCCGTATCGTAATTGGGCACCACGAAATAGCCGATGGACAGCCGCCGGCTGCGGCCGCGGGCCTCGGCCGCCGGAACGGCGACCCGGTGGGGCGTTGAGCGCCAGCGGTCGTTGGTCCAGCGCATCATCAGATCACCGATGTTGACGATGAAGGTATCGGGGATCGCGGGCGCCGCGATCCATGCACCGTTCCGGGTGCGGACTTCCAAACCGCCCGGCACATCCTCGTTGCGCAGGATGGTCGTCAGACCAAGGTCCGTATGTTCACCACAACGAAGCTGATCGGCTGCCAGTTCCCCGTCCGGGGCGGGATAATGCAGCAGGCGCAATTGGCAGGAATGACGCGCCAGACGCTCGACGAAAAAGCCCTCGGGCATATCAAGGGCGACCCCATATGCATCCGCCAACAAGCGGGCCAGGGCCAGCATGCCATCGTAATAGGTCAACATGGCCCCCCGCAGGCCGGGGGAGCCCTCGGGCCACAGGTTCGGCGCGAAATCAGGATAGGCCAGGGGAGAGGTATAGTACGGTTCATCGGGCACCTGGTCGGGGCCGATGGCAAAGACTTCCTTGTAGTCCGGCGGGGTTACGGCGCCATGCATTTTCGCCAGGGTTTCCTCGCCATAGGGGATATAGCCCCGGTTCTGATCGTCGCGGGGCCGGCGCACCGTCAGTTTTTCTTCCAGGGGCCGGTCAAAGAAGCGAAGCCCCGCATCATGCAGCGCCGCGCCATCCGCCGCCGGAACACCGTGGCCGGAGACCACCAAAAAGCCATGGCTTTCGCAGGCCCGCGCGACCTCGCCGGCGACCCGGCTGCGGTCCGCCGCGCCGCCACCGCGAAACGGCGCCAAATCAATGATCGGAATGTCTCGGCTCATCACCGCCTCCCTATCCGCGAACCCTAATCCGCGAAGGGGTCCTTGACCAGGACGATGTCTTCGCGCTCCGGACTGGTGGAGAGCATGGCGACGGGGGCGCCGATCAGTTCCTCGATGCGGACGATGTATTTGATCGCCGTGGCGGGCAGGTCGGCCCAGCTGCGGGCGCCCATGGTGCTTTCCGACCAGCCTTCGAAGACTTCGTAGACCGGCTCGATCCGGGCTTGGCGGCTCATTTCCGCCGGCAGATAGTCGATTTCCATGCCATCGATGCGGTAGCGGGTGCAGACCTTGATCTCCGCCATGCCGTCCAGCACATCCAGCTTGGTGAGCGCGATGCCGGTGATGCCGCCGATCTTGATGGCCTGGCGCACCATGACGGCGTCGAACCAGCCGCAACGGCGCGAACGCCCGGTCACGGTGCCGAATTCCTTGCCCCGATCGCCCAGGCCCCGGCCCACCTCGTCCAACAGCTCGGTGGGAAACGGCCCCTCGCCGACCCGCGTGGTGTAGGCCTTGGTGATGCCCAAAACATAGTCAATGGCGTCCACGCCAATGCCGGCGCCCGCGCCGACCTGTCCTGCGAGGGTGTTGGAGGAGGTCACGTAGGGGTAGGTGCCGTGGTCGATATCCAGCATGGCGGCCTGGGCGCCCTCGAACAGAATTCGGTGCCCGGCGCGGCGCGCCTCGTCCAGGTCCCGCCAGACGTTGGAGGCGAAGGGCAGGACCTTGGGCGCCACTTCGCGCAGTATCTCCACCAATTCGCCGGCATCGAACTCCGGCTTGCCCAGACCCCGGCGCAAGGCATTGTGATGGAGGAGGAGCTGGTCAACTTTTTCGGGCAGGCTGTCGGGGTCGGATAAATCACACAGACGGATGGCCCGGCGGCCCACCTTGTCCTCGTAGGCCGGGCCGATGCCCCGCCGCGTGGTGCCGATGCGCCGCCCGGTATTGGCATCCTCGCGGATCGCATCCAACTCGCTGTGCAGCGGCAGGATCAGGGCGGCGTTGAAGGCCACGCGCAGGGACGAGGGCGTGATCTCCACGCCCTGCCCGGTCAATCGCTCCATCTCCGCCAACAGGGCCCAGGGGTCCACCACGACACCGTTGCCGATGATCGACAGCTTGCCCTTGCGCACGATGCCCGAGGGCAGCAGACTCAATTTATAGACCTCGCCGTCGATGACCAGGGTATGACCGGCGTTGTGGCCGCCCTGAAAACGCACCACGACCGAGGCCCGCTCCGACAGCCAATCGACAATCTTGCCCTTGCCCTCGTCGCCCCACTGGGCGCCCACTACCGCTACATTCGCCATGATTTTTCTTACCGTTTAAAGCTTCGCGGGTTGCTCGCCGCGCAGGATATGATCGCAGGCCAAGGTCCGGGCCTCCGCGTCCGGGTCGGCATCGGGGTCGAGACCCCGCACCGTGATCCAACCTATCCCCCGAAGCCGGCGGGCTTGCGCGGCCGGGGCGGCGAAGGGAATATACAGCCGTCCCGGCGCCGCAGCCTCGGGAATGGCGCGCATCAGGCTATCGAGATACAGCGTAAAGCCAATGGCGCTTTCCTCGTTGGCGAGGGAATAACGCCCGCCCCGGCCTAGTTCGCCCCGGATGCCGTCCGCGAAGAGGCTGAAACTGACACCTGTTTGATATTCAAAACCGCGGCTTTCGCCGGGATCGAGGGTCAGCGTCAAACCACCATTATGGCCATCGAGAAACTCCACAAGGGCGGCCAAATGGTCGCAAAGCGCCCGCGCGGGAGCCGGCAGATCGAGGACCGCGAGGGCCTTCAAAGCCGCCTCCGCCGGGCCGGCCGCGCGCATCAATTCAGCCAGCGGCTGGCGGATGTCTGCCGCCAGGGCCGCGATCGCCGCGCCGTCGCGGGCATCCAGGGCCTGGCGGGCGGCTTCCGCCGCGCCGGCGTCCAGCCCTAGTTCCATGGTCAATAGCGGCACCAATGTGGGCACGGTCAGATCGACGGACAATCCCTGCACGCCAAGGGTCGCGAGGGCCTCGGCCGCCAACAGCACCAATTCGCCATCCCCCGCGACACCCTCGGCGCCGATCAATTCGACGCCTGCCTGGGCATATTGCCGCTCCGGCCGCAATTGGCTGCCCCGGACGCGCAAGACCTGGCCCGCATAACATAGACGCAGGGGCCGGGGTGCGGCCCGCAGCCGGGTCGCGGCGATGCGGGCGACCTGGGTCGTCATATCCGCGCGCAGGCCCATCATGCGTTGGGAAATGGGATCCATCAGGCGGAACATATGGCGCCCGACACCGGCGCCCGGGCCGGAGAGCAGGCTCTCCTCGAACTCAATCAGGGGCGGTTTCACACGCTCGTAGCCATGGCTCTCGAACTGCGCCACCAATCGTTCGATGGAACGCGCCTCGTGCCCGGCAAAGGGGGGCAGGTCATCGTGCAAACCTTCGGGCAGCAGAGCCAGTTCAGCGTAGTCGGTCATGGTCACGGATATGCCGCAGGGTTAGAAATTAAGAGCTTGTGCTTGTGCTACATGAGGCAAGGCACGGACCGCAGTCAAGACCGCTTCGCCAATTGGCTGATCGACGCCGATCAGGGCAATGGCGTCACCGCCCGGCTCCGCCCGGCCCAGATGGAAAGTGGCGACATTGACGCCGCCATCGCCCAGTATCGTGCCCAGGGCGCCAATCAGGCCTGGCTTGTCATAATTGGTGATATAGAGCATGTGCGCCGCCAATTCGGCCTCCAGCTTGATACCCTTGACCTGGACGATGCGGGGTCGGTTATCGGCAAACAGGGTACCGGCCACATCGCGGCTCTGTTTCTCCGTCGTGACCGAGACGCGGATCATGGTCTGATAGTCGCCGGTCTTTTCTTCGCGCGATTCCTTGACTTCGATGCCGCGCTCCTTGGCCACCACGGGCGCGTTGATCATGTTGACATTGTCCATCAAGGGCTTGAGCAGACCTTCCAATACGATCGCGGTCAACGGCCGGGTGTTCAGGCTGGCCACATGGCCCTGAAACTCGATATGCACCGATTTCAGGGCGGTTTGCGTCAATTGTCCGGCGAAGCTGCCCAATTCCCGCGCCAGGGTGAAATAGGGCCGCAAACGCGGCGCTTCCTCGGCCGAGACAGAAGCCATGTTGAGGGCATTGGTAATGGCGCCGGTGAGCAGATAATCCGACATCTGTTCGGCAACCTGCACGGCCACGTTGACCTGCGCCTCGGTGGTGGCGGCGCCCAGATGGGGTGTCGCGACCACCGCCTCCGATCCGAACAGGGGATTTTCCCGCGCCGGCTCAGACGAGAACACGTCCACCGCCGCGCCCGCCACATGCCCCCCATCGATGGCCGCGCGCAGGTCTTCCTCGACCAGCAGGCCGCCGCGGGCACAGTTGATGATGCGCACGCCAGGCTTCATCTTGGCGATGGTGTCCTTGTTGATGATGCCCCGCGTGGCGTCGTTCAGGGGTGTATGCAGGGTGATAAAATCAGCCCGCGCCAGCAGACCGTCCAGATCCACCCGTTCCACGCCCAGATCCCGGGCGCGCTCTTCCGAGAGATAGGGATCGTAGGCGATGACGCGCATTTTCAGGCCGATCGCGCGATCGCAGACGATGGCGCCGATGTTGCCGCAACCGATCACGCCCAGTACCTTGCCGTACAACTCCACGCCCATGAACCGGTTTTTTTCCCATTTGCCTATCTGGGTGGAGCGGTCGGCGGCGGGGATCTGGCGGGCCAGGGCCATCATCATGGAAATGGTATGTTCGGCGGTGGTAATTGAATTGCCGAAGGGCGTATTCATGACGCAGACGCCCTGGGCCGTCGCTGCCACCTGGTCGATGTTATCGACGCCGATGCCGGCCCGGCCGATAACCTTCAACTGGCCCCCGGCGGCGGCCAAAATCTCGGCCGTCACGGTGGTGGAGGAGCGGATCGCCAGGCCGTCGTATTGAGCGATGATCTCGGCCAGCCCCTCGGGGCCAAGACCGGGCTTTTCGTCCACCTCGACCCCGCGTTCACGGAACACTTCCGCCGCGCGGGGGCTCATTTTGTCGGAAATCAGTACCTTGACCATGTCGTTTTGTTATCCTTGTCAGGCAGCCGGTGCGTATGTCGCCTTCACCTCGCCATAGGCCCAATCGAGCCATGGCATCAATGCTTCCAAATCGGACTGCTCCACCGTGGCCCCGCACCAGATGCGCAGGCCGGGCGGTGCATCCCGGTGGCCGCCAATATCATAGGCGGCGCCCTGGGCCGCCAACAAAGCCTCCAACTGCTTGGCCACGGCGCGGCCGTCGTCGGTGGACAGGCCGGTAAACCAATCATCCACCATGGACAGGCAGACGGAGGTGGTGGAGCGGTTGGCCATCTCGCGGGCCACATAATCGACCCAAGCCGTCCGCCCGGCCCATTCCGCGATGACGGCGGCGTTGCCATTCACCCGTTCGATCAACCCCGCGAGGCCGCCCGCCGTACGGGCCCAGGCCAGGGTATCGAGATAGTCTTCCACACACAGCATGGAGGGGGTGTTGATGGTTTCGCCCTTGAACGGACCCTCGGACAGCTTGCCGCCCTTGGTCAGGCGGAAGAGCTTCGGCAAGGGCCACGGCGGGGTGTGGTTTTCCAGGCGCGCGACGGCACGGTGGCCGAGGATCAGCATGCCGTGGGCGGCCTCGCCACCCAGCACCTTTTGCCAGGAGAATGTCACCACATCCAGCTTGTCCCAGGGCAGTTCCATGGCGAAGGCGGCGGATGTGGCATCGCAGATGGTCAGCCCGGCCCGGTCGTCGGCAATCCACGCGCCATCGGGGACGCGCACGCCCGACGTGGTGCCGTTCCAACAAAACACCACATCGCAGTCGAAATCCACCGACCCCAAATCGGGCAGCAGGCCGTAATCCGCCTCCAACAGCCGGGTATCGTCCCATTTCAGTTGCTTGACGATGTCGTTGGCCCAGCCGGCCCCGAAACTCTCCCAAGCCAGCACATCGACGCCGCGGGCTCCCAACAGGGACCACAACGCCATCTCAACCGCCCCGGTATCGGAGGCCGGCACGATGGCGATGCGGTAATCGTCGGGCACGCGAAGAACCTCGCGCGTGCCCTCGATCGCCGCCAGCAGCCTATCCTTGCCTTCCGATGAACGATGGGAACGCCCCAGGGAGGCATTGGCCAAGACGGATGGGTTCCAGCCAGGCCGCTTGGTGCAAGGGCCGGAGGAGAAATTGGGCGTGACGGGTTTGCGATTTGGCTGCATGGCGCCGGGTCCTCATGAAAAAAGGCGCGAAATGGACGGGTCATGGTCTGGGCGGTGGCGGAGTTTACGTCGCCGCCGGGTCAAGTCAACAGCTAATACCGCACTGCAACATAATGTCACATTTGACATCCATTTGCTGGTCGTTACACATGCGCCCGCGTGAAGCTACTATAGGAATTCCACTATGATACCTTGCCAACGCCACCTGTTCGATATCCCGGAAGACATCGCCTACTTCAACTGCGCCTACATGTCGCCATTGATGCACAAGGTGGTCGCGGCGGGGCAAGAGGGCGTGATGGGGAAAGCCCGGCCCTGGCGGATCACTCCACCTGATTTCTTTTCGACGCCGGAGCGGGCGCGGACGCTGTTCGCCAAGCTGATCAATGCCCAGGCCGACGATATCGCCATGATCCCCGCCTGCAGCTACGGCATCGCCACCGCCGCGCAAAACCTGCCCGTGGGCAAGGGTCAGAAGCTCGTGGTGCTGGAGGACCAATTCCCCTCCAACGTCTATTCCTGGCGGGAGCTGGCGGCCGAGCGCGGCGGTGAGGTGGTGACCATCGCCAAGGGCGGCAACGATGGCTGGACACCGCGTATCCTGGAGGCCGTCAACCCGGATACCGCCATTGTCGCCCTGCCCCATTGTCATTGGACGGACGGCAGCCTGATCGACCTGGAAGCCGTGGGACGGCGCTGCCGCGAGGTTGGCGCGGCGCTGGTTCTGGACCTGACCCAATCCATCGGCGCCCTGCCCTTTGATGTCGCCGCGGTACAGCCGGATTTCGCTGTCGCGGCCGGATACAAATGGATGATGGGGCCCTACACCTTGGGCTTCGTCTATATCGCGCCCCAGCACCAGAATGGCCGACCCTTGGAACACAACTGGATCGCCCGCAAGGACAGCGAGAATTTTGCCGGGTTGGTGGACTACAAGTCGGAATTCCAGCCCGGCGCCCGGCGTTTCGACATGGGCGAAGGGGCGAATTTCACCTCCCTGCCCATGGCCGTCGCCGCGTTGGAGCAGTTGCTCGAATGGGGCGTGGCGGATATTCAGGCGACATTGTCGGCCATGACCGCCCAGATCGCGGAGCGGGCCGCGCCCCTGGGCCTGCGCGCCTCCGACCCCGCCTTGCGCGCCGGACATTTTCTGGGCCTGGGTTTTCCGGGCGACGTCCCCACGGGCCTGCCGGAGCGGTTGGGACAGGAAAACGTTTACGTCTCCGTACGGGGCCAGTCCATGCGGGTGACGCCGCATCTTTTCAATAACGAGGCCGATATCGAGCGTTTGATTACAGTGCTGAGTGGGGCACTGTAATTCTTATTCTGTTTTCGTTCACACAAATACAATATTGTTTACTCAACATCGCCGTTTTCAATTGGCCAGCAAGCTAATCAATGCCGCGAAACAGGAACGAATTGAGGAGTGTTTTGAATGTCCGATGCAGTGATCGCCCAGGAATTTGCTGTTATGTATGATTTTGATGTGGGCAATG
>JAPYPT010000077.1 GCA_029937535.1 Alphaproteobacteria bacterium
GAATCCCATAAGTCAAAATTGATTCATTCAATTTCGAAAATGGTCTAGAGCAACCTGCGTTCATTTGAACGCCACGGTACACGACACTCCGTCATCCACGGACGTAGCGAAGCGAAGATCCGGGGATCCAGAGCCGCAAACAACTGTGTTTGTTGCCCTGGATTACCGGGTCAAGCCCGGCAATGACGTTAAAGTGAGCGAGTGTCGTGTAGTGTGTTTGATCTAGAGGCCTTACTGTTTGCACGGGAAAACGGTTTGCAAAACAAATGGCAGGAACACCAGGGCATCTTGCTTGCCCAGCAGGTCTTTCTGCCCGGAACCTTCGAGGTATAGCCGTAAGGCCAACTCGACTTCGCCCACGGTCAGGGTCGAGGCGGGGGGCTGGCAGTAGATTTTTTGTTGGTTTCGGCTTTCCAGAATGGCGTTGACCGAGACCAATGTGGTCATTGCCCCGGTCAAATAGGTACTCGCCATTCTGCCGACCGCCGTGTCTTTCTGATCGAGCCAGCCCAGCAATTGGAAAACCGTTGAATCGGCCCTTGCCGACATGGCGAAGCAAGCAAATATCAGGACTAAAATTATTCTTCCGAGCATTGCTCCCATCCTCCAGCGCCTTCGGCCCGCTTTCAGTTTACCCGTCATGGTGGGCATTCCAAGCCTGAACTCAGCTTATCGCTCGCCGGGGCCAGTGGCGGCGGCCTTGCCGATCTCACGGTTCACAAGGAAGCGGAGGATCGGATCGGGGGGCATCAGGGCCGCCTTGGGCAACGAAAGCAAGACGCCTAGCAGTTCGCTGTCCAGGCCGCAGATATGTTCGGCCAAGAGCTTACCGCTGATCGCGCCCTTGGTCATGGGGGCTGCGTCCGCTGTCATCACCGCCCAGAGCCCAGGCCCAATGGCGCCGAACACGGTTCCCTCGTTCCGGGTGAAACCGAGAATGCCGCCCCAGGTGCCGGCGAACTCAACATCCGCCAGGCCGGGCCAGCGCCCCGCGATGCTGTGGCGGTGGTTGCCCGCGACCTCGGCCATCAGCTCCGGCGGGAAGTGTTTGGCCCGCGCATAGTGCAGCGTGTTGCGCATCAATATGCGCCCATCGCGGGTCAGGCGCACCGTGCTGCCATTCGCATTCGCCGGCAAAAGGCCGAATTCCCCTTCCGAGCCAACCTGCGCCTTCTCCACTTCGTTCAGGGGCCGGGTCAGGCTGGCGAACGTCGCCAGGGGCACGATCCGGTGCTTGAGGAAGCCCAGCTCCTCGGCGAAGACATGATTGGCCAGGATCACCTGATCAGCCTCGATCACCCCCTCGGGACAGACCAGGCGCAGGCCGCCGCGCGTGGCGAGTTCCAGTACGGGGCTGTCCTCAAACAGGGTCACGTTCATGGGCAATGTCGCGGCGAGCCCGCGCATCATGGCCGCCGGTTGCACCAGGGCCGAACCTTCGGCGCGCACGCCGTGGCGGTAGAAGCGGGTGCCGGTGATCTCCTCCATCCCATCGCGGTCAACCGGTTGCCATGGCACGCCGAGCCTGTCGAAGCCATCGGCGACGCCCTGCAACGCGCTCTGGGTGGTATCCTCGGCGGCGACATAGATCCGCCCCCAGTCGCTCCAATCGCACTGGATCTGGTGTTCGGCGACAAGGTTGCGGAGGTAGGCTGTCCCGGCGGCGAAAAGCCGGTCGTTCTTGGCCGCCGCCTCCATATGCTTCATGCCGCCGTGGCTGTGATGGTCGAGCATGAAACCCGCGTTGCGCCCCGAGGTGCCATATCCAACCCGCGTGGCCTCGACCAGCACAATCCTATCGTCGGGCCGCAGTTCGGCCAGCCGGCGGGCCACCGCGCAGCCGCAGGTGCCGGCGCCGATGACCGCGAAATCCGCCCTGACCGTGCCATTCACGACGCGGGCGGGCGGCGGCGGCGGCAGGGTCTCGTACCACGCATTGCCCGGTCCGTCGTTGGGCAGCTTCCGGGCCTTTCGGGAACCTGAGAACATGCGGGTCTCTCCATCGTTACGGGCGGACTATAGCGCAGTCACGGCGCGGGCGTGTTGATTTAGGCCATGCTTTCTGCTCCCATGGCGTCGCCGCGCGGCGGGCAGGCAGCAGATTTGGAAAAGGGTACCGGTATGAGTGGACGATTGGCAAACAAGGTCGCGGTGATCACGGGCGGGGCGTCGGGCATGGGGCAGGCCACGGTCTATCGTTTCCTGGCCGAGGGCGCCTCGGTGGTGATCGGTGACATGAACGAGGAAACCGGCGCCGCGACCATGGCCGCTATCGGCCAAAAAGGTATGGCCGACCGTGCCCGGTTCATGGCCACCGACGTGGCGGAGGAAGCGGATATCGAGGCGCTGGTTAACCGCGCCACATCGGATTTTGGCCGCCTGGATTGCATTTTCAACAATGCCGGCATCGGCGGCGCCATCGGGCCGATCACCCAGACGCGGGTCGATGAATGGGATTTCACCTTCAACGTCCTCGTGCGCAGTGTCTTTCTCGGCATCAAGCACGCGGCACGGGTCATGCAGGATCAGGGCGAAGGCGGCAGCATCATCTCCACCTCCTCCATCGCGGGCCTGGGCGGCGGCGCGGGGCCCCATGCTTATTCCGCCGCAAAGGGCGCCGTGGTCAACCTGACCCGCGCCGTATCGGGCGAATTGGCCCGCCACCGCATCCGCGTCAATGCCATTGCGCCCGGTGTTATAAAAACGCCGCTGTTTCACGCCGGCCGCCCGGAAAAAGCCGAGGCCCTGGCCATGCAGACCGTGCCCTGGCCGCGCCTGGGCACCGGCGACGACATCGCGGCCATGGCTGTCTTTCTGGCCTCGGATGAGGCCGAATACGTCAGCGGCCAGAATATGGTGGTCGACGGCGGCGTCCTGGCCAACGGCCCGGACATGTGGGGCACGGGCCCGGAAAGCCCCATGCTGCGCAAAGCCGGCGTCACCCGCGGCTCCACCGGCCTGGGCAATGATATCCGGGACGTGGAGGTTTAAAGCTGGTAGGTCCGAGCGGCGTTGTCGTGGAACAATTTGCGGCGGTCACCGTTCGTCAAATCCTCCGTGATCTTCAGGAAACCATCGAAGATCGTGGCGAAGCTGCCAACCAGGCGGTCCACCGGAAAATTTGAGGCTAACATCACGCGCTCGACACCGAAAATGCGGATCACGTCGCGCATTACGGTTTCCTGACGCTCAAAACTCCAGGCATGGCCGGCCTCGCCGATGCCGGAGATCTTGACGCTGACATTGGGTTCGGCGGCCAGTTCCTCCAGCGCCTCGCGCCAGGCGGCCAGGCCCGTTTCGCCACGGTCTTCCGGCACGCCGGCGTGGTTCAGAATAATCGGAACGTCCGGAAAATCCCGGGCCAGGGCGGCGGCCTCGCCCAGGTGCCAATAGCGGGTTTGTAGCTCGTAATGCAGGCCGTGCTGGGCCAGCAGGGCATAACCGCGCCGCCACCCAGGATCGGCCATGGAACCGGGCAGACCGGGTTGGAACCGATCCGGGCTGGCGGTGGCGGCGGGTTTTTGCCGCACGCCGCGGACCAGGGGATAGGCGCCGTGGCCGGCCAGCACGGCGGCGATGTCATCGCGGTCGAACCAGGCTTGGCCGATAATGGCGCTGGGCAGGCCCTCGGCCTCGGCCAGATCATGCAGCCAGCGGGACTCCCCCAGGGGGTCGGCGGGGTTCCATTCGGCCTCCATGTGCACCGTGCCGGCGATCTCGAAACCGGCCGCGTCACGGCGGTAATCGGCGGGCAGGTAGTCCGCCAACAAGGGCGCTACGGGGCCGTAGCGGTGGGGCGGCGGATCGGTTTGTTCAAGCCACGGGTAGTTGCCCTGGCCCAGACGCCAGAAATGCTGGTGGCAATCAATTATGGGAAATGTCATTCGACGATGTCGTCGACCAAGTGACGGCCCTCGCGGTCCTCGATCTCCAGCACCCAGATATCCGGGTCCATATTTAATTGCCGGTCGATGTAGGCATCGGCGTCGGCCTCCGCCACCAGATCATCGCCCGTGGCCCGGCGCCATTGCCGCCCGCCGTCCAGGCTGTTGGCCGGGGCCAGAACCATGCAGCCGGGGCCCAGGTGATTGACCTTGATGATCACGGCGCCCGCCGCATCATCGCCGCGCCGCACCACCATGGCCGGGATCGCCAGGGCATTGCATCTGCGGATATGAGCCTTGATCCACAGTTCCGCCGTAACCCGTGGCAGCATGGCGATCAGACCTGGCCGTGGCGGTGGCAATCAACCACGTGATCGTTGATCATGCCCACCGCCTCCATGAAGGCGTAGCAGATGGTCGGCCCGCAGAATTTGAAGCCGCGTTTTTTCAGATCCGTCGACATGGCCTGGCTGGCCGCGTCCTGGGTCGGCAGATCGGCCATGGCCTGGGCCGCCGTGACCACCGGCTTGCCATCCACGAAGGACCACAGATAGTCGGCGAAGGCGCCCTTACCGGCGCCCATGATGTCGAGCCACAGCTTGGCGCCCGCTATGGTGCCGTTGATTTTGGACCGGTTGCGCACGATGCCCGCGTCCGCCATCAGCGACTCGATCTTACTGTCGCCGTATGTGGCGATCAGGGCGGGATCGAAGCCATCGAAGGCGGCCCGGAAATTATCCCGTTTGCGCAATATGGTGATCCAGGACAGCCCGGCCTGGAAGCCGTCCAGAATGAGTTTTTCGAACAAGGCCTGGTCGTCCCATTCGGGCACGCCCCATTCCTCGTCATGATAGGCGATATAGACCGGGTCGCTGTCGCCGCACCAGGCGCAGCGGATCAGGCCGTCATCATGGCGGATGGTCAAAACTCGGACCCCGGTAATTCGAATTCGGCCCATTCGGGCAGGGCCGGCGTCACCGTCGCGCCTTCCGCCGTCAGGCTCAAGCCCAGGCCGCCGGCTTCCGCCAGCCGGTCGAGGCGGACCAGCGCCAAACCACGGTCGCCCTGGCCGGAGCGCATGGAGGCAACCTCTCGGTCGCCCGCCATCAGGGGTGCATCGGGCAGTGGCAGCGGCCCCTGAATGGTGACGGGCAACAGGCGCTTGCGGACCAGACCGCGATATTTGGTGCGCGCCGTCAGCTCCTGACCGACAAAACAGCCCTTGTCGAAATCGACGCCATGCAGGGCATCGAGATTGCTTTCCAGCATCAGGGATTTATCCACCACCAGGTCCCGGCCGCTGTCGGGCAACCCTAGACCCAGGCGCAGGTAATCATAGTCGGCCGCTGCACCGGCGGTGCAGCCCGATGCCGTCAGGATCTCGTCGGCCTGCCCCACGGGCGCCATGACGCGGGCGCCAATCGCCCCCAGGCGTGGATCCGAAAAGGCGATACCGTCGCCAAAGGCAATCGCCGCGCCCGGTGCATCGCCCAGACCGATGTCGCCGGCAAACACCGCCGTGACTTCCCAACTCTCCTCGGCCGTGATCGTGACGTCGGCGCGCAGGCGGTACATGCCCAACCGCTTGGCCAAGGCTTCCAGGCGGGCCGCCTCGCAATCGAGCAAAATATCCTCGCCCTGCAGGGCCAAGAAAAAATCGAACAGGTATTTCCCCTGGGGGGTCAGCAGGGCGCCATAAACCGCCTGGCCGTCCGACAGATGGTCCAGATCCCGCGTCACCAGGGCCTGCAGAAATACCCTGACATCCTCGCCCGAAAGCCGCAGCACGCCGCGCTCCGGCAATGAACAATAATTCGCTTCCATCACTTGCTCCCCACTGGTTATACATGCACCCGAGCGTGGCCCTTGGCAAGGGGCCACAACCAACCCGTAACCACACGCTGACCTTGATCAGCCGCCGCCCTGAAGGGACCCGCCGGATCGGCGATGAAAATCCTGTTCATCTCCCATAACCGCCTTGGCGATGCCGTGCTTTCAACGGGTCTGTTGGCCCATTTGATGCGTCGATATCCCAGCGCCCAAATTACCGTTGCCTGCGGTCCCGTGCCCGCCCCCCTGCTGGCCCTGGCGCCGAATGTCGTGCATGTGGCGGTCATGGAAAAGGCGCCCCTGGCCGGGCATTGGCGGCGCTTGTGGCGCCAATTGGTGGGGCAGCGCTGGGACCTGGTGGTGGATCTGCGCGCCTCGCTGCTGGCCTGGCTGTTGTGGGCCGGGGAACGGCGGGTCTTGGGGGCCAGGGGGAACCATTTGCACCGGGTCCGCCATTCAGCGGCGGTACTTGATTTACCGGAGCCGCCCGAGCCTGAATTATGGCTGCGGGCGGAACATCTTCAAGCCGCCATGACCCATCTGCCCGATGGCGGAGCCGTGCTGGGCCTGGGTCCCACGGCCAATTGGGGCGGCAAGCAGTGGCCGATTGAACGGTTCGGGGATCTGGCCCAACGGCTTACCGCTGACGGCGCGCCGCTGGCGGGGGCCCGGGTCGCGGTGTTTGGCGCCCATAACGAGCGGGCCGCCGCGCAACCCTTGCTGGATGGACTGCCCGCCGATCAGGTCATCGATTTGATCGGCCGCATTGATCTGCCCACGGTGGCGGCCTGCCTGGGGCGGTGCGATCTGTTTGTCGGCAACGATTCGGGATTGATGCACATGGCCGCCGCCGTTCAGTGTCCCACCCTGGGGTTGTTCGGTCCCAGCCGCGAGGAGATCTATGGCCCCTGGGGCGGCCAGGCCGCCGCCGTCCGCACCGATCTGGCATTTGACGACATTCGCAACGATCCGGCATACGATTACCGCGAACAGGATAGCTGGATGACAACATTGTCGGTTGAAAAGGTGGCAACGGCGGCGCGGGAGCTGTTGGACCGGGTCGCGGACCCAACCACGGGACAGCGGCCATGACGGCGGCCATGACGGCGCCCGTCCTCTCGGTGCTGGTCGTCGCCCATAACGAGGAAGCACAGTTGGCGGATTGTTTGTCCGCCCTGGGCTTCGCCGACGAATTGGTGGTGGTGCTGGATAAATGCACCGACGGCAGCAAGGCCATCGCCCAACGGTTCGGCGCCCAATTGGTGGAAGGCGCCTGGGAGATCGAGGGCGATCGCCGCAACAGGGGTCTGGAGGCCTGCCGGGGCGCCTGGATCTTGGAAGTGGACGCCGACGAACGGGCGGACGAGGCCTTGGGGCGGGAGATCGCTTCGGCCATCGAGGGCCTGGACGACGGCTATTTTCTGTTGCCGTTCGACAACTATATTGGCGGGCGTTTGGTGCGCCATGGCTGGGGCGGATCATGGGGCGTCTCCGCCGCGCCGCGGCTGTCCGCCAAGGGGGCGAAACGCTGGGGCGGACAGCGCATTCATCCGTCCCTGACCCTGCGCGGGCCGCGCCGCTGGCTGCAAACGCCGATCCGCCATAATGTTGACAAGAACATTTCCGATATGCTGCAACGTCTGGACCGTTACACAACGGCCCGGGCCGCCGACTTGCGGGCGGCGGGCGACATCGGCGGGCTGGGCGGCAACATCCGCCGCATGTTCACCCGCTTCGGCAAATGCTATTTCTCCCGCAAGGGTTACCGCGAAGGCGCATATGGTTTTCTGATTGCCTTGATGGCCGGGCTTTATCCGATCCTCTCGCACTTGAAAGCCCGGTTGGAGCATGATTAGACGATGCGTGTGATGCAATGCATGGCGGGAGCCGAATTTGGCGGGGCGGAGGCGTTTTTTACCCGCCTGGTGCTGGCTTTGCACCGGGCCGGCCTGGACCAACGCGTGATCCTGCGTGGCAATCCCGACCGGGAGCAGCAATTCGCCGACGGGGGCGTCGCGGCCCAACCTCTACCATTTGGCGGCAAGCTGGATCTGCTCACCCGCTTTCGCCTGCGCCAGGAAATTTCGCGCTACAAACCCGATGTGGTGTTGAGCTGGATGAACCGGGCCGCCGCCTTTTGCCCCAGGTCCAGGGGCCGCTTTGTGCATTGCGGCCGTCTGGGCGGCTACTACGACCTGAAATATTACCAAACCTGCGACCATCTGATCGGCAACACCAGGGGTATTGTCAGCTATCTGGTCGATCAGGGCTGGCCGGCCGATCGGGCGCACTACCTGCCGAATTTCGTTTCCGCCGCCCCGGCCGCGCCGACCCCGCGGCGCACCTTGTCCACGCCCGAGGATGGCGCGGTCATCCTGGCCCTGGGCCGGCTGCACCAGAACAAGGCCCATGATGTCCTGATCCAGGCCATGCGCCGGCTGCCCGATGTCTATTTGTGGCTGGCGGGCGCCGGGCCCTTGGAAGACGAATTGCGAAAACAGGCTGTGCATTTTGGCGTCGCGCCGCGCATCCGGTTTCTGGGCTGGCAGGACAATCCGGCGGCATTGTACGCCGCCGCCGATCTGGTGGTTTGTCCATCCCGCATTGAACCCCTGGGTAACGTGGTGTTGGAAGCCTGGGCCCGTCACAGACCCATCGTCGCCGCCGCCGCCCAAGGGCCGGAGGAGTTGATCAGGGACGGCGAAAACGGATTGCTGGTCCCCGTGGACGACGCCGATGCCCTGGCCGCCGCCATCAACTGGGTGCTCGCCAATCCCGAGACCGCCCAGACTTTGGTCCGGACCGCCCACAACGACTATATGTCCGAGTTCAGCGAGCCGGTGGTGGCGCGGCGCTATCTGGAATTTTTTGAAGCGGTGGCGCGCTGATGTGCGGTATTGCCGGCATCATGACCGCCGATGGCGGCGCCCCCGACCTCTCGGCGTTGTCGGCCCTGCAGGCGGCCTTGCGCCATCGCGGCCCGGACGGTGCCGGAGAATACAACGGCGAAGGTATTGGCCTGGTTCATAACCGCCTTGCCATCATCGATCTGCATACCGGCGATCAACCTATCCTTGGCCCCGATGGCAGCGCCCTGATCGCCAATGCCGAGATCTATAATTATCTGGAGTTGCGCGAGGCCATGCCCGAGGTCCGGTGGCAAACCCAGTCCGACTGCGAACCGGCCTTGTATCTTTACCGCCGGGACGGCGTGGATTTCGCCAATCAGCTACGCGGCATGTACGCCATTGCCATTCACGACCCGGTCGAAGGGCAATTGCTGCTGGCCCGCGACCCCTTTGGCATCAAACCTATCTACTACCTCGAAGGCGAGTTCGGGTTTGCCTTCGCCTCCGAACCATCGGCCCTGATCGGCGCTGGTTTGCTGGCCGGCGGACTGGAAGAGCGCCCCATGAATGAAATGCTGCAAATGCAGTTCACCACCGGCCGGGGCAGCATATTTCGGGGCATTCACCGGGTTCTGCCAGGGGAAACACTGGTCATCGTACAAGGCCGCATCGTCGACCGCCGGCGCCGGGCCGCCCTGCCGCTGGCGCCGGCCCGAACCTTGGGCGAGACCGCCGCCCTGGCCCAGCTGGAGCAGGTTTTGCTGGATAGCGTCGAGGTTCATCAACGCTCCGACGTGCCCTATGGCATGTTTCTGTCGGGCGGCATCGACAGCTCCGCCCTGCTGACCCTGATGGCGCGCCTGAACGACCAGCCGGTGCGTGCCTTTACCGCCGGTTTCACCGGCACCGGGGCCCATGATGAACGGGCCCAGGCCCAGGCCGTGGCCCGGCAATTAGGCGCCGAGCATCACCAGATCAACTTCGATGAGGGCGATTTTTGGAACTTGCTGCCGGAAGTCGCGGCCCGGCTGGATGATCCGGCGGCGGACTATGCGGTCCTGCCGACGTATAAATTGGCGGCAAGCGCCAAGGCGGCGGGACTGAAGGTGGTGCTGTCCGGCGAGGGTGGGGACGAATTGTTTGCCGGCTATGGCCGCTACCGCGATGCCCAGCGTTCCTGGTGGGTCGGCGGGCCGCGCACCATGCGGCGCACGGGACGTTTCGACCGCCTGGGCGTGCTGCGCCAAGTGCCGGACAACTGGCGCGACGGCATCCAGGCGGCGGAAAGCACCCTGGGCGCCGCCGATCTTAGCCGATTGCAATTGGCCCAGGCCATCGATTGCGCCGATTGGCTGCCCAATGATTTGCTGATCAAGCTGGACCGCTGCCTGATGGCCCATGGCGTCGAGGGACGGACGCCGTTCCTGGACCCGGAGGTCGCGGATTTTGCCTTCCGCCTGCCGGACGACTTAAAACTGCGCGATGGCCAGGGCAAGTATCTGTTGCGGCGCTGGCTGGCTGGCGCCAATCCCATGGCCAAGCCGTTTGCCCGCAAGCGGGGCTTTACCGTGCCGGTTGCGGAATGGATCAAGGGCCGGGGCGCGGAACTGGGCCCCTTGGTGGCGGCGCAGCCAGGCGTCGAGGCCATTGCCCGGCCGGACCGGGTCACCGCGCTGTATCAAAAGAGCGGTAAACGCCAAGGCTTTGCCGCCTGGACGTTGTTGTTCTATGCCCTGTGGCATCGCCGCCATATTCTGGGCGCCCCACCCCAGGGCGACGTATTCGAGACCCTGGCAACCACGGTTTAGGAGATCACCATGGCCGAAACCTTTGATCTGTTGCTGCGCGGCGGTACCTTGGTCACCCATAGTGGCATTGCCCCGGGCGATATCGGCGTTCGGAATGGACGCACGGTTGCCATCGGCGACCTGGCCACGGCCTCGGCCGGGGAGACCATCGATGCCAAGGGCTTGCACGTTCTGCCCGGCGTCATCGATACCCAGGTGCATTTCCGCGAACCGGGCAATGAACACAAGGAAAACCTGGAGGCCGGCTCCCGCGGCGCCGTGCTGGGCGGGGTGACGGCGGTGTTCGAAATGCCCAACACCGCGCCCCTGACCACCAACCCCGGGGCCCTGGCCGATAAGCTGGACCGCGCCAAGGACCGCATGTGGTGCGAACATGCCTTTTACATGGGCGGCACGGGCGACAACGCCGAGCAATTGGCGGAACTGGAACGCCTGCCCGGCTGTTGCGGCGTAAAAATCTTCATGGGCTCTTCCACCGGCAACCTGCTGACCGAGGACGACCCGACCCTGCGCCGTATCCTGGGCACCGTACGGCGGCGCTGCGCGGTCCATGCCGAGGACGAGCCCCGTCTGAAGGAACGCCAGCACCTGGCCCAAGAAGCCGCCGATCCGTCCGCCCATCCCCTGTGGCGGGATCCCGAAACCGCCCTGCGCGCGACCCGGCGGCTGATCGCCATTGCCCGGGAGACCGGCGCCCGGGTGCACGTGCTGCACATCACCACGGCGGAGGAAATGCGCTTTCTGGCGGAAAACAAGGATATCGCCACGGTGGAGGTGACGCCGCAGCATCTGACCCTGGCGGCGCCCGGCTGCTATGACGAATTGGGAACGCGGGTGCAAATGAACCCGCCGATCCGCGATGAGGGCCACCGCCAGGGCCTGTGGTGGGGCCTGGACCAGGGCGTGGTGGATGTCATCGGCTCCGACCATGCGCCCCATACCCTGGCGGAAAAGGCGGAAACCTATCCGGCCTCGCCCTCGGGCATGCCGGGGGTGCAGACCTTGCTGCCGGTGATGCTTGACCATGTGGCTGCCGGCCGGTTGAGCCTGCTGCGTCTGATGGATCTGCTCTGTGCCGGCCCGGCCCGGCTGTTTGGTATCGCCGGCAAGGGCCGCATCGCGGTCGGCAATGACGGCGATTTCACCTTGGTGGACTTGGCCGCGAAACGGCGCATATTGGACCAGGACATGGCTAACGTCTCTGGCTGGACGCCGTTCCATGGCCGGGAGGTCACGGGCTGGCCCCTGGCGACGATTATCCGCGGCCAAATTGTCATGCGGGAGGGTGAATTGGCCAGTCAGGCAACCGGCCGGCCCCTGCGGTTCGGTGAATGCTTGCCGGGCTGAAATGAGGCGCTATGATCCGGCAATAATTTTTTTCGAATTTTCGAACTTTTGATACGTGGAATGATGGGAAACGGCGATGAGCGGTACGTTCAAGGCCTGGTGGGCCACCGAGGTTGACGGCAAGGTGAATGTGGAATTGAGCGAGGTCGCGGATGGCGATCTGGCGGCGGGCGAAGTGACCGTCGGCGTCAAGTATTCCACCATCAACTACAAGGACGGCATGGCCGTCCAGGGCAACATCAACAAGATCATGCGGTCCCTGCCCATGGCGCCGGGCATCGACTTTGCCGGCGTGGTCGAAGCTTCGGACTCCGATAAATTCAACGTTGGCGATGAAGTGGTGCTGACCGGCTGGGGCGTCGGCGAAGCGGTCTCGGGCGGTCTGTCGCAACGGGCCCGGGCCAAGGCGGACTGGCTGGTGAAAAAGCCCGATGGCTTGAGCCTGCAACAGACCATGGCCATCGGCACGGCCGGGTTTACCGCCATGATGAGCGTGCTGGCCCTGGAAGACGCCGGCGTCAAACCGGGCGATGGCGATGTCATCGTAACGGGCGCCGCGGGCGGTGTCGGCTCCGTCGCCGTGGCGGTGCTGGCCAACCTGGGCTATAGCGTCGCCGCCTCCACCGGGCGGGAGAGCGCACATGATTACCTGAGGCAACTAGGCGCCTCTTCCATTGTGCCGCGGTCGGAATTGAGCGAACGCGGACGGCCGCTCGGCCGGGAAACCTGGGCGGGGGGCATCGATACGGTCGGTAGCCAAATTCTGGTCAATGTTCTGGCGGCGACGAAATCCCTTGGCACGGTCGCGGTCTGCGGTCTGGCCGCCGGTCCGGATTTACCGGGCACGGTGTTGCCGTTTATTTTGCGCGGCGTGCGGATCTGGGGCATCGACAGTGTCTTTTGTCCGGCCGAACGCCGGGCCCAGACCTGGGCGCGCCTGGCCACGGATCTGCCCCTGGACAAATTGGACGCCCTGACCCAGGTCAAGGCCATGGCCGACGTACGGGAGGTGGCCGCCGACATCCTGAAAGGTCAGGTGCGCGGCCGCACCGTGATTGACGTTAATGCGTAATTTTTGAAACTCACGAGGTAGAGATGGACAAGGACCAACGGGTGGGTGAGCCGGTGCGGCTGACCACCCTGGCTCACGGCGGCGGCTGAGGCACCAAGATTGCCCCCGCCGTGTTGCGGGAGCTGCTTGCCGCCCTACCCAAGCCCGATCACAACGCCGAACTTCTGGTCGGCAATGACACCGGCGACGACGCCGCCATCTATCGCATCGATGACAATCGGGCGCTGGTGGCGACGACGGATTTCTTCATGCCCGTGGTCGACGACCCGTTCGATTACGGCCGGATCGCGGCCACCAACGCCCTTTCGGATGTCTATGCCGTGGGCGGACGCCCGGTGCTGGCCCTGGCCATTTGCGGTATGCCGATCGATAAAGTCTCCACCGAGACCATCCAACAGATCTTGGCGGGGGGCGTCACGGTCTGCAAGGACGCGGGCGTGCCGGTCGCCGGCGGCCACTCCATCGATACCCTGGAGCCGATCTATGGCCTGGCGGTGATCGGACTGGTGGAGATCGACAAGATCAAACGCAATGTGGGCGCCCGGCCCGGCGATGCGCTGATCCTGGGCAAGGGTTTGGGCACCGGCTTCATGTCGAATGCGGTGAAATCGGGCATTCTGTCGGATGCGGGCTACGCCGAGTTGATCGCCGCCACCACGCGCCTGAACGATATTGGCATGGCATTGGCGGAGCGGGACGATATCCACGCCATGACCGATGTCACCGGCTTTGGCCTGCTGGGACATTTGAGCGAGGTTTGCCAGGGCTCCGGCGTCGGGGCGCGGCTGGATTTGAGCGCCATACCCATGTTGGCCGCCGGCCGCGAATTGGCCCAATCCGGCGTCAACACGGGCGCCGCGGGCCGCAACCGCGCGGCCGTTCACAACGCCGTGGTGCTGCCGGACGGTCTGCCCGATTGGTGCGACAATATGCTCTACGATCCGCAAACCGCCGGCCCCCTGCTGGTGGCGTGCGAGGCGCAAGGGGCGGCAGAAATTCTGGCGATGTTCCACGCCCAGGGTTTTGATGCCGCCGCCATCATCGGCCACTGCAGCGCCGGCGATCCGGTCATCACCGTCGGGTAAGCCGATTTCGTGATGGCTCAATTTTTGGTGCTTAGTCCCCGGCGTTGAATAGATTTAGCGCCTTCGGCGCACCCTCGAATATAAACGGATTCAACAATCGGCGACGCCAGAGGCCGTTTTGTTCGGTGGGGTTCAGTTCAGCTTGTTCACACACATTCGGCCATTCATCACGGATTGTAACGAGTTGCCGCTCGATCAGTTCTTCCGCCTCTTCCCTGCGTAAAAGGAACCGGCCGGCAGCCTCAAGACAGACAGCGATACTGCTCATCCGGTTGTCACCGATGATGAGCATGGCTTGGCCTGCTTCGCCGCCGGTCCGTGCCTGCGGGCAAATATCATACCCCGGCGTCAGGACCAGATTTTTTCCACTCCAAAATGCCGCATGATTGCGGGCATGATCGTCGGTGTTGCCGCATAGAACATTGAAGACCAAACGGCCATATAGTTCGCGAAGCGTATCCCTTGGCGCAACAAAACGATGGCGAATGATCTCGGTCAGTGTTTCGTAGCTGGCATATCGCGCCATCATCTCATCGAGCCCCAAAAGGGTAAGCGCTGAAACCATTGCCTTGCGTTGCCAACCCTGGGCTGACGGGGTGCGGTCAAATCGTTCGATGAGCAGGACATCCTTCCCCGCCGTCTTCAGAAGCGTAACCTTCGCCACGTTCAATCCGGCATGCTCAGCGAGCCGCATTGCGACAAACTCACCCTTGACGACGTTGAAAACATCGTTTCGCGACGAAAATTTTGCGATAAATTTTTTCTCTCCGGTCTGAATTATTGCCTTTGGACGCGCACCACCAATTGAACTGCCGTGAAAGAGGGCTTGATCAAGTTCAGGCGTGACCGGCGTCCCGGATTCTATGCGGTCTGCTATGTTGAGTAAATCCTCCAACGACGCCGCGCCGCCGCCGCGTGGTATGTATTCGGTTGGGGAGTGCTGGAAGTCCAACGCACCAGTTCGATCGGAACCCGATTCCAGCAAGTAGGTTAATTCATCGAACTGATCGACATCGATGCGGCCGCCCTTGGCACCAAGCTTGCGGTTTACGATAACCCGTCTACCCCAAGCATCGGGAGCGGCGTCACGGATGCAGCTTGGCATTAACAGCCCGGCGATGGGACGAAGCTCGCCTTTCTGGAGCGGCAACTCAGGTTCGTAGACCGGGATCGCATTGTCCCGAGCGAGATAGCTTTGCCCATAGTTAAAGACCAGCTGTTGCCGGTCCTTTCCGATGAGACCCGCGACGACCGGCTCTGTTTCACCCGGAAGCCATATCCAAACGTAGGCTTCTTCATAGGGATCATCAGAAGTCATCTTTGATCACCTTTCGCGTGGAACGGGCCGATTTAGGCAGGAGCGCGAGCGTTTGCCGATTGAAGGCGGTATTGGCGTCAAGCGTTGGCTGATCGGCTTCAAATAGCTTAATGCCCATGATCGTCGCGACCTCAAAGACGGCGCCAATGGCGCAGCTCGGTTCGCCCCGCTCGATCCTTTGAATTAAGCCACGCGAAACACCGGCGCGTTCTGCGAGTTCAACAATTGTTAATTTGCGGCCAATGCGCTCAAGACGGATCATCTGTCCCAACAGCACAACAGCCTCCCGGCTGTACCGGGAGTATGCACGACTGGCTGGTTTAGACATGAGACACCTATTGATCTATAAAATAGCCGTAAATCAATTTTTAGACCTATTTATAGATCATAATGTCAGAAACTCCCCCATTTGTCTAGAAATGCGGGTTAGTCTTCAGACGGAATGCCGGCGCCGATATCGATGAAGCTGTGCTGTTCGGAAGAGGCCAACTGCTGGAGCCGGTCCAATGATCGCGGCAGGCTTGTGGAATCCAACAGGCCGAAAACGCTGAGCATCTGCATGGGGTGTCCGGCGTCATCGGGCTTAACGGGCAAGCTGAGGTTTTCCGTCTTACGGTTTTCTTGACCGGCGAAGGCAATGTCCCAGATCCAGAGGCCGCCGCAGGGCAACAATGCGTTTTGCAGGGCCCGGGCGCCGCGTTTGGCGCGATGTCCGGCCGCGGTCAACTCCAGCAGATTATGCCCAGTCAGCTCGATCCCGAAGGTCTCCCGCACCATGGTGCCGGCCAGGCGGAAGATGATTTCTGTTTCCGAAATGATATCGGTCAGGCAAATAAAGGGCAGTATTCCGGTAATATCCTCTAGGCGCATATCCGCCCGATGGGGCACCAGCTTATCGCCGCGCCAGACATGCCAGGCGGCTGCCAGGGATTGGCAGTTCGTGGTTTGAGGATTTATGTCCTTAAAATGCATGCTCGCCAACATTTTGCGCATGAAGTGATGATCCAAAATAATATATGTGTGCAAAATCAGAATTCCATGATTGCGCCCATGGCGATGACGGATAGCGAAGATTTGATCCACGGTTTACCGAATTTGCACCTATATCTGTCCATATAATCGTGCGGGGCTTCGCCCCCGCCCGACGGCGCGAATGATTGATGGGGATGAGACATGCTGGCTAAACATACGATGATGACAACCTTGGTATTGGCCACGGTACTTTTCATGGCCGCACCGGTATCGGCGGCCGAGGCGATCTACACCAACTGGCGCGGCAAGGCCATCGCCGGCTATGACCCGGTCGCCTATTTCACCGCTGCCAAGCCCCTTGAGGGCGACAGCGCTTTCACGGCCACGTGGATGGGCGCCACCTGGTATTTCGCATCCGCCGAAAACCGCGATAAATTCACCGCCATGCCGGAGAAATTTGCGCCGAAATATGGCGGTTACTGCGCCTATGCGGTGGCCCAAAACAGCACCGCCAAGATTGATCCCGAAGCCTGGAAGATCGTCGATGGCAAGCTGTATCTGAACTATTCCAAGAGCATACAAAAGACCTGGGAAGCCGACCAAACCGCCTTCATCGTGGCGGCCGACAAGAACTGGCCCGGTGTTCTGAATTAGGCGTGAATGGTCAATGCGCCAGGGGCAACTTCAGGCGGGCCGACAATCCGCCCAGTTCGGAATTGCTCAGGTTCAAGTCGCCCTGATACAGCTCGGCCATATCCGCGACGATGGCCAGGCCCAAACCTGATCCCGGCTTGCTTTCATCCAGCCGGGCGCCGCGGGCCATGACCACCTGGCGCTGTTCGGGGGGCAACCCGGGCCCGTCATCGGCAATGGTGAAAAGCAGGCTGTTTTCTCCCGTTTCAACCCTTGCCGTCACGCGGCTGCTGGCCCACTGACAGGCATTTTCAAGCAGGTTTCCCAGCATTTCCTGCAGGTCTTCCCTCTCGCCCGCGAACGCCGGCGCGGGTTTGGTCAAATCCAGACCGATGGTGTCGATGGTTATGTCGCGATCCCGGTGCAGGCGGCCGAGGACGCGGATCAAATCCTCCAGAACCGGCGCAACATCGCATCTAGCGCCCAGTATCCCGGCGGCGGCGGCGGTGCGGGCACGGGAGAGGTGGCGGTCGACCTGGCCCCGCATCTCCATCACCCTCTCGCGCACCTGGGCCGCCAACGCGCTTTTGTCGCGCTCCGCCTCGTTGGCCAGTACGGCAAGCGGCGTTTTAAGGGCATGGGCCAGATCGCCGGCGTGGGCCCGGGCCCGGCCGATGACGGCGGCCTGGTGGTCCAGCAAGGTATCGATTTCATCGGCCAGGGGCTGGATTTCGCTGGGAAAGGCGCCCTGCAACCGATCCGCCCGGCCGGCCCGGATATCGCCCAGGGCTTGGCCAATCCGGCTCAGGGGCCGCAGGCCGACCTGCACCACCAACACCATGGCCCCGATCAGGCCCAAGCCCAAAATGACCAGCGCCACGGCCAGCAAGCGGTCAAACCGGGCGATATCGGCCATGCCGGCGGCACTGTCGCCGGCCAGCTGGAACAATACCGTTCCCTCGACGCCCGTGAGGGTCAAGCGCCTGGCCGCCAAACGCAACCGGGCGCCATTGGGTCCGGCGATATCCTGATACGTTATGCCGCCATTCGAACCTGAATTTTCCGCCATGGGCAGTGCGCCATCCCAAAGGGACCGCGACCGCAAAAGGGGCCCCTCAGCGGCGGATATCTGCCAATACCATCCCGACAAAGGCTGTTGAAAACGCGGGTCGGGCAAGGGACGGCGCAGAGCCGGGCCGCTCGCCTCTTGCCACTCACTGGCCGCGATCACGCCATCCAGTTGGGCCGCGAGATTCCCATCGAAGCCGCGCCGGACCTGGTCGGCGAACAGGGCCGACAGCAGGGCCCAGGCGGCGGCCAGGGCAATGGCGCACCACAGCGCCGCCATGGCGATCAAGCGCAGGCGCAGCGAGCGCTGTCTAGTTGTCATCGGTGGCAATGGTATCGGGAGCGGCCAGGCGGTAGCCCAGGCCGCGTACGGTTTCGATCAAGTCAGCCTGGGTTTTGCGCCGCAGCCGGCCGATAAAAACCTCTATCGTGTTGGAATCCTTATCGAAATCCTGCTCGTATAAGTGTTCCACCAGCTCCGTGCGGGAGATGACCTTGCCCTGATGGTGCATCAGATAAGACAACAGGCGGAATTCCAGCGCCGTCAGGGATATGGCCAGACCGTCCAGAGAGACCTTGGCGGCGGCGATATCCAGGCGCAGGGGGCCGCATTGAAGTTCGTTGCTGGCATGCCCCGCCGCCCGGCGCAGCAGGGCCCGGACGCGGGCCAGCATCTCCTCCATATGAAATGGCTTGGAGAGATAATCATCGGCGCCGGCGTCAATGCCCGAGACCTTGTCCGACCAGCGGTCCCGGGCGGTCAGGATCAACACCGGCATGTTCCGGCCGTCCTGGCGCCACCGCTGCAGCACGGTAATGCCGTCCAGCTCCGGCAGGCCCAGATCCAGGATCACCGCATCATAGGGTTCGGTGTCGCCCAGGAAGTGGCCTTCCTCGCCATCATGGGCCAGATCCACCGCGTAACCGGCGTCCGCCAGGGCGCCGCGCAACTGCCGGGCCAGATCCTTGTCATCCTCCACCACCAACAGCCGCATCAGCGCCGCCCCCCGCCCAAGACCTGGCCGGTTCGGGCATCCACGGACAGATGCCGCACCCGGTCGCCCGGGCTCAGCAGTTTCAGGCGGTAAATCCAGCGTCCCTGCCCATTCCGGCCAAGCTCGGCATCCAACAGGCGGCCAGGATAATTCCGCCCCACCCGGGCCATGATTTTCCGCAAGGGCAGGACATCACCCGAACCCACCGCATCCCGGGCCCGGTCATGATCCCGGCGCTTTCCCTTTCGCCGCTCCCGCTGGGCCAGGCGAAGACCACTGTCGTCATTTTGCAGAGACGGCGCGGCGAACTCGCGTCCGGCAACGGGCAAGGTCCGCGCCAAGGCGGACGCCAAGGCCGAAGCAGGGGCCAGCACGGGCGGCGCCAGGGCTGCCGCAAGAACACCGAACATGAGTATCCATCGAACCATGCCACATTCTAACCCGGTCTTGCTGAACCGTGGGTGAACGAATTCCCGAGAGCATTTGCGATTTGGAAATATTCCGATTCTTACAAATAGAGCTGTTTTACCAAGCACTTAGGGTCACTTTGCGATTCACATTAGATTGGGACTGTCCTAATACCCTCGTATTTCTTTCAAAACTTTGCCATAATTTCCTGATTCCGTGGGCATGGCACATTTGCCTTTGCCGATGGCCGGGGGGCAAACCGTTGACCAAGTTTCTTTTTCCATCAATTGCCGGATTAATATTCGTCCTACTGAACGTTTCCGCCAATGCTGCCGAAACTGTTTCCATCGACCCATTTGTCGGCCGGTGGATAGGAACAGGCGTAACGGTGAATAAGGGTTCAACATCGGAAACCGAGACCGCGGACCGGCACATCCAGTTCCAAATCACCAAAACAGCGCGCGGTTTCTCCATCATTTGGAGTACGATCAAGCGTTCGGTCAAAAAACAAGCCCGCAAAAAAAAGCAATCCACCACCTCCGAAAGGTTTTCCCAGACCACGCGGCCGGGCATATTCAAGATGGCGGGGCGCGGCAACCCAATGAACGGCCGCTACCGATGGGCGGCCATCAACGGCAGAACACTGATTATCCACAGCATCGCCGTTTCCTCGGACGGCGTCCTTGAGCATTTGACCTATGGGCGGACGCTGGTGACCAGAGACGAGATAATTCTGAATTTCTCCCGCGCCCTCGACGATAAAGTGGTCCGCCGCGTCTCGGGGACCATACGCCGGAAATTATAGGTTTACCGGTTCGCGGGCTTCTCTTGCTGTCATGGGAAATTGATCATGCCGGTTTAACACCGCGCATTTCCCGCTCGTTCCCAAATACTTTTAGGCGGTTGTGAGACCAACAGGCGCGGTGGTATATAGCGGGCGCGCGAGAAAGACCTTGTTGCGACTATGCCGCATGCTTTCTGATGCACGAAAAACCTCAATGAAAGCAATAACATGGCGTCCTATCAATACATCTACACCATGCGCGACCTGCGCAAGGTCTTCCCCGGCGGGCGGGAGGTTCTGAAGGATATTACCCTGGCATTTTTCCCCGGCGCCAAGATCGGCGTGATCGGGGGCAATGGCGCCGGTAAATCCA
>JAPYPT010000400.1 GCA_029937535.1 Alphaproteobacteria bacterium
ACCTACCGGACGGACCACGGCGCGGACTGGCGGCCATTCCGCGCGGCGGTGCAGGTGAAGCCGGGGACGTTGATCGGTTCAACGCGCCGATTAGATGTAGCCGAATGGAAACGGATGGGAGACCGCCATGGGTATGACGATTGCCGAGAAAATTCTTGCCGCTCATGCGGGTGCCGATACAGCCAGGCCGGGGCAGTATTTGTGGTGCAAGGTGGACGCGACAAGCGGTCACCGCCTGGCCGATCTGGAGGCGTTGGGGGTCGATCGGGTCTGGGATCCCGAACGGGTCTTCCACGTCGATGATCATCAGGCCCCGCCGCCGACCATCGCGGCCGCCAACAAGGTCAAGGATCAGCGCCGTCTGATCAAGAAATATGACATCAAGAATTATTTCGAATATGGCCGCGGCGGCATCCTGCACCAGGTGTTTGCCGAGCACGGCATGTACGCGCCGGGCGAACTCGTCGCGCAGTGCGACTCGCACTCCACCTCCGGCGGGGTCTTCAATGCCTGCGTTACCAACGCGAACCTCGATGCGGTGCATGTTCTGGCCTTTGGCGAACTTTGGTTCCGGGTGCCTGAAACGGTGCGTGTGATCCTGAATGGAACGCTGCCGTCCTGGTGTGTCGGCAAGGACGTCATTCTTAAGGTCGCGAGCGAACTCGGCACCGATTACGGGCTGTACAAATCGGTGGAATATGTTGGCCCGGTGGCCTCGCAGATGAGCCTTGCGCAGCGCTGGACGGTCTGCAACATGGGGGTCGAGGTCGGCGCGAAATTCGCGATCTTCGAGGGCGACGAGAAGACAGATGCCTTCCTTGCTGGCCGCGTCAACCGCCCCTACGAGCACATCGTGGCCGACGCGGACGCTGTCTACGGGGCCGAGTATGAGTTCGACCTGAGCGACCTGACGCCCATGGTGGCGCGCCCCGGCGACCCTGGGAACGGGGTCGCAGTCGAAGAGGTCAAGAGCGAACGGGTCAAGGTTGACCAGGCGTTTCTCGGCTCCTGCACGAATGCCCGCCTGGAAGACCTGGAAGTCGCGGCCCGGATCCTAGACGGCAAGCAGGTGCACCCGGATGTGCGCATGCTGGTCAGCCCGTCCTCGCAGGAAGTGTTCGGCGAAGCGCTCAAGGCTGGATACCTGGAGACCCTGGTCGCGGCCGGCGCGCTGGTCGAACATTCCACCTGCGGGCCTTGCTACGGCGGACATCTCGGCGTGCTTGGCGATGGCGAGACCTGTATTTCAAGCAGCAACCGTAATTTCCAGGGCCGCATGGGCAGCCCGCTCGCCAATGTGTGGCTGGCCAGCCCGGCCACGGTCGCGGCCTCCGCGATCGCGGGCGAGATCGTCGATCCCCGGGACTATCTGTGACGCGGAAAGGGAGCAAGGCAATGGAAACCAAACGAACCGGCCGGGTATGGAAGTTCGGCGATCACATCAGCACGGATTTCATGATGCCGGGCCACCGCGTGCTGGCGAACCCGGATCTGTCGGTCGAGGAAGCGGCGAAATTCTGCATGGATGCCAACCGGCCCGGCTGGGCGGAGGCGGAGGTGCAACCAGGCGATATCCTTGTTGCCGGGATCAATTTCGGCTGCGGCTCCTCCCGCAACGCATCGCAATCCTTGAAGGTGCTGGGCCTGGCGGTGGTATTGGCCGAGTCCGTTTCCCGCATCCACCTTCGAAACGCCGTCAACACCGGGCTCCCCACCTTGGTCGCGCCCGGCATCACCGCTTTCGTCGAGGAGGGGCAAAGTCTCGAGGTGAACATCGTCAGTGGCGAAATCAAGAATCTCGAAACCGGCGCCGTGCTGCAGGCCGAGGCCTGGGAGGAAGGCACGCCGCCCTATGATATTTTGATGTCTGGCGGACTAGAGCCCTACATGAAGGCGAAGTTAAAAGAACGAGGCCTCATTTCCACCTAAAATTGCTTGCCGGCAATTTGTTTTGAGGTCCAGTTAGCGAGCGATAATCCATGTTATCCAGGACAGCCCCTTCTGATATTATCCCCAAATTCGGTATATAGCCGGCATGACCAAAGTAAGATATCGCGTCTCGCCGTGCTGCCTAAGACGCCGGGACCGGTGACCTCGCCCGGCCCCTAAAGATTGGCGCCGGGCCTTAATTCGAATTGTGGAATTTCTCGCCATTAGAGCAACCCGCATTCAATTGGATTCAATTGAATGCGGATAAGTTGCTCGATCTTAAAGGTTTTAGCGCATGGCCTCGCGTTCAATTGAACGCGACATGCGCTCGGCCTGGGAAAAGCCGGCGTGACGTGCCGGGAACCGCCGCGACGGTTGCATCGATGGCGCTAGATTCAGGAATTAAGTTCTTTTATACTGGCGTACAGGGGGATAAGTAGTGGAACGCCGTCTTGCCGCCATAATAATCGCCGATGTCGTGGGCTATTCCAAACTCATCCGCGCCGATGAGGAAGGTACTCGCGCGCGTTTCAAAACATTGCAAAGTGACCTGTTCGCGCCATCCGTGACGTCCCATGGAGGCCGGATCATCAAAACGATGGGCGATGCGTTCCTGCTGGAATTTCCCTCCGCCGTAAAAGCCGTGACTTGCGCAAGCGAAGTGCAACGCGCCTTGGCGGAACGTGAGAGTGAGATAGATGAAGATCGTCGCATTCGCTTTCGCATCGGCATCAATTTGGGCGACATCATCATCGAGGGTGAGGACATTCAAGGCGATGGCGTCAATATCGCCGCACGACTGGAAGCATTGGCGGAACCCGGCGGCATTCTGATTTCTGGTAGTGTCTACGAACAAGTTCGCCATCACCTGGAGGATGTCGGCATTGAATTTGCCGGCCGTCAGGATGTGAAGAACATCTCTGAATCTGTACCGACATTTAAAATATTGCTAGATGCGGATCAGGCGAATGTACGGCCAGACGTCGAGGAAACGATCCCTAAAACCCGCCCTCCTGTTTTGGTCGCTTCGGCGATCGTGCTCGTCATTGCCCTGATCGGTGGTGGTGTTTGGTGGTGGGTACAGCCGCCGGACCTCGAACCGGCCGACCCCAAAAAGACGACGTATGCACTGCCTGACAAGCCATCCATCGCCGTGCTGCCATTCGACAATATGTCAAATGATCCAAGCCAGGAGTATTTCGCTGATGGGATCGCCGAGGACATCATCACCGACCTTTCCAATATTTCCGGCCTGTTCGTAATCGCGCGCAACTCCTCGTTCGCCTTTAAGGGCAAACCGATAAAGGTTCGGGAGGTGGCTCAAGAGCTCGGCGTCCGCTACGTTCTGGAAGGCAGCGTGCGGAAAATCGGCGACGTCCTACGGATCAATGCGCAGCTCATTGACGCCACCACCGGCGATCACGTGTGGGCCAAGCGCTACGATGGCGAAATGAAGGACGTTTTCGCAT
>JAPYPT010000078.1 GCA_029937535.1 Alphaproteobacteria bacterium
TCACAAAGGTCACCGAACTGGAATTCGCCTGCAACGTACCCGGTCATTACGACTCCGGTATGATGGGACCAATCCATGTGAAAAATAGCCATTAGAAAGTCATTTTTCGCAATTTGGAGTCAGTGAACATGCGAAGTCTATCTTTTGGGGCCTTTTTCGCCGTTTTCCTCAGCGCCGCGGCGAATGCCGGCACCTATAACCTGTCAGTCGATAAAATCACCATAGACACCGGCGATTTTCAGAAGCAAGGCATCGGCTACAACGGCGCCTCGCCGGGCCCTGTCCTGCGTTTCGATGAAGGTGAGGACGTCACCATCAACGTGACCAATAACCTTGATGTCATGACCTCCGTGCATTGGCACGGCCTGATCCTGCCCTACCAGCAGGACGGCGTGCCGACCATTAGTTACGATGGCATCAAGCCGGGCGAGACATTCACCTATCAGTTTCCCATCAAACAATCGGGCACCTACTGGTTTCACAGCCATTCGGGCTTTCAGGAGCCGGACGGTGCCTATGGGGCCATTGTCATCAAGCCGAAAAAGCGGGAGCCGTTCCGCTATGACCGCGAATATGTGGTCCAGTTGACCGACAGCCATCCCCATTCAGGCGCCCGCATCATGCGCAACCTGAAGACCATGCCGGATTATTATAATCGCCGGCAACAAACCGTGACCGACTTCCTTGATGACATCGCCAAGACGGGCTTCAAGGCGACGGTGGCGGACCGGTTGGCATGGGGCGGGATGCGGATGATGGCGGCGGATATCGAGGATCTGCAAGGTTTCACGCCATTGATCAATGGCAAGGGGCCGGATCAGAACTGGACCGGGTTGTTCAAACCTGGTGAACGGATCCGCCTGCGCTTTATCAATTCATCCGCCATGACCTATTTCGATATCCGCATTCCAGGTTTGAAGATGCTGGTAGTCAACGCCGATGGGAATAATGTGCAGCCCGTCAAGGTAGATGAGTTCCGCATTGCCGTGGCGGAAACCTACGACGTGATCGTCCGGCCCCGGGAAGACCGTGCCTTTACCATCTTCGCCGCCTCCATGGGGCGGACGGCGTTTGGGCGCGGCACCTTGGCCCCGCGAGCGGAGATGGCGGCCCAGACGCCGCCTCTCGATGGCCGGCCCTTGCTGACCATGGCCGACATGGGCATGGCCCACGAAGGCATGGCGGGCATGGACCACGGCGCCATGAAGGGAATGGATCATTCAAAGATGGGGCAAGGCAAAGCCAAAAAAATGGACCATTCGAAAATGTCCGGCATGAAGATGGATCATTCCGGCATGAAGGGCATGGATCATTCCAAGAAGCCCGGCATGAAGGGCATGGATCATTCCAAAATGCCCGGCATGAAAATGGCCAAATCCGATCCCTTTTATGCCCCCGGCAGTGGGCTGACGCCCACGGCGGCGGGGGGTGGAAAATTTCTTTCCTATAAGGATCTGAAGGCGCAACGGCCTCTCTATGAATACCGCAAGGCAACCAGGGAGATCGAGCTGCGTCTGACCGGCAACATGGAGCGCTATATTTGGTCCATCAATGGCAAGAAATATCAAGATGACGAGGAAATCCGCCTGAAATATGGCGAGCGGGTCCGCTTCAAGTTCGTCAACGAGACCATGATGAGCCATCCCATGCATCTGCATGGAATGTGGACCATCCTTGACAATGGTTCGGGCAAATATAACCCCGTCAAGCATACGGTCAGTATCGCCCCCGGCACCACGGTCTATACGGAGACCGAGGTCGATGCGCCGGGCCAGTGGGCCTTTCACTGCCATCTGTCCTACCACGCCAGAGCGGGCATGTTCCGCCGGGTCGTCGTCGAAGGAGGGCCCAAGACGGCCGCAACCACCACGTCACAGACGTCAACGCAGTAAGGACCCCTTAAAATGAAACGTATGATTATTGCGTGCGCCTGGATCGGCGTGTTCGCGGCCCTGGGTTCTGTTCAGCAGGCAAGGGCACAGGAAAAGGCGCTGTTGTTCCATGGCCTGCAGCTCGAGGAGTTTGAATATCGCCGGGGCGACGAGGAAGAAGATCTCCTAGCCTGGAACGGCGATGCTTTTGTCGGCACGGACGAATTAAAGCTACGCTGGCTTGGCGAGGGTGAATACGACCTGAATGCCGATGCTTTCGAGACCCTCGAAAATCAATTGGTATTGCAAAAGCCCATATCGACCTTTTTCGATATCAAGGGCGGCGTAAGGGCCGACACGCCAAGGGGCCAGGACCGCTGGTATGGGGTGTTGGGTATTACCGGCCTGGCGCCGCAATGGTTCGAGGTGGATGTTGATTTGTACCTCAGCGAGACCGGTGATGCATCGGCCCGCCTGGATGTGGAGTATGAATTGCTGCTGACCAATTATCTGATCCTGACCCCGTCGGCGGAACTCAATGCCGCCTTCACTTCCGACCGAGAGATCGGTGTCGGTTCCGGCCTTAATGATATCGAAATCGGCCTTCGCCTCTCCTACGACGTCATAGACCGGACGTTCTCGCCCTATGCAGGCATCGTCTACGAACGGAAATTCGGACAGACCGAGGATCTTGCCAAGGCCGAGGGCGAAGATACGGAAGGTTCGCGTTTCGTGATCGGCGCGAGATTGATGTTTTAGTTTTCACGCCTTTTAGAGCAATTTTCAATTAATCGGGTGAGCCCAAAACGTATTTGGCGGGACCCAGGCGATTGGTTCAATTGCTCTTTTCTTAAGAGTCCGAGCATGTTTGAAAAGAACATGCTCCAGGCGGGGCGGCGGTAACAGTCGCTGCCCCGCTTTTCAAGAACGTCGCGCCGATGATGGCACAAAATGGAATGAAAGTTGAGACATGCAAGGAATTATGAAGGCCGTGTTGGTCGCTGTTAGTTTGGTCGTAGTCATACCCTCGTGGACAGTATCGGCTCACCAAAGTGAATCGGGAGATGTCAGTATCTCCCACCCATGGGCCCTGCCCGCGAAGGCTGGAGAAAATACGCGGCTGTATTTCGTGCTTGAAAACGAAGAACAGGACAGAGTTACCGTAACAAATATGGAAACACCCGTGGCGCGGTTCGCCCGTTTCCAGTTTCAAGCGGATTCCGAGACGGTTTTGTCACTGTCTTCAAGAACCATCAGGTCCGAGGAAACACTGAATGTCGCGAGCCATCATATGTGGTTCGAATTATTTGATCTGCGGCAAGATCTGATCAAGGGTGATCGGTTTCCGGTCGCGCTAACCTTTGCCGACGGACGAATTATCCATCTATCGGTTGTGGTAGGGCTTTCCCCCCATGCAAATCAAGAAAGCGAATAGCCGAACGCCCGACCGCATGAAAATCCCGCAATAGAAAGACCCGGCCGCAACTCGGCTCTTGACCTTCCAGTAACTGGAAGCCACATATTTGAGGTAGAGGTCGCCGTCCGTCTGGCGGCGGTGTCCTGTATCGGGAGTGTGAGATGACGAAAGCGGCGGTGCTTCACGGTGAACCGGCAATCGATCCAGTCTGCGGCATGACTGTTTCGCCCTCGGCGGAAGAGCCTTCGATCGAACATGGCGGCGAGATTTACTATTTCTGTGGCGAAAGTTGTGCCGCGATGTTCGAAACGGACCCCCAGGGCTATCTGGACGGCACCATCCAGGCGGCCGCGAAAGCCGAAGCGGCGGAGCAGGCGGGTGGGAAGGACGGCTATTTCTGTTCCATGTGCCCCGGTGTTTGGAGCGCCACGCCGGCGATCTGTCCGGACTGTGGCATGGCATTGGAAGCCACCATGGTCATTGGCGCCACGGCAACCAAATATACCTGCCCCATGCACCCGGAGATCGTTGAGGATGAACCTGGCGATTGCCCGATTTGCGGCATGGCGCTGGAGGCGGTGACGGTCGCCGTCGAGGCCGAGGCAAATCCCGAACTGATCGATATGACCCGGCGTTTCTGGTTCGGCGCGGCGTTTAGCCTGCCGGTGCTGGTACTGGCCATGGGTGAAATGCTCCCCGGCTTGTCCGGTATTGTTGGCGGTGCGTGGAACCCCTGGGTACAGCTCGTGCTGAGCACGCCGGTCGTGCTGTGGGCGGGCTGGCCGTTTTTCGAGCGCGGTTGGAAGTCGGTTTTAAGCATGAAGCTGAACATGTTCACGCTGATCGCGATCGGAACGGGGGCGGCCTATGGCTACAGCGTCGTTGCCGTTGTCCTGCCCGAAGCCTTTCCCGACGGCTTCCGCGGCGCGGATGGGCGGGTGGCCATCTATCTGGAGGCCGCGGCGGTCATCATTACCTTGGTGCTTTTGGGGCAGGTCATGGAACTGCGCGCCCGCGAGCGCACGTCGGGCGCCCTGCGCGCCCTGCTGGATTTGGCGCCAAAGACGGCCCGGCGTTTGACCGCGGATGGCGGGGAAGAGGAAGTTGATCTCGCCATGGTGCATTTGGGCGATCGTTTGCGGGTTCGCCCCGGCGAGGGAATTCCCGTCGATGGGGAGATCCTGGACGGCCACAGCGCGGTCGATGAATCAATGATTACGGGTGAATCCCTGCCCGTGGAAAAACTGACGGGCGATACCCTGATCGGCGGCACCCTCAATGGCACCGGCGCCCTGGTCATGCGCGCCGACAAGGTGGGCGCGGAAACCATGCTGGCCCGCATCGTGCAGATGGTGGCGGAGGCGCAGCGCAGCCGCGCGCCCATTCAGCGCGTCGCCGATACGGTGGCCGGATATTTCGTCCCCGTGGTGGTGGCCTGCGCCGTGGCTGCGTTCATTGCCTGGGCGGTTTGGGGCCCCACGCCGCCCCTGGCCCATGCCCTGCTGGCGGCTGTTTCGGTGCTGATCATTGCCTGCCCCTGCGCCCTGGGTCTGGCGACGCCCATGTCGATCATGGTGGGCACCGGGCGTGGCGCCCAGGCGGGCGT
The DNA here is from genome assembly GCA_029937535.1 of Alphaproteobacteria bacterium. GTDB lineage: Bacteria > Pseudomonadota > Alphaproteobacteria. The sequence goes on from JAPYPT010000078.1 coordinate 4,895, forward strand.
GCTGATCAAAAGCGCCGAGGCGCTGGAACGTTTCGAAAAGGTCGATACACTCATCGTCGACAAGACCGGCACCTTGACCCTTGGCAAACCGGCTTTGAGGGAAGTGGTCGCGGCGCCCGGCTTCGAGGAGAATGAGGTTCTCGCCCTGGTGGCCAGCCTGGAACGGGCCAGTGAACATCCCCTGGCCGAGGCCGTGGTTTCGGGCGCCCGCGCGCGGGATCTGGAACTGCACGAACCCAGTAACTTTCAGGCCACCATCGGCAAGGGCGTCAGCGGCGAGGTGGATGGCCACGCCGTGGCCTTCGGCAATGCCGCCATGATGGCTGGACAAGGCGCCGATATCTCCGCCCTGCCGGCGGACGAATTGCGCCGCCAGGGCGCCACCGCCATGTTTGCCTCCGTTGACGGCGTAGCCGCCGGATTGATCGCCGTGGCCGACCCCATCAAGGAGACCACGCCGGGGGCTATTCAGGCCCTGCACGCGGAGGGGCTGCGGATCGTCATGCTGACCGGCGATAACCGCACCACGGCGGAGGCGGTGGCCCGCCAGCTTGATATTGACGAGATCGTCGCCGATGTCCTGCCGGACGAAAAAAGCGCGGCCGTGCGCCGGCTGCAGGATCAGGGCCACGTCGTGGCCATGGCCGGCGACGGCGTCAATGACGCGCCCGCCCTGGCCCAGGCGGATATCGGCATCGCCATGGGAACGGGCACCGACGTGGCCATCGAAAGCGCCGGCGTCACCCTGATCAAGGGCGATCTTAACGGCATCGTGCGGGCCCGGCGGATCAGCCGGGCGACCATGGGCAACATCCGCCAGAACTTGTTCTTTGCCTTTTTCTACAATGCCCTTGGCGTGCCCTTGGCGGCGGGGGTGCTCTATCCGTTCTTCGGTCTGCTGCTGAGTCCGATGATCGCGGCGGCGGCCATGAGCTTGAGTTCAGTCTCGGTGATCAGTAATGCCCTGCGCCTGCGTTACATCAAGACCTGATACCACATTGCGTTGATAGGAGACTGAACATGAATATCGGGGACGCGGCCAAAGCCACAAGCTTGTCGCCCAAAACCATTCGCTATTATGAAAGCATCAATCTTGTCGTTGGCGACCGGTTAACCAACGGCTACCGCAACTATGCCGATGCCCATATTCATAAACTCCGCTTCGTACAGCGGGCGCGTGGCCTGGGCTTTTCGATCGACGATTGCCGGGCGCTTCTATCGCTTTATGAAGACCAGAACCGGGCCAGCGCGGAAGTGAAAAATATCGCCAAAAAACACCTCCAGGAGATCGAGGCAAAGATCTCCGAGCTGCAGGGCCTGCGCGAGACCCTATCCCATCTGGTGGCACATTGCGCCGGTGATCATCGCCCCGACTGCCCCATCATGGACGGCCTGTCGGGCGTGCTTCACGATACCTCCGAGGACGAGTCTAGGCTGCACTGACCGGACGGTGGGCGAACCGTTCATTCCACCCGTTTCACCATGCCGCTGTGACGGTCCACCTCGAATGCCTGGACCAGAGAGCCTTCGAGGGTGACGATGCGTGCAGTGATTGTATCCTTGTCCTTTTCACTTACATCGCCGAGCGTTAGCCTTTTGTTGTCATGACGCTCAAGATGATGGCCAAAGAAATGGGAGACATCATCGACGCTCAGGTGTTGGACCGACGTCACGCGCATGCCGCCCATCATCCTGCCGCCGTCCATGTGATGGCCCATTCCCGTCCCCATGGATCTCATCATGCCGCCTGCGCCGCGATTGCCACGGTGCATCCGTTGCATCATCTCATGCTGGGCGCCGGGCTTCATCATGCCCCGATCCATCATGCCCCGATCCATCATGGCGCCACCGGAATTGCCGGTTGGATGGGCCAATGCGGCGGTAGATGCCGTGGCGGCCAGCATGGCCAATAAGCCTAGTAACATCTTCACCGATTTTTTCATTGGATCGTTCCTTCCCTTTGAATGCGCGGCCCTTGGCCCGCTTCATTGAAAGATGGGCATGACCCCACGGGAAGTTCAATGCCGGACATCTGAAACGCCTGCGGCAAATTGACCCTTGCATAAGTTGCCACCAACAAAGGCCTTTACCTTCCAGCCGGTGGAATGACGATATTGCCGTTAGACACCCGACTAATTAAAAATGGCTCTGGAGCCGCACGTCATGAACAAGAAAACGGCAGAGACAAAAAGTGTTGCGGAGCGCCTCAAGGGGCACCTGCCGGCTTTGGCGGTGCTGGCCGTCGTGGGCGGCGGTGCCTGGGTGATGATTAATGAATCAATGAACCAAAGCGGTTCGGCGGCCATGGTCGATGTGAAGGTTCCGGCGCTTTCGACGTTTGGCCAGAAAGGTGAAAAGGCCTTTGGCGACAATTGCGCGGCCTGTCATGGCGAGAATGCCGCCGGCGGATCGGGCGGGCCACCCCTTGTTCACAAGATATACACGCCCGGACATCACGCCGACGGTGCGTTTAACCTCGCCCTGAAAAGGGGTGTGCGCCAGCATCACTGGCGCTTTGGCAACATGCCGCCACAACCCCAGGTCAGCGCCGGCGATACCAGGGCGATCATCGGCTATGTCCGCGAATTGCAGAGGGCGAATGGTATCGGTTCGCGGTGACGGCGATGCTACTTATTGAGAAAATTCAGCGGCAGCCCCGGCCGTGGCCATTCCATGGCTACCAACTTGCCGGTGGATGACAAGGTAATATAGGCCGTCCGCAGGTCCGGGCCGCCGAAGCAGATGTTGGTGGCGTAGAGATCGCCCGGCGTGGGCACATGCTCCACCTCGCCGCCCTGGGGCGAAACCACGGTGATGCCACCACGCACGATGGTGCCGATGCAGATATTGCCGGCGCTGTCCAAGGCCAGGCTGTCGAAAAAGCGGAAGTCGGAGACACCCAGCAACAGCTTGCCCGGCTCCCACGGCGCCTCGCCCTGGCCGCGCACGATCCTGCCGGGTGCCTCGATTTCGTAGGCCCAGCAGCGGCCGGCATGGGTTTCGGCCACGTACAGGGTCTTCTCGTCCGCCGATAGCCCGATGCCGTTGGGGCCGCTGACGGGAAATATTGCCTCTGTGATGAAGGAGCCGTCGGTCTTGGCGTAATAGACCCCGGTGCGGTCTTCCTCCCGGTGCCGGATCTTGCCGTGATCGGTGAACCAGAAGCCGCCGTCCCGGTCGAATACGATGTCGTTGGGGCCGCGCAAAAGGTTGCCGTCGCATTCGGTGTACAGTACCTCGACCTTGCCGGTTTCCATGTCCACGCGCTCAATGCGCCCGCCGGAATAGGTCTCGTCTTGGTAGCCGGGAAAATGCTTACCGCCTTTGATATGCCAGCGGAAACCACCGTTGTTGCAGACATAACAGGCGCCATCGGGGCCGATCGCGGCACCATTGGGCCCGCCGCCGGTTTCCGCCACGACCTCGATCGTGCCGTCCGGTTTCACCCGGCTCAGGGTGCCGCGGGCAATCTCGACCAGAACAACATCGCCGTTGGGCATGGCGATGGGCCCTTCGGGAAACTGCAGGCCGGATGCGACTTCTCTCAACTCACTCATGAATTATCTCCTGTTGGCGGTCTCTACCATGGCATGGCCGGAGCGCGCGCGCTATGATGGGGTTATGGTGGCGGATCGTGAAGCCGTCGTCGTTTTGTTGCCAAATTGGGGAATTTGCATGCCGCCACGCCAACGTATCGCCGTCACCCTGCCGGCGGGAACATCACTGCCCGATACCATCGAACTGGTGAAGTGGGTCGAGGAAAATGGCTACGACGACGGCTGGATGTCCGATGCGGGACCGCCCGATGGCCTGACCATGATGGCGGCGCTGGCACCCCACGCCCCGACCCTGCGCATGGGCATCGCCGTGGTGCCGGTTTATTCCCGGACCCCGGCGGTGTTGGCGGCGACAGCCAATACCCTGGGCCAGTTAATGCCGGGGCGGGTTATTCTGGGCCTGGGCGCCTCGTCCCACACCATCATGGATCAATGGCATGGCGTGCCCTTGAAAAAGCCCCTGACCAGGGTCAAGGAAACCACCATCATGGTCCGCTCCATGCTGGCTGGGGAGAAGTCCGATTTCGATCTCTCGACGCTGCATTCCAAGGGCTACCGTCAACCGCCCCTGGAACAAGAGGTGCCCATATATCTCGCCGCCCTGCGGCCCAAGATGATCGAGATGGCGGCGGAGGTGGGTGACGGCGTGATCCTGAATATGTGGCCCAAAAAGGCTCTGCCCAAGATGATCGAACATGTGCATGCGGGTGCTGCCCGGGCCGGCAAGGACCCCCTCGAGGTCGAGGTGGTCAACCGCTATCTGGTCCTGGTTACCGACGACCGGGAAGCAGCCGTGGAAGCCTTCCGGGTTCGCATGGCGCCCTATTACGCGACCCCGGTCTACAATGATTTTCTCGCCTGGGCCGGCTACGAGGACGTGGCGGCAACCATTGCCGAGGGCTGGGCCGCGCGGGACCGTGAGAAGACCATGGGCGCCCTGTCTCCGGAGCTGGCGCATGAGATCGCCATTATCGGCACGGCCGAGGAATGCCGGGAGCGGATCCGCTGGGCCGGCGAAACCGGTATTCATACCCATATCATCACGCCCATGAGCACTGACCGGGAGGATGTCTACCGCACCCTGGAAGCCTTCACACCCGAAAATTTTCCCCGTTAGAAAAGTGTACGATTGAATGTCTGAAACCGCTCGTTTGGCCGTCGATATCGGCGGCACCTTTACCGATGTGGCCCTTGATCTGGATGGCCGTCTATTTACCCGCAAGGTCCTGACCACGACCCAGGCGCCCGAGGAAGGCGTCATGGCGGCGGTCCGCGCGGTGCTGCCCGAGGCCGGTATCGGGGCGGCGGATCTGGCCTTTATCGTTCATGGCACTACCTTGGCCACCAACACCATCATCGAACGCAAGGGGGCCCATACCGCCCTCATCGTCACCGAAGGTTTTCGCGATGCGGTCGAAATGGGATACGAGCACCGCTTCGACCAATACGACATCAATATTGAAAAGCCGCACCCCCTGGTGCCCCGTTATCTGCGGCTGCCCGTGCGCGAGCGCTGCAATGCCCGGGGTGAAGTGTTGTTGGAATTGGATGAAGGCACGATCCACGATCTGATCCCCATCCTGCGGGAGGAGGCCGTGGAAAGCGCGGCCATCGTCTTGCTGCATGCTTACGCCAACCCGGATCATGAGCGCCGGGTGGCTGAAATTCTGCGCGCCGCCTTGCCCGATCTTTGGATTACCCTGTCGAGCGAGGTTTGTCCCGAGATCCGCGAATACGAGCGCATGTCCACGGCCTCCGCCAACGCCTATGTACAACCCCTCATGTCGTCTTATCTGGCTGATCTGGATGACCGCCTGCGGGCCGAGGGTGCGCAATGCCCGCTTTATATGATGACCTCGGGGGGCGGTCTGACCACGGTGGAAACCGCCCGGCAACACCCCATTCGCCTGGTCGAATCCGGGCCCGCGGGCGGCGCCATCCTGGCCGGCCGCATCGCGCTCGAATGCGGCCTGGACAAGGTTCTGTCCTATGACATGGGTGGCACCACGGCTAAAATTTGCCTGATCGACGATGGCCGGCCGCAAACCTCCCGCACTTTCGAGGTCGACCGGCAGTACCGTTTCACCAAGGGCAGTGGCTTGCCCTTGCGTATCCCCGTCATCGAGATGGTGGAGATCGGGGCGGGCGGCGGCTCCATTGCTCAGATCGACAGCCTTGGCCGCATCCAGGTCGGTCCCGAAAGCGCCGGTTCGGAACCGGGCCCTGCGTGTTATGGCCAGGGCGGCCTTGGCGCCACGGTGACTGATGCCGATGTGGCCCTGGGCCGGATCGCGCCCGAAGGCTTCGCGGGCGGCTCGGTCGAATTGTCGCCTGAATTGGCGGCATCGGCCCTGGATACCGCCATCGCCCAAAAGCTGAACCTGGACGGCCCCTTGGCGGCCTTCGCGGTCTCCGAGATGGTTGAGGAAAATATGTCCAACGCCGCTCGCGTCCATGCGGTGGAACAGGGCAAGGAATTGGCCGCCCGCACCCTGATCGCCTTTGGCGGCGCGGCGCCCCTGCATGCCTGCCGCATGGCGGAAAAGCTAAGCATGGACCGGGTCATCATCCCCCAGGGCGCGGGGGTAGGTTCCGCCATCGGCTTCCTCGCCGCGCCCGTGTCCTACGAAGTGGTCCGCAGCCGCTATACCAAACTGGCCGAACTCGAACCGAAGGGCCTAAGCGGTATGTTTTCCGAAATGCATGACGAAGCCCATGCCATCGTCGCCGCCGGCGCGCCGGGCGCGGCCGTGGAGGAACGGCGCATCGCCTACATGCGCTACATCGGCCAGGGTCACGAGATTGTCGTTGAGGTGCCCGCGCGCGAGCTGACGGATGAAGACGGCGCGGGTTTGAAGGCGGCTTATGACCAGGCTTACGAAGAACTGTTCGGCCGGGTTATTCCATCCATGGAAGTGGAAATTCTGACCTGGGCTCTGTCCATCGCCACCCAGCAGCCACCGGTTGCTCCATTGGAGGATGTTGCCGGCGCCGGCGTGGCGGTTGCCAGCGGTGAGCGGAAGCTGTTCGATGCGGATCTGACGGACTACGTTACGGCGTTGGTCTACCAACGCGACGATCTGGCGCCCGGCATGACCTTGCCCGGCCCGGCCCTGATCATGGAAGCCCAGACGACGACCATGGTGACGGCACATTTCGCGGCTATGGTGAATGGCGCCGGGCATATCGAATTGCGGCGCAAGGAGGGAGATGCGGCATGAGCAAGAATTCCGCCCTGGAGGAAATCCAGAACCAGGTTTTGTGGAACCGCCTGATCGCAATTGTCGAAGAGCAGGCCCAAACCCTGATCCGCACCGCATTTTCCACCGCCGCGCGGGAGGCGGGCGATCTCTCCGCGGGCGTCTTCGACACGCAAGGGCGGATGCTGGCCCAGGCGGTCACCGGCACGCCGGGGCATGTCAATGCCATGGCCGCCTCGGTCGGGTTCTTCCTGGACAAATATCCCGTCGAGACCATGCGGCCCGGCGATGTCTATGTCACCAACGACCCTTGGCTCGGTACCGGGCATCTGCACGATTTCACCATGGTCACGCCAACGTTCTACCAAGGCAAGGCCATCGGCCTGTTCGCATCCACCACCCATGTGGTCGATATCGGCGGCATCGGCTTCGGCGCCGATGGCCGCCAGGTCTATGACGAGGGGCTGTATCTGCCCATCCTGGTCCTGGCCCGGGAAGGCGTGATGGACGAGGCGATAATGGAAATCGTCCGCGCCAACGTGCGCGAACCGATCCAGGTCGAGGGCGATCTTTATTCCTTGATGGCCTGTAACGAGATCGGCTGCCGCCGCCTGGTCGAAATGATGGACGAGTTCGCCCTGGAGAAGCTCGATGCCCTGGGCGAATACATGGTGGAACATTCCCATCGGGCCATGCTGGACGAAATCGCCAAGCTGCCCAAGGGCACCTACCATAACGCCATGCGGATTGACGGCTTTGACACCCCCATCGATCTGGTCGCCGCGCTGACCATCGCCGATGACGGCATCTATGTGGACTTTGACGGCACCTCCGGCGTTTCCAACAAGGGCATTAATGTCCCCATCACCTATACCCAGGCCTATGCCTCGTTCGGGGTGCGCTGTCTGGTCGGGCCCACTGTTCCCAACAATGCCGGCTCCCTCTCGGCGATCAAGGTGACCTCGCCCGAGGGTACGATCCTGAATGCCCCCCACCCCTGTGCCGTGGCGGCCCGCCATGTCACCGGCCAGATGCTGCCCGACGTGGTCATGGGCGCCCTGCATAAGGCCGTGGCCGGCAAGGCGCCGGCGGAGGGGACCTCGTGTCTGTGGAACCCCGCCCTCATGGGTGGTCATGGTTTGGTGCCGGACGAAGAGTTTGGCGATGCCACGCCCTTCGCGGTCGGTCTGTTCCACACCGGCGGGGCCGGCGCCCGGCCGCTAAAGGACGGTCTGTCGGCGACGGCATTTCCCTCGGGCGTGCGCAATACCCCGGTGGAGATCAATGAATCCATCGCCCCCATCGTGGTCTGGCGCAAGGAATACCGGATGGATTCGGGCGGCGCCGGAGAATTCCGCGGCGGCACCGGCCAGATCATGGAGATCGCCTCCTCCGAGAACGCGCCCTTTGCCATCGCCGCCACCTTCGACCGGGTGCATCACGCGCCAAGGGGCCGGGAAGGGGGCGCGGACGGCTTTACGGGCAAGGTCGAGCTGACCTCCGGCAAGGTGCTTCGCAACAAGGGCACGCAATCGATCCCCAGCGGCGACCGCCTGCATCTGGAAATGCCCGGCGGCGGCGGCTATGGCGATCCCAAGCAGCGCGATCCGCAACGGGTCGCGGTAGACGTGCGCGACGGCATGGTCTCGGCCACCGCCGCGTTGGAGCTTTATGGCGTCGTGCTGGACGACAAGGGAGAGGTCGACAGGACGGCAACGGAACAACGGCGGGCCCAAAACTAAGGGCCGCCAATAGGAGCGAAAAATGCTTGATGCAGGGGACAGGGCGCCGTCTTTTACCGCGCCCGCGGGCGGCGGCGGCAAGATTGCCATGAAGGACCTGAAGGGCAAAAAGGTGGTGTTGTATTTCTATCCCAAGGACGACACGCCCGGCTGCACCACCGAGGCCAAGGACTTTACCGATTTAAAGCGCAAGTTCTCCGCCAATGGCATCGCCGTCGTGGGCCTCTCGCGGGATAGCGTCGCCAAGCACGACAAATTCACGCAGAAGCATGGCCTGCGCATCGCCCTGGCCTCCGACGAGGACGGCGCGATCTGCGAAAAATACGGCGTCTGGGTGGAAAAGAAAAACTACGGCCGTACCTATATGGGCATTGAACGCACGACTTTTCTGATCGACGGCAAGGGCAAGATCGCCAAGGTTTGGCGCAAGGTCAGGGTCAAGGGGCACGCGGACGCCGTCCTGGCGGCGGCCAAGGAGATTTAGCGCCGGCGGGCGAGCTTCCGCCGCCCTTTCGGGCCGCAAACCGCACCTTGGTATTAGACCGCTTTCATGGTGGCGTAGATCACCCTGATCTCGTCGCCAAAATCAGGGTTGGCCGGCAAATAGGGCCGCGGTTCGGTTATCGTCAAATCGCTGATAAGGCCCGCATCGGCCAAGGACCGCAAGGTATCGGCGAAACCGCGTTCCTCGAACAGATCATCCCGCTGGGTAACCAGGATGGTCCCGCCCGGGCGGACAAGACGGGCGAACTCCGCCAAAATGGCGTCGCTGTCGGGGACGTAGGTCAACACGCCGACACAGATCAACCCATCATAAGCGTCACCCGGTATGGTAAGCGGCAGTTTTTGAAAATCAGCCTGTTGCAGATTACGGTAGGCCCCGCGTTTTTCGGCCTCCTCCAGGGATGCCGGCGAAAGATCAAGGCCATCAATGGCGCCTGTAAATCCCGCCGCCCGCAACGCCGCGCCCGTCAGGCCGGTGCCGCAGCCGGCATCCAGTATGACGGCGTCCGATGCTGTCGTCGCCCCCAACAGCCGCGCGGCATCCCCCGGCGCGCGATAATCCCAATCGGCAAGGGTTTCATTGTAGGTATCAGCCCAGTCGTCATAGCTTTTCGCCACATCCGCGCTCGACGTGCTGCCTTGCCGCAACCAGTCATGATCATTGTCGTTTTGACTCATTCGAATTCTCGATCCTTTAGCCCGTTTCCATGGCGAGACTATGGTCCGCCGCCCATTCCTGCAGGGAGGCATCGTATACGGAGACGTTCTTATAGCCGAGCAGGTCAAGAATCAACGCATCCATGGTGGCCGCGATGCCGCCGCCGCAATAACAGATCGCCTCGCCGTCCACCCTTCCGAGACTTTCCTCGACGACGCGGCGCAATTCGTCCTCCGGCAGATAGGCCCCGGTCTTCTGATCGATCAAGGCCAGGGATGATAGGTTCACGCTGCCCGCGATGCGGCCTGGCCGGCCATAGCCCAGATCGCTCTCGCCGCGGTGCAGTTGCGGCGACAGGGCATTGATCACCGCTCCCGTCCCCGCCGCCAATGTTGCCACAACCTTGTCTTTATCGGCGATCAGTTCGGGCCGCCGGCGCGGAGTGAAAACCGCTCCGGGAAGGTCCGCCGGCAAATTGTTGACCGGCCGGTCTTCGGCGCGCCATTTTTTGAAGCCGCCGTCCAGTACCGCGACCTTGTCATGGCCATTGGCCTTCACCATCCACCAGAACCGGGTCGCCCACCACGGCACGGCGTTGGCATAGACGACGACCATGTGTTCATCGCCGATACCTCTTTCCCCCATGGCCTGGGCGAAGCTTTCCGGGCCGGGCAAGGTGAAGTTGAGGGGGCTGGCCGGGTCATGAATTTCGGTCAGTAGGTCTATGAACTGGCTGCCTGGAATATGCCCCGCGTCAAAATCACCCCGCCCGCTACTGGCGGCCCAATTGCCGTCCTCCGTCTTGGCCATGACGATTGAAGCGTCAACGATGCGCAAATTCGGATCATCGAGATTGGCCGCCAGCCAACTTGTTTCGACCAATGCCCGGCCATCCCAATTTTTCATGACTTTATGCTCCTTCGCAATAACTTGGCTATTCGGCGGCGGCTTTGGCCGCGGCCTGATCCTGCATGCGCTGCAGTTGTTCCCAGCCCAGATAGCCCGTGAAGGCGTCATCGTTGTAGAAAAGCACTGGGCCATCGCAGATAAACAGATATTCCGTATCCTCCAACGCCGTGGTTTCGCCATGCACCATGCCGTTGGGTTCGTAGACATAGTCGCCCACCTCCAACGTGCCGTCACGCACCTGCAGGCAGCCCGAGAGGATGAAGGCATGGGCGCCGGAGAGATGTTTGTGGGGTGGGGCCACATAGCCTTTCTTCCAGCTCAACAGTATGGCCCACCGGCCGCTCTCGGGTGCGATCCAGAGGATTTTCATGTACGCCATGCCGGGCGCCGTCTCAATCCAGTCCATGGACGCGCTGCGGGCGATGGAATCCATCATTTCACTGTTGATGGGGCTGATATCTTGCGGCAGGGGCATTGTCGGATCCTTTCCGGTGGTTCGCGTCGGCACCAGATTAGACAGATGCCTGGGCATCGGCAATATGGGGTTTGCTGGCGGCAGTTTTCAATAATGCTCATGGAATTACCATCCGGGCATCGATACACTTGGCCCATGGCCGAGGAGACGCAACGCAAACTGGCGGCAATTCTATCGATCGATGTGGTTGGCTACTCCCGGCTCATGGGCGCGGACGAGGTCGGCACGATCGCGGTGTTGCGAAACCACAGGGGGGAATTGGTCGATCCGGCAATCGCGGACCATGGCGGCCGTATCGTCAAGAGCATGGGCGATGGCCTGCTGGTGGAATTTCCCTCCGTCGTCAATGCCACGAAATGCGCTATCGAAATCCAGGAAGCCATGGCGGCGCGCAATGCCGGGGGGCCGGAGGCGGGTCGCATGATCTTTCGCATCGGCATTAATCTTGGCGATATCGTCATCGATGGCGATGATATTTTGGGCGATGGCGTCAACGTGGCCGCCCGGTTACAGGAGATATCCGAGCCGGGCGGTATCGCGGTATCACGGCGGGTGTTCGAGGACATACGGGACCGTCTGGACACCCAGTTCGTGGATGCGGGCGAGCAGACGTTGAAAAATATCGCCCGGCCCGTGCAAATCTGGCGCTGGACGCCGGGTGCCGCGAAGGCGCCCGCATCCCCCAACGATACTTTTTCCGTGCCGCAAGGCCCTTCCATTGCTGTTCTGCCCTTCGACAACATGTCGGGCGACCCTGAACAGGAGTATTTTTCCGATGGCATTACGGAGGATATCATCACCGCCCTTTCGAAATTCCGCTGGTTCTTTGTCTCGGCACGGAATTCGACCTTCAGCTACAAAGGTCAGGCGATCGATGTAAAACAAATCGGCCGGGATCTTGGCGTGCGCTACGTCCTTGAAGGCAGTGTCCGCAAGGCGGGAAACCGGGTGCGCGTTACGGCGCAATTGATCGAGAGCGAAACCGGCAATCATATCTGGGCGGAGCGCTATGACCGTGATTTGGTGGATATATTCGATCTTCAAGATGACATTCAACAAGCCATCGTCTCGACCGTGGAACCCGAATTATCCCTGGCCGAGCATCAGCGCGCAACGCGGACCGGAGCGGAAAATCTGACGACGTGGGATCTGTGCCACCAGGCCATGTGGCATCTGAACCAGCGCACCCGCGAAGATACCGAAAAATCCGAACGGTTGTTCCAACAGGCCATCGCCGCCGACCCCAATCTGGCCATGGCGCATGCGGGATATTCCTGGTTGCTCTACGATCTTTCCTACCTTGGATTCGTCGATGATCCGACCGCCACGCTTAAGAAAAGCCTGGCACTGGCCGAGGCGGCGGTGAAATTGGATGAACGGTTGCCTCTGGCTCACGTTCAGTGGGGCCGTAGTTTGACCTGGCATGGCGATACGGAACGCGCCATCGAGGCGCAACGCCATGGCCTGGAACTGAATCCGAATTTCGCGCTCGGCTATCAGGCTTTGGCCACATCCCTGTTCGCCGACGGCCAGCATGATTTGTCGTTGGAGACCAGCGTTCAGGCCATCCGCCTCAGTCCACGGGATCCGCTTCGCTGGGCGACCGAGACCATCCGTGGTCTAAATTTCATGGAATTAGGCGATATGGACGCAGCCGAGACTGCATTCGCGACCGCCGCCAGGGTGGGCGGACATATATTTTGGACAAAGATTTTCCTGGCGAATTTGCGAACGGAACAAGGCCGGCTCGCCGAGGCCCAGGATCAAATTGCCGATGTATTGGCGCTGCAACCCGAATTGACCGTCACAACCGTGCTCGCCCGATGGCCGATCGCGCCGCCCAAACTTCGTCGCCAGTTGACGGCAAATCTCGGCCAGGCAAACCTTCCGCCCTGACCGCAAGTTCGCCTATTCCTCCGCTTGCAGGTCTATGCCGAAGGTGATGAGGAACTTCGAGGTCATGATGTAGAAGGTGATGGCCAGGGTCAGTTCCACCAGTTCCTCACCACTCAAGTGCCCGGCGACGGCGTCGAAGGATGCGCCGGCCCCGGCGCCGGGATTACTGCCGGGATTGCCATTGTCGACCAGATCGTCGGTGTAGGCGAGGACGGCTGTTTCCACCTCGTTGAAAGCATCGCTGCCCGCGCCTTGGTCCAGGGCCTCGATCTGGTTTTCCGGGATGCCGAGGTCGCGGCCGATACGCTTGTGGGCGATCACCTCGTACTCGGCGCCCAGCAGGATGCCGACGCGGGTGATGGCCAATTCCCGCAGGCGGGGGTCCAGCACGCCGTGGTGGCGGATGGCGTTACCCAGTCGGCAATAGTTGCGCAGGTGGGATTCGGAGTGCGAGAGCATGCGGAAGATATTCTTGTGGCCAAGCCGCTCCATATGGGCCTTGCCCCGCTCGCTCAGATGATCGGTGGTCGCATAATCGATACGTGCCATGTTCTTGGGTGTCCTAAATTGTTTAAATTAACGGGCCATCAGCGGTGCGCCGCCAAGGTGGGCGCCGCCGTCGGTGAGCAGGATTTCGCCGGTGATATTGGCGCTGCTGGTCAGCAGATATAATGCCGCCTCGGCTACGTCCTCGGGTGTGCTGGCATGGTTCAGGGGCACGGATTGCTCCACGCCCGTGACCATTTTGTCATAGGCTTCCTGGCCCAGCCGGTCCCGAAACCAGCGGCCGGTGATAAAGCCGGGCGCGATGGCGTTGACCCGGATTTCCGGCGCCAGCAGGCGGGCGAGCGACAGGGTCATGGTGTTCATCGCGCCTTTCGAGGCGGCATAGGCGATGGAGCTACCGATCCCCATGACCCCGGCGATGGAGGACGTGTTGACAATGCTGCCCCGGCCCTGGGCCTTCATGTGCGGCGCCACGGCGCGGGTCATTTGATAGGCGCCGACCACGTTGACCGAATAGATATTGAGGAAATCATCCGCCGACAGGCTGTCGAGATTATTATCGGGCACCATTTTCGTGGTGCCGGCATTGTTCATCAGGCCATCGATGCGGCCCCATTTGGCCACGGTCTCGGCCGTGATGCGGCGGCAGTCCTCGTCCTTGCTGACATCGCCCTGACAGACCAGGGTTTCCGCGCCAAAGGCCTCGCAAGCCTTGGCGGTTTCCTCCGCCGCCTGGGCGCTGCGGGAATAATTAATGGTAATCCGGGCGCCCTGCTCCGCCAGCATCAACGCCGACGCGGCGCCAACGCCGGTGCCGCCGCCCGTGATGATAACCACCCAATCCTTGACCTTCATGCATACTTCTCCATCTTGGTATTATCTATTGGGATTGATTATAGGCCTTCCATGTTCACATTCGCACAGATTTCCGATTTACATATCTCCTTGCCCGATGGCAATGCGGACCGGACGTTTCAGACTGCGGCCCATCTGCGTATCGCCGTGGCGCATTTGAACGCGCTGTCCCAGCCTCCCGAGTTCGTCCTCTGTACCGGCGATCTGGTGGATGGCGGCGGTTTGGCCGAATACGCCATTTTGGCCGAGATCTTGGCCGGGCTGGCCATGCCTTATTTTCTCATACCCGGCAACCATGACGACCGGGAGGACATGCGCCGGAGCTTCCCCGATCATACCTATCTGGATGGCCATGACGGCTTCATGCAATTTACGATCGAAGACTGGGAGCCGCGTCTGATCGGGTTGGATACCCTGATCCCCGGAGAGTCTGGCGGCCGCCTGTGTCCGACGCGACTTGCCTGGCTGCAAGACCGTTTGGCCGAACAGCCCGACAGGCCGACAATTCTGTTCATGCATCACCCGCCGTTTCGCACCGGCCTGTTGATGATGGACAAAATGGGGCTGGAAGATTGCGCCGGATTAGCCGCCGTGGTGCGCCCCCATGATCAGGTGGAGGCGGTTTTGGCCGGGCATCTGCATCGCTACATCACCCACCGTTTCGTCGGCACCGTCGCCATGACCGCGCCCGGCCCGGCCCATCAAATCGCCCTCGATGTGAGCGGAGAGGCGCGCTTGAGCCTGATCATGGAGCCGCCCGCCGGCCTGCTGCACCTATGGCTGGGCGGGGACGACGGGCTGGTCAGCCACGTCACCTACACGGGCGGCTGTTACGACCGCTTCGAGGTCTTCGCCGACGGTGAGTGGACCGGGGACGGCGACTTTCCCACGCCCTCCATCCCCCTCTAAGACGCCACTGTGATCGCTACCTGCTCTCTTAATGCGGCGACGTAATAAGTATTGTTTTTACTAGAATTCAGGGAAATATGAGAAAAATATAATGAATTAATTACTACGTCACCATAATAT
>JAPYPT010000079.1 GCA_029937535.1 Alphaproteobacteria bacterium
ATGGGAATAGTCATGGTTTTTTCCCACTTGGTCATGTCATTGCTGTCGTGCTCTATAATCCTGCCGCCCCCTTCGTAATAATTTTGGACGCCCATTTCGGCCAATTCATGGGGATAGACCGGCGCCCGTTCCATGTTCGTCGCCTTGTGGCGGAAGAATTCCGTACCGCCCTGGCATTGTTCGGGCGGATTCATATAGATGATTGCCGACCAGACAACGCCGGGATCTATATGGACGGTGTATTTTCGGCCGAGGTCGTCGGCTGCCAAGGAAATACGAGCATGGCAATGAGATTGCAGCGTGCTTTCAACAACTTTTTCCCCGGTCAGATTGCTTATCAATTGATCAATACCGGGTAATTTGAGTTGCTGGGCGGAATCGCGTCCGGGGTAGTAGGCGTCCTGCCTTGGCTCCGGATAGTCCATGTTCAACATGGTTTGTCTTATGGCGAGGGGATCATCAAAGAAATCATCCACGATCAGAGATGTTGTCAGCATGGCAATATGTCACCGTCCAAGTTGTTGATTTGGCGCCCGTGGTCCGCATTTTTTTCCGCCATGGATATTGTACGGCAGCCGGACGCGCGGATCATGGCATTTCCACCGCGATGCCCCGGTTTTCCAGACCGGTGCGCAAGGGTCTCAGATGCTCACCATAGTGACGCCAACGGCCGATGGCGCTGCGATAGATGGGCTGGCGTACCTGATCATAGCTGGCGGTGTTGGCAATGCGGCCCGAGGCATGAAAGTCTAAAACCACCCCGTCCCAGGGCAGGCCGATGAAATCCAGCAGCCGTCGGCTTTCCCTTTCGGTATTGGCGATCAAGTCCTCGTAGGATAATTCCAACAATTGAGGGCCGATGGTGTCGTTCCAATGGCGGCCGAGGCGGTCATATGCGGCGTAATAGGCCGCGAGATGGTCTTGATCCGCCGTGAAGGGCAGGCGCTCGCCGAAATTCTGCGTGAAGCACGACAAACAGGTGTCCATGGCATCACGGCGGATGTGAATAATATGCGCCCTTGGGAACAAACGGGCGATCATGCCCACTTGCAGGATGTTTCCAGGTAACTTGTCGGTAATGCGCGCGGCGCCCGGGGCGGCTTGGCTCAAGCGGTCCAGATAGTGCCGGGCGGCGGTGTCCAAGGCGCCCGTATTGGCTAAACCGAGGAGTTGCGGGGCGGGCAGGTCTTGCGGGTTGTAAATGGTCATCCCCGTCACGGCCTCATACAGATATGGCACTTCGCCGGCGCCATGGACCTCCGGATGACTGGCCAGAATTTGTTCCACCAGGGTGGTGCCGGACCGGGGCATGCCGACAATGAAAACCGGGGTCTGGTCGGTGTTTTTAGCCACTGGCGTAACTTGTTCCGGGCTGAAATGATCTATCAGAGCGCTGATATGGAGATCAAAATCGTCGGCGTCGAAGAGCTGCCTGGTGAGGGCATTGCCGGCCTGGAAATGACCAAATGCCTGGTCATAATCACCCTTCCGATCATAGAGCTGTCCGATGGCGAAATGCAGGTTCTTTTCCCGGGAACCAGCCAGCGTACCGGCGGTAATGGCGTTTTGCCGCCACGCGGCAAGGCTTTTTTCCGCCGTCTCCATGGCTTGCTCTTCCCTGTTCAGGCGGTGGGCGATCGTCGCCAAGGCGCCGGCCGCGGCCAGGCTGACCGCACCGCCGCCGTTGGGAGTCAAACACGTCCGCAGCCGCTCCCAGGCTGCCTCGAATTTACCCTCCCGTTCGTGCAGATAGACCATGCCAATCGTGGCGCCTTCCGACGTACCGTCGATTGCCAGGGCGGCTTCGAAGGCTTCCCTGGCGGCCTCCATGTCGCCCAAAGCCGTCAAACAAGTGCCGAGATTTGTTAAGACTTCCGGGTATTCGGCACGCTGGCGGAGGACTTGGCGGTACAGCTCAACGGCCTGTTCATTGCGGCCGCGTACCTGCACCAGGGAGGCCAGACTGGCCAGCAGCTCCATATCCCCCGGCGCCAGGGCGACGGCCGCGCGATACTGATCCTCGGCCTCCTCGAAGCGGCCCAATTGCCGCAAGGCCTGGCCCGCCTTGGCATGCCAAAGGGGCTCCAGACCGCCGCCATCGATCAGGGACATGAATTGCGCCAGCGCTTCCTCGTTTTTGTCTTGCAGCGCCAGGATGGTGCCCAGATGCAGCCTTGCCGCCACGTTGTCCGGCGCCACTGACAGGACTTGCCGGAAACTGTCTTCCGCCGCCGCCAGCTGCCCGGCCGCATGCTGCGCCAGTCCCAGGTTATTGAGGAACGAAGGTTCGCCCGGTTGCAGCGCGACGGCGCGCTCCATATGGCGGATGGCGCGGGCCTGGTCGCCTGATTGATGTGCCGTCAGGCCTAACAAATGCAGGGCATCGGGGAGCTCGGGCGCCCGCTTCAGGATTGCGCGATAAGCCCGCGCGGCGGCGGCCAGATCACCGTTTTGATGTATTTCCACTGCTTTTTGCAGGGCCGCGCGCAGGGATTTTTTAGCATCTTGCGTCATTCCGGCCACCAAATATACTCCCCATTGAATCCGTTACCAGGCCAGGACGATATGGTATGTATATCGTTCATTGAGCATATTTCGCCCAGGCGCGGTACGTAGTATATAACATTCGATGGTCCGGTGTTTTTTGGAGAGTTTTGTATGAGGTCACCCATGCGATTTTTGTGGCGTCATTTGCGTCTTGGCCGGCGCTGGGCGATCTGTCTGGCCGGGGCCTTGGCCTTGGCTGCTTGCGGCATGGCCGATTCCCAGCAGAATTATCCGCGCTCGGAAGGCACGGGGCATGATCCCAATCCGACCGGTGAGCGGGAAACCATATTCGGGCCGGGCGGGCTGTCGCTTTTTGGCGGCAGTGATGCCGATAAGCGTGGCGGCGGCGGCGGCACGGGCAGCGGGATCGGGATCAACAGCTTTCTCTGGCGGGCTTCCTTGGACACGCTGTCCTTCATGCCCTTGAATTCCGCCGATCCCTTCGGTGGCGTGATTATCACCGATTGGTACAGCACGCCGGAAAACCCCAGGGAGCGGTTCAAGATGACGATCTATATCCTTGACCGGCGCCTGCGCGCGGACGGCATCAAGGTGGCGGTTTTCAAGCAGACGTTGGGTCAGGCGCGGCAGTGGCTGAGCGCTGACGTGGCGGGCGAAACGGCCATTCAGTTGGAAAATGCGATCCTGGTCCGGGCCCGGCAGCTACGCCTGGATACGCTGGAATAGTGGATTTGGGGCCAGCGGATACCTTGGCCTGTTGTTAGATTTGAAGATATTTGCGAAAAGCCACGCAGATTTGCAGATATAGATCCGAGAATTTATTGCGCCGGCCCGTATGGCTGGCGCCGTTTTTAATAATGTTCCGCGACCGCCGGCGCGGGAACGGGGGTGAGAGGGGTATCCATGGCGCGTTATAATGCCAAGACAACGGAAGCAAAATGGCAGGCCGCCTGGGCCGATGCCGGAACTTTCGAGGCGGCGGCGGATCCCGACCGGAGCCGGCCGAAGTACTATGTGCTGGAAATGTTTCCCTATCCCTCGGGCCGGATCCATATGGGACATGTCCGCAATTATGCCATGGGCGATGTGGTGGCCCGCTACAAACGGGCCCGGGGTTTCAACGTCCTTCATCCCATGGGCTGGGACGCTTTTGGTCTGCCGGCGGAAAATGCCGCCCTGGAAAAACAGATCCATCCGGCCAAGTGGACTCACGAAAACATCGACAACATGCGTGTGCAACTGCAATCCATGGGGCTGTCGCTGGATTGGAGCCGGGAATTCGCCACCTGCGATGTGGACTACTATCGCCATCAACAGAAGCTAT
This sequence comes from Alphaproteobacteria bacterium, assembly GCA_029937535.1. Classification (GTDB taxonomy): domain Bacteria; phylum Pseudomonadota; class Alphaproteobacteria. Next base: position 3,833 of record JAPYPT010000079.1, read on the forward strand.
TTCTCGATCTTTACAAGCACGATCTCGCCTATCGCCGGGAATCCTGGGTCAATTGGGATCCGGTGGAACATACCGTACTGGCCAACGAGCAGGTTATTGACGGCTGCGGCTGGCGGTCCGGCGCGCCCGTGGAGCGGCGGCAGCTGTCCCAATGGTTTTTCCGCATCACCGCCTTTCAGGATGAATTGCTCAACGCCTTGGATGAGATGGAACGTTGGCCCGAAAAAGTCCGCCTGATGCAGGCCAATTGGATCGGCCGCTCGGAAGGCGCCCGTTTGAACTTCGCCGTCAAGGGCGGGACCGATTCGATTGAGGTTTTCACCACCCGCCAGGATACCATTTTCGGCGCCTCTTTTCTGGCCCTGTCGCCCGACCATCCCATGACGGCGCGTCTGGCTGCCGACAATCCGGAAATCGCCGCCTTCGTGGCCGAATGCCGGCGCCTGGGCACCTCGGAAGAGGTTATCGAGAAGGCCGAGAAGCTGGGTCTCGATACCGGGTTGCGGGCGGCCCATCCGTTCTTGCCGGATCTCGAGTTACCTATATTTGTCGCCAATTTCGTCCTCATCGAATATGGCACCGGGGCCATCTTCGGCTGCCCGGCGCACGATCAGCGGGATTTGGATTTCGCCCGGAAGTACGACCAGGTCGTACTTCCCGTCGTGATCCCTAACGACGTCGAAACTGCTGATTTTGCGATCGCGGCCGAGGCGTATGTAGGACCTGGCCGGCTGGCCAATTCCGGCTTTTTGGACGGCATGAGTATCGAAGACGCCAAGGCCGAGGTAGCCGGGCGGGCGGAAACCGGCGGTTTCGGCAGGCGGGAGGTTATGTACCGCCTGCGGGATTGGGGTGTCTCGCGGCAACGCTATTGGGGCTGCCCCATTCCCGTGGTCCATTGCGAGGCTTGCGGCGTCGTGCCCGTGGCGGAGGCGGATTTGCCAATCACCCTGCCCGACGACGTGACCTTCGAACGGGCGGGCAACCCCTTGGACGATCACGCCACCTGGGGCGCGGTTGCCTGCCCGTCTTGCGGCGGGCCGGGCCGGCGGGAGACCGATACGCTTGATACCTTCGTCGATTCGGCCTGGTATTTTGCCCGCTTTTGCAGCCCCCGCGCCGAGGGGCCCCTGGATCCGGTGGCCGTCGACTATTGGATGCCCGTGGATCAGTACATCGGCGGCGTGGAGCATGCCATTCTGCATCTGCTTTATGCCCGGTTTTTCACCCGGGCCATGGAAACCTGCGGCCATCTGCGGGTAAGTGAACCGTTTGCCGGCCTTTTCACCCAGGGCATGGTCTGTCACGAGACCTATCGTGACGAAACCGGTACCTGGTTGGAACCCGCCGATGTCAACCGCAAGGATGACGGCCGCATTGTCCGCAACGACACGGGGGCCTCGGTCACGGCGGGACGTTCGGAAAAGATGTCCAAGTCCCGGAAGAATGTCATAGACCCGGAGGATATTATCGAACGCTATGGCGCCGATACGGCGCGGTGGTTCATGCTGTCCGACAGCCCGCCGGAGCGGGATTTGGAATGGACCGACGGCGGCATCGAGGGGGCATGGCGATTTACCGGCAGAATTTGGCGGATTATAGAGGAATCGGCGGGTTTGCTTCCGGCCCCTGGTCAGCCCCTTCCGGACCAATTCGATGACGCTGCCTTGGCCTTGCGCCGCCTGACCCACCAGGCTATTGGCGCCGTGACGGATGGTATTGAACGATTTCAATTCAATGTTTCCGTGGCCAGATTGTATGAACTGGCGAACGCCCTGGGCGCCTACAAAGCGGCGGGCGGCGGCGGCGAGGCGGCCGGCCGCTGGGCCCAGCGCGAGGCGATCGAGACCTTGGTGGTCATGATCAGCCCCATGATGCCGCATTTGGCCGAGGAAGCCTGGCAAACCCTGGGTCAGGCGGGACTGGTGGCCGATGCCGCCTGGCCCACGGCGGATCCGGCGTTATTGGTCGAGGATACCATCACGATTGCCGTGCAATTGAACGGGAAAATGCGTGCGACAATGGAAATTCAGCGCGATCAGCCTGAAGACGAGGTCCGCGCCGCGGCCCTGGCCCTCGAAAAGATCGAGCAGGCGGTGGGTGACAGGGCGGTACGCCGGGTCATCGTGGTGCCCAACCGTATTGTCAATGTTGTCGTCTAAGACCAGCCTGATAGCCTTTCACCGGCGGCCGCTGGTCTGCGTCCTGTTGCTGTTGGGGCTCGCCAATTGCGGATTTCAGCCGCTTTACGGCAAACAGGCCAGGCAATATGCCGGCGGCGTGGTCTCGGATATGTCCTATGTCGCCGTTGACGCCATTCCCGAACGGGCCGGCCAACTGGTGCGCAATCAGTTGTTGGAACGCCTGCATCCCCGGGGCAGGGCCGCCCGCCCGGTCTATCGTTTGACCATACGCCTGAGCGAAAGCCGGGAGGGCATCGCCTTTCAACAGGACGATAGCGCCACGCGCTTCAACCTGCGCCTTATAGCGGACTTCGAATTGGCCGATACCCGCAGTGGCACCACGGTATTGAAAGGTCATACTCGGGCGATTTCCGCTTATAATGTCGTACGTTCCGATTATGCCAACCTGATCAGCGAGCGCGATGCCTTGAAGCGCGCCGCCGGCAGCCTGGCGGATGGCATACAAAGCCGGGTGGCGGTTTTTTTCTCCAGATTGAGAGGTTAGCCGGCCGGACATGGCAAAAATTCAGCCCCGGGCCATAGAGGCCTTTCTCGAGGCGCCCGGCGCGGCGGTGCTGGCGGTACTGTTGTACGGCGAAGACAGCGGCTTGGTGCGGGAGCGGGCCGGGCGGCTGGCGGGCGCCGTCGTGGACGATCCAACCGATCCCTTCCGGGTCGCCGAAGTCTCCCCGGCCATGCTGAAGGATGAGCCGAGCCGGCTGTTCGATGAAATGGCCGCCATGTCCTTTATGGGCGGGCGCCGTCTGATCCGCCTGGAGCGCGCGGGCAATGCCCAAAGCGCCGCCATTCAGACCATACTGGATGACCCGGTGATGAACGCGGAAGGGAGTTTTCTGCTTGTTACCGCCGGGCCGCTGGCGCCACGGGATAGCCTGCGCAAATTATTCGAGGGCCATGAACGGGCGGCCGCGATCCCCTGTTATCTTGACGAAGGACGTGACCTGGAGACCTTGATCCAGCAGACCCTGGGCCAGCACGGCCTGACGGCGGAGCCTTCGGCCCTGGCCTATTTATGCGAAAATCTCGGTTCCGACCGCCAGATTACCCGCTCGGAGCTGGCTAAATTGGCGCTCTACAAAGGGCCAAACGGTGGCGCGGTCACCCTTGACGAGGCCGAGGCAAATATCGGCGACGGCGCGCCGCTGGCCCGTGACGACGTCGCCCTGGCCACGGCCAGCGGCGATCAGGCGGCCCTGGACCGGGCCCTGGTCAAATGCCGCATCGCGGGCGACCAGCCGATCGCCATATTACGGGCCGTAATCCGCCATTTACAGCGCCTGCACCTGATCTCCTTGAAGGCCGCGAAGGGCGATGATATCGGCCGCCTGATCAAATCGCACCGGCCGCCGATTTTTTTCAAACATCAACCCATCGTGCAACGCCAGTTGCGATTTTGGCGGCCCCAGCGTCTGGCCCAGGCCCTGGCCATTTTGACGGAAGCGGAATTTGACTGCAAAACCACGGGGTTACCAGCGGACGCCATCTGCGGCCGCGCCCTGATCCGGATCGCCAACGCCGCGCAGCCGCAGCGGTGAACAGCGATGAAAACCGAATAATCGCTAATTATCGGGCTGCTGGTTCAGACGGTTGAGGATCTCGTCGAACTGATCCAGGGTGTTGAAGGTGATGCGCACTTCGCCGCGCTCCCCCTGGTGGGTGATCTTAACCACCAAACCCAGCTTTTGGGATAGCTGCCGTTCCATGGCGCGGCTATTGGCATCTTGCTGAGAACTACCAGGCGCTACCTCTGAAACCGCTGATTTGCGCGGTTTTTTTACAAGTAGTTCCGTTTGCCGCACATTCAGCCCCTGACGCAGGACCGTCTGGGCCAGGACCTCCGGCTCTTCCGCCGCCAACAGGGCCCGGCCATGGCCGGCGGACAGGCTGCCGTTCTGCAGCATATCCTTGATGGCTTCCGGCAGGCCCAGGAGGCGCAGGAGATTGGCCACATGGCTGCGGCTCTTGCCGGCGGCACGGGCGACATCTTCCTGGGTGCGGGAAAATTCGTCCATCAGCCGGCGGTAGCCTTCGGCCTCTTCCAGGGGCGTCAGGTCCTGGCGCTGGACGTTCTCGATCAGCGCAACCTCCAGGGCCTTGTTGTCGTCAAGGTCCTTGATGATGATGGGGACTTCGTATAATTGCGCTTCCTGCGCCGCCCGCCAACGGCGTTCGCCGGCGACAATCTCGAACGTCTCGCCGCCGTCGTCCATGCGGCGCACCAGGATCGGCATCAAGATACCGTTTTCCCGGACCGATTGGGTCAGGCCCTTCAATTCATCTTGGTCGAATTTCTGCCGTGGCTGGTAGCGGTTGGGCACCAGGTTTTCCACGGGCACGGTTCTGTCCGTGCGCAGGCGATCCAGAGCCGGCTTATCGTCGGGATCTTCCGCCAGCAGGGCGGACAGGCCGCGGCCCAGGCTTTTGCGGGGAGGATCGTCTGTCATGTTTTCGGTGTCATGTTTTTGGTGTCATGGTATCGGTGTCATGGTGAATTGTTTATGCCGCCGCGCTTAGCCGTTCCCGCCGCAGCAGTTCACTGGCCAATTGCATGTAGGCCAGGCTGCCGGCGCATTTGTGATCGTACAACAAAGCCGGTTTACCATGGGACGGCGCCTCCGACACCCGGACGTTACGGGGAATTATGGTCTTGTAGACCTTGTCGCCCAAAGTATCGCGCACATCCTGGGCGACCTGATCAGAGAGATTATTGCGCTTGTCATACATGGTCAAGACAATACCCTGTATCTCAAGCTGCGGATTATAGCTCTTGCGAATAAGCTCAATGGTTTTCATCAGCATGGACAGGCCTTCGAGGGCAAAAAATTCACACTGCAACGGCACCACCACGGACCGTGCCGCCACCAGGGCGTTGACCGTCAATAGGTTCAAGGACGGCGGGCTGTCGATCAGGACATAATCGAGATCCCCGCCCGTCGCCGCCAAGGCCTCGCGCAAACGATAGGCCCGGCGCGGCAGATCGATCAATTCCAGCTCCGCCCCCGTCAGATCCACGGTGGAGGGAATAATACTCAGGCCCGGGATCATGGTCGCGACTTTCGCCTGGGCCACGGTCGCCGCGCCCATGAGAACATCATAGGAGCTGATTTTCCGGTTGGTGCGGTCGATGCCAAGGCCGGTGCTGGCGTTGCCTTGCGGATCCAGATCCACGAGCAGGACCCGCCGGCCAATGGCCGCCAGTCCGGTACCCAGATTGATCGCCGTGGTGGTCTTGCCCACGCCGCCTTTTTGGTTGGCGATGGCCATGATACGGGGCCGCCGCCCAGTAGTCTCCTCCACGGGCGCGTCCGCGATCACCTGGTTCACATCTTGAGGGTTGGTTGGGCTCAAATCAGACACGAGACATCTCCGTCAGCTGCAAAATCGACCCGGACCCCTCCGTTACGCTGGGGATGAGCCGGGAGGTCATAGTCCAATATTTTTCGGCTTCGGTCAATTCAACATCTACATCTTGTCCCTTTAAGAGTAATATTTGTCCTTCTTGTACTAGATGTGGATATGCCCAGGATAGCAATCTGGGCAGGGGCGCCAAGGCGCGGGCCGAGATCGTGGCAGCGCCCTGGGCCGGCAAGGCCTCTATTCTGTCATTGTGTACAGTGACTTCGGCGCCGGTGACGCGCGCCGCTTCGGCCAGAAATGTACATTTACGCCCATCGCTCTCCACCAGATGCAGGTCCCGCACACCGGCGATCGCCAGTACGAGGCCGGGAAATCCGGCGCCGCTTCCCAGATCCAGCCAGGGGCCCGGAACCCCGCCAGGGTCATAAAAGGGTAAAAGCTGGATCGAATCGAGTATATGGCGCCGCCACACATCTTCCAAACTGCGCCGGCTGACAAGATTTATGCGGCGGTTCCATTTTTCCAGCAACGTCACATAGGCTTCCAGACGGGCCAATGTTTCACGTGAAACATCCGTCGCCGCCTGAAATTCGCGAACGGTGAGGGGTGCCGGGGTGCCGGGATTATCAGGCAACTTTGGCAATGGCCCGGCGCTTGCCCCGGCGCACATGGGCCAACAGGATCGTCAACGCCGCCGGCGTCATGCCGGGTATCCGCGCCGCGGCGCCCAGGGTCGCGGGCCGATGGCGCAGCAGCTTTTCCCGCACCTCGTTGGAAAATCCAGCTACGCCGTCATAGTCCAGGGACTTCGGCAATTCCAAGGCCTCGTCCCGGCGATAGGCATCAATGTCCGCCTGCTGCCGGTCCAGATAACTTGCGTAATGCGCCTCGATCTCCATCTGCGCCCCAATGGCCGGCGCTATGGCCGCGACGTCCGGCCACAGCGCGGCCAGGCGTCCCAGATCCACGTCCTTGAAGGACAGCAATTCCATGGCCGTGCGCCGGCGGCCATCGGCATTCACCCTGATGCCCGCGGCGACACATTCGTGGGGCGTCGCTTGGTGGGATTGTAAAAGCGCCCTGGCCTGATGGATCTGGTCCATCTTGGCTGCAAACGCGCCCCTCCGTTCATCGCCAATGCATCCAACCGCAAGGCCCAAGGGCGTGAGGCGTTGGTCCGCGTTGTCCGAACGCAACAGCAAACGGTACTCCGCCCGGGAGGTGAACATACGATAGGGTTCCTGGGTGCCCCGGGTCACCAGGTCGTCGATCATCACGCCGATATAGCCATCGGCCCGGTCCAGCAGCAACGGCCCGCCACCCGCCGATGCCAAGGCCGCGTTCAGACCGGCCATCAGGCCCTGCGCCGCCGCTTCCTCATACCCCGTGGTGCCATTGATTTGGCCCGCCAGATACAATCCGGGCAAACGGCGGACTTCCAGGCTGGGCCATAGTTCCCGCGGATCCACGAAATCATATTCGATGGCGTATCCGGGCCGGATCATCTCCGCCCCAGCCAATCCGGGAATGGTCGCCAACAGCGCCGCCTGAATATCTTCCGGCAGGGAAGTCGAAATACCGTTGGGGTAGACCGTGTGATCGTTCAGCCCCTCGGGCTCGAGGAAAATCTGGTGGCGCTGGCGGTCGGCAAACCGCACCACCTTGTCTTCGATGGAGGGGCAATAGCGCGGGCCGGTACCTTCGATCTGCCCCGAATAAATCGGCGCCCGGTCCAGGTTGGCCCGGATCAGGTCGTGCCCCTCTGGCGTCGTCCAGGTGATGTGGCAATCAATTTGCCGATTGGTGATGGCCGTGGTCAGGGTCGAAAACGCCTCCGGCGGCGTATCGCCCGGCTGCCGCTCCAACACCTCCCAATCAATGGTGCGGCCGTCCAGGCGCGGCGGCGTGCCCGTCTTCAGCCGGCCCATGTTCAGACCCAGTTCGTACAGACGCTTGGAAAGGCCCAGCGCCGGGGCTTCGCCAATACGGCCCGCCGGCCAGGTCTTCTCGCCCACGTGGATACGGCCCCGTAAAAACGTGCCCGTGGTCAGGACGACGCGGCCGCTCCGGATCTCTTGGCCATCCTCCAGCACCACGCCGGCAACCGCATCGTTCACCAGAAGCAGATCTTCCACCGCGCCGGCGCGCAGGGTCAGATTTGCGGTCCCGGCCAATTCACCCTGCATGGCGGCCCGGTACAGCGCCCGATCGGCCTGGGCCCGCAGGCCCCGCACGGCAGGGCCCTTGCGCCGGTTCAACATGCGGAACTGAATACCGCCCGCGTCCGCAATCCGGCCCATGAGGCCGTCCAGGGCATCGATCTCCCGCACCAGATGACCCTTGCCCAAGCCACCGATGGCGGGGTTGCAGGACATCTCGCCAATGGTGTCCAGGCGATGGGTCAACAACAGGGTCTGGGCGCCGGTGCGCGCGGCGGCGGCCGCTGCCTCGCAGCCGCCATGGCCGCCGCCCACCACAATGACATCGAAATTGCTCATGCGGCGCAAAATAGGCGGACCGGGGGGAAGAGTCAAAATTTCCAGGGGCTTTTTCTTCCGATGTTTCACGTGAAACATTGGAGGTGCTCAAAACACACTCTATTTGCCTATGCAGAAGTCTCCAAACACTACATCTAGAATATCTTCCACATCCACCCGGCCCGTGATGCGCCCCAAATGCCGCGCCGCCAGGCGCACATCCTCGGCCAGCAACTCCCCGTCCTGTTGTTCGAGGGCCCTGTACAGGGCATCACGGCAATCTTCCAGGCCGCGCCGGTGGCGCATGCGGGTCAAACCGGGGGGACCGCCCTGGGCCATGCGCCGCGCCGCTTCGTCCGCCAGACGTTGCAGCAATTCATCCATCCCCTGTCCGGTCTTGGTGGATACGCCCAGGCCCTGGCGCGGCGGAGTTCCGGCAAGATCCGCCGCCAAATCGACTTTATTGGCGACCAGCACGCCATCGTCGAGCAGGTCCAGAACGGCGTCATCTGGTTCGGGGGTCGCGGCGCAATCATAGAGGACGATTTTCAAGTCCGCCTGTTCGCCGCGAACCCGGGCCCGGCGCACGCCCTCGACCTCCAGGGCATCCTCGCTGTCCCGCAGGCCGGCCGTGTCCGCCAGCACCACCGGGTAACCGCCCAGGTTCAGATACACCTCAACCACATCCCGCGTGGTCCCCGCCTGGGACGAGACAATGGCCGCATCCCGCCGGGACAGGGCGTTGAGCAGGCTGGACTTGCCCACGTTCGGGGCGCCCAGAATGACCATGTGACAGCCATCCCGCAGACGCTCGCCACGATGGCTGTCGTCCAGATGGTCCGAAATTTGCTGTTTCAGCCGCTGCAGAACCGGGCGCTGACGGGCCGTCACGCCATCGGGCAAATCCTCGTCCGGGAAATCGATATCGGCTTCCAAATGCGCCAGGGCGCCGATCAGATCGGCCCGCCAGCCCTCGTAAAGCTGGCCCAGGGCGCCGGCCATCTGGCGCTGCGCCTGACGCCGCTGGGCCTCGGTCTCCGCCGCGATCAGATCGGCCAGACCTTCGGCCTGGGTCAGATCCATTTTGCCGTTTTGAAAGGCCCGCCGGGTAAATTCCCCGGCCTCGGCCAGGCGGCAACCCATCGTCCGGCCCAGCGCTTCCAACAGCGCCGCGATCACCGCCGCGCCGCCATGGCAGTGCAGTTCGGCGACATCTTCGCCGGTAAAACTGTGCGGCGCGGGAAACCACAACACCAGACCCCGGTCCAGTTCCTCGCCATTGCCGGGATCAACGAACGCGGTCAGCGTGGCCCGGCGCGGCGCCGGAACCAGGCCCGTGGCCAATAGTGCGGTCAGCGCCGCCCGGCACGCGGGTCCCGATATCCGGATCACGGCGACCCCCGCCCGTCCCGCGGCCGTTGCCGGGGCATAGATGGTGTCGCCGAGGGGCATTACCAGATCTGCAGATATTCCGCCGGGTCGGGGCGTTTTTTGATGGGCGTGGCGCTTTTCGCGGTGCCGATATGGATGAAACCGATCAGCGCGTCCTTGGGCGCCAGACCCAGGGGGCCCTTGACGTTTTCGTCGTAGCACGGCGCGCCGGTGACCAAAATGGCCTGATAACCCTGGGCATGCAGGGCGTTCAGCAGGTTCTGTACCGCCGCGCCCGTGGCCACCACCTGTTCGACGGCGGGCACTTTCGGGTGATCCTCGACAATCTCGGTCCAGACCGCCAGCACCAGGGGCGCGCGCAGGGCCTTGCCACGGGCCTTTTCAATATCCGCCGCCGTGGCGTCCGGCTCCCGCTTGGCCAGGCTGTCGGCGAATATATCCCCCAAAGCCCGGCGCCGCTCATCGCGAATGACCAGAAAGCGCCACGGGCGCAGGGCGCCATGGTCCGGCGCGCGCATGGCGACCTGCAGCAATTCCAACAGATCGTCGTCGCTGGGTGTTGGGTCCGCCAACAAACCCGCCGGCGTCGATTGCCGCCCCAACATACATTCCATGGCGTCCATCATCGGTCTCCCCAAACTACGTTTTATCTTCGCCTTGACCCGTGGCCCGATGTGCCTGCGCCCAAAAGGCCTTTTGCATGGTATCCCAGCCTTGCAGGCCCGATGGCAGCCAGGTTTTCAGCATGCTTTCCAGATCGGCGCCGGCAACGGCATCCTTCATGCGGCTCTGCATTTCCGCCAGCAAGGCCGCCTGCATGGGCGCCACGTCGGGCAGGCCCAGAAAGGCGCGGGCCTCTTCCGGTGTGCACTCTATTTCGATCTTAATCTTCATTTTGCCAATATCCCGCTTTTGCCCCGCCCGTCAACGTGACAAACTTAGACGAGGGGATCAAAGCGGGCAATCGAAAGCATGGGGGAGGGGCCGATATGTCAAACAAGCTGGGGGCCGAGACCTCGCCATATCTGTTGCAGCACAAGGATAACCCGGTGCATTGGCGGTCCTGGGGCGATGAAGCCTTGGCCGAGGCGCGGTCGGACGGCAAGCCGATCCTGCTGTCCATCGGCTATGCCGCCTGTCATTGGTGCCATGTCATGGCCCATGAAAGTTTCGAAGATCCCGTCATCGCGGGCCTGATGAACAAACTGTTCGTCAACATCAAGGTGGACCGGGAGGAACGCCCGGACATCGATGGTGTCTACATGTCCGCCCTGAGCGCCATGGGAGAGCAAGGCGGCTGGCCCCTGACCATGTTCCTGACGCCGGACGGGGAGCCGTTTTGGGGCGGCACCTATTTCCCGCCCGAGGCGCGCTATGGCCGGCCCGGCTTCCCCGATATCATGCGCCGGGTGGCAGAGGTTTATCACACCGATCCCGATGCCGTGCGCAAAAACGCCGATGCGATCCTGCAATCCCTGAACAAGTCGGCCGAGGGACCGGAAGATGGCGCCGCGGATAGGGCCGGCGTACAAATCAGTTTCGCGATCCTGGACCGCGTGGCGGAATTATTGTGTCAGCAGGTGGACACCGTACATGGCGGCCTCGGCCAGGCGCCGAAATTTCCCCAGACCTATGCCCTTGAAATGCTGCTGCGGGCCTGGTTGCGCCGGCCCGATGGGGCCCTGCTGGGCGCCGTCGATAAAAGCCTGAACGGCATGTGCCAGGGTGGCATCTATGATCATCTGGCGGGCGGTTTCGCGCGCTATTCCACGGATGCGGAATGGCTGGCGCCGCATTTCGAAAAGATGCTGTACGACAACGCCCAGCTGATCGATATCCTGACCCTGGCCTGGCAGGCGGGCGGCAATCCCCTCTATGCCCTGCGCATCGCCGAAACAGCTAGCTGGACCCTGGAAGAAATGGTCGTCGAAGGCGGCGGCTTCGCGGCCACCTTGGATGCGGATAGCGAGGGCGAGGAAGGCCGCTTCTATGTCTGGCAAGAAGCGGAAATCGATGCGGTTTTGGGCGCTGACGCGGCCGTCTTCAAGGCCGCCTATGATGTCACGCCGCATGGCAACTGGGAGGGCAAGGTCATTCTCAACCGCACGGCCCGGCCGGACCTGGGCAGCCCGGCGGCGGAGCAGGTTCTGGCCAACTGCCGCGGCAAATTGCTGCTGGAAAGAGCCAACCGCATCCGGCCGGGCTGGGATGATAAGGTTCTCGCCGATTGGAACGGCCTGATGATCGCGGCCCTGGCCAACGCCGGTGCGGTGTTTCAACAGCCCGGCTGGACGGAGGCCGCGGTGACGGCATTTGAATTTGTCACCACCCGGCTGTGCCCGGACGGCGAATTGGTCCATGCCTACCGCCAGGGCCAGCCCAAACACCGGGCCCTGCTGGACGATTATGCCAACATGACCCGCGCCGCCTTGATGCTGTACGAGCTGCGGGGCGGCGAGAGCTATTTGCAGCATGCCAAAAACTGGGTGCAACAGGTTGAGGATCATTTCGCCGATCCAGGCCGGGGCGGCTATTTCTTCTCCTCCGATCTAGCCACGGATGTCATCGCCCGCCTGCGCCATGGCCATGACAATGCGGTCCCCTCGGGCAATGGCGTGATGGTGGGAAATCTGACCCGTTTGTGGCTGTTGACCGGCGATGACGGTTACCGGCGGCGGGCCGATGACCTGGCGCGTTCGTTTTCCACGCAATTGAATAGCCACGGCCTGGCCATGACCACGCTGCTGAACAGCGTGGAGGTCATGCTGGCGCCGTTACGGATCGTCATCATGGGGCCGCGCGGGGACGGCGACACGGCGGCCATGCTCTCAACCGTGCATGGCCTGGCCCTGCCCAATAAGATTTTGAGCGTCCTGAGTGGGGATGAAACCCTGCCGTCCGGCCATCCCGCCGCCGCCATGCAGCCAATCGACGGCCAGGTCACGGCCTACGTCTGCCGCGGCCAGACCTGTTCCCTGCCCCAAACCAGCGCCGAGGGTCTGCGCGAGGCCCTGATCATGGCCACCGAGCCCCATATGGGAGGCTGAGCCATGCCGCAACTCTCGCCACAACTCTCGCCGCAACTCTCGATGCACTCACCGGTGGGCGATCTGACCATCTCCAGCCACGACGGCCACGTGGTGGCGTTGGACTGGGGCTGGGCCCGGGATCAGGCGGATGATGAATTACTGTCGCGGGCCAAATCCCAGCTTGAAGCCTATTTCGATGCCGCCCGGACCTCGTTCGCCCTGCCCCTGGCGCCGGCCGGCACCGACTTTCAGCGCCGGGTCTGGGCCTTGATGGAAGAGATTCCTTACGGTGATACAATGACTTACGGGGAAATGGCGGCGGCTCTGGACAGCTCCGCCCGGGCCGTGGGCATGGCCTGCGGCGCCAACCCCATTCCCCTGATCATCCCCTGCCACCGGGTCCTGGCCGCCAAGGGCCTGGGCGGATATTCCGGCGACGGCGGCGTTGAGACCAAGGTAGCGCTGCTGCGCCTGGAGAAAGTCCTGTTATAGCCTTGGCAGATTTCCTCCTATTTTGGCGCGTGACAAACTTCACCTCGACGGTTTAAAGTCCGCCCACCCATCATCGCACGGCGAACATTCCAACCAAGATGGGACCAACCAACCCGGAGAAAGGCGCAACCACAATGGTTAAAGCAATCCAATTTCATAAAGCAGGCGGCCCCTCGGTCATCAAATGGGAAGAGGTGAAGCTGGGCAAGCCACGCAAGGGTCAGGCCTTGGTGCGTCACACCGCCATCGGGTTGAATTATATTGATACGTATCAACGCAGCGGCCTGTATCCCATGCCCCTGCCGTCGGGATTGGGCATGGAAGCCGCCGGCGTGGTCGAGGCGGTGGGCGCCGGCGTCAAACACGTCAAAGCCGGCGACCGGGTCGCCTACGGCAGCGGCGCGCCCGGCGCATATTCCGAGGCGCGGATCATGGACGCCGCCACCTTGGTGAAGATTCCGCGCGGAATTCCGGACGAGGCGGCCGCCGCCATGATGCTCAAGGGTATGACCGTGGAATACCTCATACGGCGCACTTTTCCCGTAAAAAAGGGGCAGACGGTATTATTCCATGCGGCCGCCGGCGGGGTTGGTTTGATCGCCGGGCAATGGCTCAACGCCCTGGGCGTGCGGGCCATCGGCACGGCCGGCGGCCCGGCCAAGGTAAAGCTGGCCAAGGCGCATGGTTATTCGGACGTGATCGACTACACGAAGAAGGATTTCGTCAAGGAAGTCGCCCGCCTGACCAAAAAAGCGGGCGTGCCGGTAGTCTATGATTCCATCGGCCAGTCAACCTGGGACGGCTCCCTGGATTGTCTGCAGCCGCGCGGCCACATGGTCTCCTTCGGCAACGCCTCCGGCCCGGTGACCTCGTTCGCCCCCGGCGTCCTGGCGGCCAAGGGCTCGCTTTATCTAACCCGCCCCAGTCTGGTCACCTACACCGCCACCCGCAAGGAGCTGGAAGCCTCCGCCAAGGCGCTGTTCACGATTGTTAAAAGTGGCAAGGTAAAGATCGAAATCAACCAAACCTACGCCCTGAAAGACGCCGCGAAGGCGCACAGGGATCTCGAAAGCCGCAAAACCACGGGATCAACGATACTCATCCCGTAGTTTCAGCAATATCCGAGACAATAGGGCCGTTCTGTTTTTAGGGCGGCCCTATTTATTTTGGCGGGACACGCCGATGCCGTTTATCTTTTCCCGCCGCGGTTTCGGGTTATGATAAATCCGGAAAGGCCGGGAGGTAGAGGGTTATGAGCGTGCAAGAACAAACCACGGCAACCGAATATGGCGCCGAGAGCGCGGCCATGGCGGCGTATCTGAGCGCCGGAGAGGCAAAAGCGTTGGCCTTGGGCAATCGCGGGCCGGTCCGCTATGACGCCGACGGCCGGGTGCACGGGGATATCCTGGACGCCTACTGGCGCTGCGGGTTTTATGTCTTCGAAGGTGTACTGGGCGCGGACGAGCTTGCCGATATCGAAGCGGATTTGCAGGATATCCTCGGGCGGCTGCCCCTGGAAAAAGACGCGGTGGTGGATGCCAAGGGGCGGCCGGCCCTGGGCGCCAATTGCGCGGCGCCGACGCTGTTTTGGTCCAAACCCCTGGGCGATCCGTTCGGCGGCACGGATCTGGCCAATGGCCGCCATCCGGTGAAGATGTTCGAGCCGGAGGCGGCCGCCGACACGCCGGACGAGATCGTTTATCTGATCCTGGGCTCCCTGCAATTCTCCGATGCCTGCCTGCGCGCCTATGGCCACCCGGATCTGCTGGCCGTGGCGGCGGCGGTCAATGGCGAGGATTTCGTGCCCTTCACGGATGCCCTGTTCATCAAGGCGCCGGGCCTGGGCGCCTCGGTCGCCTGGCATCAGGACGGCACCACCCATTGGGACAGCGAGACTTGGGATCAGGGCAGTCACGGCTTCAACCTCATGGGACAGCTTTATGGCTGCACGCCGGCTAACGGCGTCTGGGTCGTACCCGGCTCGCACAAGTTGGGCAAGATCGATATCGCGGCCAGGGTCGCGGACGCCGGCAGTGAGCGGCTACCCGACGCCGTGCCCATCGTCTGCCAGCCCGGCGATGTGGCGATCACCAACCGCCAGGCCCTGCACGGCTCCTTCGCCAATACCTCGGCGCAATGGCGGGTCACCCTGAACATGGGCTTCCATCGGCGCGCCTCGGTTCTCGGCGTGGCGGGCGGCGGCCTGCACAGCGCACCGGCGGTCTACGACGATGCCCGCATCGTTGAGCGTTCCCGCATCATCGGCTACGCCATCGAGGCCCGCCGCCAACGCTTTGGCAACGAGACGCCGTACATCTACAAACCGTTCACGGCGCGCGGCGATCACCACACATGGGATGAGGCGGCACGGCAAAGCCTGCACGACTACAACCTGCTGGACATGAGTATTTAGGCTTCGATCAGAATTTCACCGTGCGTGTCCAGCTCGCGCAGGATGGTCAACAAATCGGGCCGGGCCAGGGCGACGCAGCCTTCGGTGGGGCCATAATCCTGACTGGCGATATGCATGAAAATGGCGCTGCCCCGGCCCGGCACCGCCGGGTTGTCGTTGTGACCCAGGATGACCACCAGATCATAGAGATGGTCGTCCCGCCATAGGGTCTCGGCACTGGCCCGGTAGGGCAGGGTAACGGCTTGGTTATAGGCGCCATCGCCGGGATCGTCGCACCAACCGTCGTTGGCTTGGATCGACCGCATGGGCAGCAGACATTCCGGCCGCGCCACGCGGTCGGCCCGGTACAGCAACCGGCGGAATGGAAATTGCCCCACCGGCGTGGCGCCATCCCCCTCCCGCTTATCGGCGCTGATGCCGCCCCGGCCCAGGGCGCAGCGATAGCGTTGCCCGCCAAGGTGAAGCCAGCCGCCACCGGAGACACGAATATGCACCAATATAAGCCCCTTTAAGTGCAAGCCCCCGAGTTGGGGATCTGGGATTGAGAGTGATTTCTTAACAAAATTATCATATATTCGCTGAATAATATGGTTTGGACACCGAAACATTGGAGGAAATTATTATGTCGGATAGTCTATTTGAACGTATTGGCGGCGAGGGCGCGGTGAACGCCGCCGTGGACCTGTTCTATCGCAAGGTTTTGACGGACCCGGATGTCTCCGACTTTTTCGATACCACGGACATGGACGATCAAAGGGCCAAGCAAAAAGCCTTTCTGACCATGGCCTTTGGTGGACCCCACGAATACACCGGCAAGGATTTGCGCACGGCCCATGAAAAACTGGTGGCCGACGGTCTGAACGACAGTCACTTCGACAAGGTGGCCTCCTCCACAACAGTGTTGACCAGGGAAGAGACAAAGCCGATGGGCCCGC
>JAPYPT010000401.1 GCA_029937535.1 Alphaproteobacteria bacterium
ATAGAAGATCGACCACATGAATATGATGGCGATCGCGGCGCAGACCGCGCCCAAAACCATGAATGCGGGAAATTCCCAAAGTGAATTGATGCCGAATTGAGGCAACAGAAAAGCCGGCAGCTCGCCTAAGTGGACCCGGCTAACCACCGTTCCGGCGACAGATGCGATGACCACGGGGGCAAAAGCCGACAGGGCGTAATGACCGACGATAACTTCCAAGGCAAAAAAGACACCGGCGATCGGTGCGTTGAAGGAAGCCGCGACCGAGGCGGCGACGCCGCACCCCAACAACGTCCGGCCTAAATGGGGCGATAGGCTCAAACGCCGCGTAATACCGCCCGCTATGGAAGCGCCCAAATGTACCATGGGACCTTCCCGACCCGTTGAAGAGCCGGAACCGATGGCGACGATACTGACAACAGCCGCCGACAATCCGTCGCGAAGTCGCATTCGGCCGTTCCGCAACGCCATCGCCTCAATCACATGGGCGACGCCCATGGCACGGCCGCCGGGCAGGATGAATCGCAGGTACAGGCCCACTAACAGACCGCCCGCCGTGGGCGCCAGTAGAATCTGCCACGTGGGCAGTTCCGCCACGTGGCTGACCAGTCTTTCGGTGAAAACCCCATACGACAGCCACTGGACGCTGCCGATGCCGAGACGAAAGGCAATCGCGGCATAGGCAACCAGAACGCCGACAACGGCGGCCACCACCGCCATTATGGCCTGATCGTTGCGGAGCAATCGACGGGTGCGCGCGAATTGCCCGGCTAAACCCACGGTGGCCTCAATTCCTGGCGCGAATGCCGATGGAACGGCCGACGCCGTCGGGTTCGGGAAGCCCGGCATGGGCTTCCAGGACAACATCGATGCGTCGTTTCATTGCATCGGGAAAGGTGGCGGACCGCCGGGCGCCAAGGTCCACATGCAGTGCAATTTGTTCCGACGTCGCGGCCAGAAACCCCCGTTCCGCATGAAACATCTCGAAATAATAATGCAGCCGCTTTTCGTCGGCATCGATCAATTGGAAGGTAAAGCGCAAGCCATCATCAATGCCGACTTCCTGTTGATAGGTGACGTGGGTTTCCAATACGAAAGCGGAATGCCCGCTTCGCGCCACGTAGTCCACACCCAGGTCGATCAGGTCGAAAAACTGGTCCGTGGCGTTGTCGAACATGAGCACATAATAGGCCATGTTCAGGTGCCCATTATAATCGATCCATTCAGGCAAAACCTGAGCCCGATGGATATCCATGGCTTTCGCGGGCACCTTATCGCGGCCCGGACGCAAGGGAATGTGAAGACCATGGACAGCAGGTCTGGCGGCGGGCTGGCTTTGCTCCGGGCCTCTGTTGTTCGGCTCATTCATGAGGCGGCATCTTATACCATCCGCTGGGTCGGCAAAGCCGCGGGGTGCCTTGGCGCGGCGCGAGGTGTGTTCGGCCGTACATTCGCCGCAAACATTCCGACGCGCCCGTTGACTACCGTGAATAACACTGGTCAATCGATGCTTGAAAGCCGGTTCGCGGATTTATGTTCGGTCATCATTCACTGACCACCATTCCACGGCTCAAACTATGAATCCGAATGCCGCACGGTCACAGCATTATCAAACTAGACGCATATAACCATATTTCAAACAGCAATAAGCAACCCGCAATTAAGCGGGTTGCTTATCACCAAGATCAAAAAACGTTGTTAGTTTGTTTGAGTCGAGGTGGTGCTCGACGCGTCTGTCGTGCTAATAGAATTGCCACTGGACGCTGCGGCCGCAACGGCAATTCCGATCGCCGCGGCAATCGCCACGCCAGACGCGATCGCACCAGTACTCAAACCTCCGATGCCACCGCCGGACTTATCTACTCCCGCCGCCACGCCAGTTGTAGTGCCACTACCGGTTTTTGCAGCTTGCGACTGCGCATAGGCAAATGTCGGCGCTGAAGCCAGTGCGATTGCCAAACCAAATGCAGTCAGTGTCTTTTTAACGACCATTGCCGAGGACCTCCAATTGAAAACACGTCAAAATCTTAGCGACTTTTCTAATGCCAAGCAATAGCTATCCGTCACAAGTAAAAAAAACTCGGACGCGAAACGTTCTGCCAGACATCCACAAATTAGTAACTCGTTCTTATACAATATGTAAGTGAAAGATTGAACTTAGTCACTAACAAATAAATTCCACTTCCAACAAACAGGCGTAAGGTACGGAATATCCTGATCTTTCGCAAGCGTCTATCCATCAGTTGAAGCAAGAAAATCACATATTGTGGCAACAATGCAACAAACCATCGCCCCAAGCCGTGATGGAATTCCAGCCGCCCTCTTCGTGTAGGCTGTAATGGTTAATAAACTTGCTCCGTTTCGTCAAATTGTCTATCGATGGGCCATGATCTTGAAAATACCCTGGTCATGGAAAATCCATAGTCCGCCGACAGGTATCGTCACTAAGGTGCTGAAAACGCTTCTGATTTCGACAATCTTGCTGGCAGTCTCCAGCGCGGCGCGGAGTGATTCGACGGCCGTGAAGCCGATAGAATTGGCTTACGATATTTTTATTGGCGGTTTCTTGGCGGGTACCGTGGATATTACATTTCGGTCCGGGATAGACCGCTATCACATCATCAGCACCGGGCGCAGCCATGGCGTCCTCGACTTTCTTATTGGTTTTCGGGGCCGGAATGAAGTTGCGGGGCACTTTCTGCGGGGGCGGGCGAAGCCGTTGGAGTATACGGCAAAAGGCCTTTGGGCAGGTGAGGAGCGTTCGGTGGAAATTGAGTATGGCCCTGGGGCCGGGTTGCGCTTCCGGGCGCGCCCGACGGCAGTCGAGGATGAGCGGGATCCCGTCCCCACGCATCTATTGGCGGGCACCACCGACCCCTTGAGCGCTTGGTTTCAGACGATGCTGCGCGTGACACAGTCGGCGCGGTGTGACGGCGGCATGGCGGTCTTCGATGGGCGGCGGCGCTATGACATCTCGTTTGAAGAGCTCGCCGTCGGCTCGGTCACGGGACCTTTGCACACAGGGCCGGCGCGCATTTGCAGGGTGCGGCAAACATTGATTGCTGGTAGGTCCCACCGCACCTGGCTGCCGCAGTTCGCGCGGCCCGAATGGTTTGATATTTGGATCGCCACGGTGGGCGAAGACCTGCCGGCCTTGCCCGTACGCTTGCACGCCGATTTGGGAATTGTTGATCTGGTGACCCAATTGGTGGCTGTCGGCGGCCGCAAATTGCCGCCTGGCGAAAGCTTGCCGACGCCGGCGCCGGCTGGTGAAACCAATGCGGACCGGGATGCCGGGCGATAGCTCTAGAGCAACCCGCATTCAATTAGATTCAATTG
>JAPYPT010000402.1 GCA_029937535.1 Alphaproteobacteria bacterium
CGCTGCATCATTCCCGCCGCGCCCGCCGCCTGGATCAAGGCGCTGGAATTGTACGGCACCATGACCTTTGGCGAGGTTGCCGCCGCCGCCATCCGCCTGGCCCGGGATGGCTTCATCATGTACGCCCTGATGGCCGAGGTGGTGGCGGGCAAGGCCGAGAAATATGGCCGCTGGCCGGCCAATGCGGAAATCTTTCTGCCCGGCGGCAGCCCGCCTCGGGTCGGCGAAAATTTCCGGCAGGTGGATGTGGGTAAAAGCCTGCAATACATGGCGGATTGCGAGGCCGCCTCGAACGGCGACCGGGTGGCAGGCCTACAGGCGGCGCGGGATGCTTTCTACAAGGGCGATATCGCACAAAAGATTGCCGCCTACCATGGCGACAACAACGGCCTGATCGGCTTGGAAGACCTGTCCGAATTCGAGGTTGAGGTCGAGGATGCGCTGACCGTCGATGTGGCGGGCACGAAAATCTACAGCTGCGGGCCTTGGTGTCAGGGGCCCATGTTGCTACAGATCATGCAGTTGCTTGAGGGGCGGAATATCGCCGCCATGGGGCATAATTCGGCCGCGCATATTCATCATGTAACGGAAGCGGTGAAGCTGGCCGTTGCCGACCGGGAACGCTGGTATGGCGACCCCCGGTTTGTCGATGTGCCCATGGATTGGCTGCTGTCCGAGGACTACGCCGCCCAACGCCGGGCCATGATCGACCCGGACAAGGCCTGGCCGGGGATGCCGCCCTCGGGCGATCCGGATGCCGTGCAGCCGGCGCCGAAGCTGGCTGCGTTGAATGCCCTGGATACCTCCTATGCCTGCGCCATTGACGGCAAGGGCAATATTTTCTCCGCCACGCCGTCCGATACCTCCTCCGATGCCCCGGTCATACCGGGCCTTGGTTTCGTTCCCTCGTCGCGCGGCTCGCAATCCCGGCCCGATCCGGACCATCCGGCATCGATCGCGCCCGGCAAGCGGCCCCGGCTGACGCCCAATCCGGCAATCGCCATCCGGCCCGGCGAATGGGCCATGCCGTTCGGCACGCCGGGGGCGGACGTGCAGTGCCAGGCCATGGCCCAGACGCTGCTGAACATCGACGCCTTCGCCATGAACCCGCAGCAGGCGGTGGAGGCGCCGCGGTTTGCCTCCTATTCCTTCCCGCAATCCTTCGCGCCCCATGCCTATCATCCGGGTCTGTTGAAGTTGGAGGGACGGATCGACAGGGATGTGGGCGATCAATTGACCGACATGGGTCATCAAGTGGAATGGTGGGGGGATTGGGAGTGGATGGCGGGCGCCATGTGCACCATTCGACGGGATCTGGGCAGCGGCCTGTTGGAATCCGGCGCCGATCCCCGCCGCGCCTGTTACGCCCTGGGTTGGTAAATGCGTATAACGGATATTCGCGAGGCCACGGCCTCGATCAGTTCCAATATTCAAAACGCCTACGTTAACTTCAGCCAGATGACCGTATCGGTCATCGCGGTGGAGAGCGATGTGATGCGTCACGGCCGTCCCGTGATCGGGTATGGTTTCTGCTCCAACGGGCGCTATGCCCAGGGCGGTATCTTGCGCGAACGCCTGATCCCGCGCCTGACCGCGGCCGGGGAGGGGGCGTTGTTGAGCGATGACGGCGGTAATTTCGATCCACGGAAGATCCGCGACACGATGCTGGCCAACGAAAAGCCCGGCGGCCATGGCGATCGGGCGGTGGCGGCGGGCGCCCTGGACATGGCCGTATGGGACCTGGTGGCGAAGATTGAGGAGAGGCCCTTATGGCGGCTGCTGTCGGAGCGTTACAACGGCGGCGGCCATGATGAGCGGGTGATGGTTTATCCCGGCGGCGGCTATTACTACCCCGGCAAGGGACTGGATCGTTTGCAAGATGAAATGCGCGGCTATCGCGATGAGGGCTATAAGGTCGTGAAGATGAAAATCGGCGCCGTGCCCCTGGCCGAGGACCTAGGCCGGATCGAGGCGGTCGCCGGCCTGGTCGGTGGCAACGACGTGGCGGTGGATGCCAACGGCCGTTTTGACCTTGAAACCGCGCTTGCCTATGGCGAGGCCATGGCGCCGTTCGGGTTATTCTGGTTCGAGGAGCCGGGCGATCCCCTGGATTTTGAACTGAACGCGGAACTGGCCACGCGATATTCCGGCGCCCTGGCGACGGGGGAGAATTTGTTCTCCTTGCAGGATGCGCGCAACCTGATCCGCCATGGCGGTATGCGTCCGGACCGGGACTGGATACAGATCGACCCGGCATTAAGTTACGGGCTGACGGAATATCTCGACATCATCCAAATGATCGAGGGTCTGGGCTGGTCCCGCCGCTGCCTGATCCCTCACGGCGGCCATCAACTGGCCCTGGCCCTGGCCGCCGGGCTGCAGCTTGGCGGTTCGGAATCCTATCCCGGTGTCTTCCAACCCTTCGGCGGTTTCGCCGACGACACGGTAATCGTCGATGGCTGGGCCGAGCCTGGCGAACATATGGGCATCGGCATGGAAGCCAAAAGCGCCATGTTCGCGGAAATTCAAAGATTGGTGGGCTGATGGTGAAAGGGCAAATCAAGGCCCTGGTGTTCGATCAATATGGCACCGTGGTCGATATGCAGGGCGGCCTGACGGCGGCCGTGACTGAGTTCCTGAAGGACAAGGGATGGCAGGGGGAGGCGCATCGTTTTGTCACCTGGTGGCGGCGTACCCATTTCGAGAATTCCATGATCGATGCGCTCTGCCCCGGTGAACACACGCCCTACCGGGAAATCGGCCAGCGTGCGGTGTCATACGTCATGGACCGTTGCGGTTTCCCCTACGACGATGACGAGGTGCGCTGGCTGGTCAGCCAGATCGAGCTCCTGAAACCGTTTCCCGAGGTCATCAAGGCCCTGGGCCGGCTGTCGGGGAATTATAAGCTGGCCATTCTGTCAAATGGCGATGTGGACATGCTGGAAGCGGCCAAGCCCCATATAGGGTTTGAGTTCGATCATGTGATATCGGTGCAGGCGGCGGGCCATTTCAAGCCGCACAAGAGCACCTACCGCAAGGCGGTGGAAATCCTCGGCCTGGCGCCAGAGGAAATTCTATTCGTGGCCAACCATGCCTTTGATTGCATCGGCGCGAAGTCCTGTGGCATACCTACGGCCTTCATAGACCGGCGCAAACGGCCCTTTGGCCATACGCCACACCAACCGGATATTGTTGTTGTTGATTTCAAGGAGCTTGCCGATGTCCTCTGTTGATGCTGATCGCCCCCAAGGCGGTCCACTTGCCGGATTGCGGGTCATTGATCTGACCCGGGTTCTGTCGGGCCCGTTTTGCACCATGACCCTGGGCGACATGGGG
>JAPYPT010000080.1 GCA_029937535.1 Alphaproteobacteria bacterium
GCTTATGGTAGTAGTACCACGGCGCAACGCGCTCCTACCCGAAAGCCTTGGTAATGCGTCTATATGAGTCTCTATCACCGCACCTTGGTATTGGCTCTGACCGCTGTTCAAATTCATGCGCAACTAATCGATAAGAGAGCCCAATATGCCCCGAGCGCAACCAATGGAGAAAACCGGATCACGCGGCAAGCCCGGCCAGTTTGAAGAAATTCAAGTGCCGAACAAACTGCTGGCGAAAGTCGGGGCCGGCTTCGGCACCAATCCCGCCGCCGTCGAACGGGCTGACAATATCGTCGAACAATTGAAGGCCGGATACGGGGGCCGCTTGGAACTCGAACTGGAAAACACGATGGCGGGTTTCGCGGCCATGTGTGCCTCCGGTGCGTTCGATTTGGATAAACTGCACGACCAAGTACACGAAATTCAGGGCGAAGCAGGCACCTATGGCTATGATCTGGTCTCCGACATCGGCAAGTTGCTTTGTGAACTGCTATCGCCGATCGGACTTGTGAGCAGCAACGACGAGAAAGCCATCAACGCCCATTTAAGGGCCATGCAAACAGTGGTCACCCAACAAGTCATGGGTACCGGACTGGACGTCGCCAAACAAATTCTGCAGGGCCTGGCCACCATCGTGGCAAAATCCCGCGCCGGCAAATAGACCTCGCCATGGGCCGATAAGGCAGCGCTGTCAGCTATCTAGCTGCGTGCGCCATTTTGCAGCGCCTGCACTTCCGCTTCCAATTCCACAATCCGTTCCTGCAAGGGCTGGATCAATTCGATAATCTGGTCGTCCGTATAGCGCTGGGCGATATGTTTGGAACAGTTGATATCCCAGGCTTCGACGGAAATCATGAAAGCGGCTTCGACCTTGGCCCTGTATCCGGGGTCGCTCAAGCGCTGCAACAGGGCGGCGTCATCTTCAACCACCCGTGCCCGGCCCCAAATCTTGATACGGCAGCGGTTCGGATAGTCGATCAGGAACAACGCCACGCGGCTGTTTTCGGAAATATTGCCTTGGGAGATATATTGCCGATTGCCGCCGAACTCGGCGAAGGCAAGGGTGTTTTCGTCCAGCACCTTCAAAAAACCCTTGGGGCCGCCCCGGTGTTGCAGGCTGGGCTGGCCGCCGGCGCTCGCGGTGGCCAAATAAAACGAATCCCGCTCTCCGATAAACGCCGCCAGATCATCACTAATAGCCGTACGCCAGCCACCGTTTTCCTCCATGCGGGCATAGGCCGCGCGGGAGCCTCGTTCGGTCTGGGTCGCCTTGACCGCCGGAGTAAAAGCGACGTCGGAGCTGTATTCGGGGGTCATGCAGCCGCGACTTCGGCCAGATGCCCGGATTTGGCGTACAAGGTGCAACCCTCGTCGCTGAAGGGTGAGTGCCGGCCGCCAGGGGGCAGACGCAGCCAGGTGCCCTTGGGATAATGTCCATCCTCGTCCGCCAGGCTGCCGTCCAGCACCAAAACCTCCTCGCCGCCCGGATGATCGTGGGCCCCTACCTGGGTGCCGGGCCGCCACCGCGACAGACTAACCCGCTCGGCCCCGAAGGTATGCAGATCGCGCACCGTCAGTCCGTCCGCGGCGCCAGGACGCCAACCGTCCGCCTGCTCCGTATCGATGCGCACATAGTCCTGATCGGCGGCATCCATCTGCCACAGCTTGACCAGGATGACGCAGCCATCCTTGGTGAACGGCCGGTGGGACGAGCCCACCGGGTTGCGGACATACATGCCCGGTCCATAATCGCCGCCTTCATCCGAGAAGGTGCCTTCCAGGACCAGGAATTCCTCGCCGCCTGTATGGGTATGGGGCGGGAAAAAGCTTTCCGGCGCATACCGCACCAATGATGTCGCCCGCCCGGTTTTGGCGGCCTCCCTATCCAGCATGCGACGCTGCACGCCCTTGGCCGGGCTATCCACCCAATCCAGGGTTTCGGTTTCGATGACCACGCGCAGCTGGAAATCCATATTGATCCGCATGCCGGCTCCTCCATTCTCAAAACGATCCAATCATAGATTGCTTTTTGGATCTTGTATTCAAGACGCCAACTATAACGCTTCCGTGACCTGGCGTTCCGCCATGCGGCGGAGTTCGGCGCGTTGAATTTTGGTGCCGTTGGCGCTTTCGGTGGTGGGGAATGCGTCCAGGGCGAAAACTCTGATCGGCGCCTTGAAACGGGCCAGGCCGTCCAGGCAATATTGGCGCAGGATATCCTCGTCAAATTCCGCGCCTTTCGCCGGGATCACGAAACCCACGGCACGAATGGCGCCGGCGGCGGTTGTCACGCCCACCACCTGGGCATCCGCCACGCTGTCATGTTCGATCAAATGATGTTCGATTTCCGCCGGGCTGACCAGAAATCCACCCAGACGCAGGACATCGCCCATGCGCTGGAGATAGAGGAAGCGGCCATCCTCGGTCAATTGGCCGAGATCGCCCGTACGCAGGTAGCCGTCTTCCGTGAACTCCTCCGCCGTGGCTTCCGGGTTCAGGTAATATTCCTTCATCAACGACGGGCCCTTCAATTCCAACTCACCCGCGGCACCCGGGCCCAGCAACTCGCCGCTGTCGGGGTCGCGCACCCGGACTTGGGATAACTCGCTGATGGGCCGGCCGCCGCCCACGATGCGTTCGGCCAAGGGCAGTGCCATGGGCTGCACGGCAAACAGGGCCTGGACCTCGCTCATGCCATACAGACCGACCATGTGTATGCCCCGGGCCTCGGCCCGGGCCGCCAGTTCGGCGTAATTGGTGGCAAAGGCGGCGCTGCCGACAAAGCGCAGATTGGGCAAGGGCCGGGCCAGGGAAGAGTTATCCAGGATCGATTGGATCATATCGTCCGTGGCGTTGAAATTGACCACGTTGTGGCGCGCCGACAGCGCAATGGTCTGTTGCGGATCGAATGAGGCGGTCAGGACGGTGGGTTGGCCGGAAGCCAGGCCGGCCATGATCTGGGTGAACCCGAAAACGCCGCACAGGGGCATCATCTGCAACAAGGCGCCATTCGATGTGCTGTAGCCGAAGCCATCGGCGACCAAACGGGCATGGCGGGAAATACTGCCCTGGGAATGCAGCACGAATTTCGGCGCCTTGGTGGTGCCGGACGTGGTGAAGATATTGCAACCCGCCTCGGGCGTGGCGTGATCATCGCCATGGGGGGGGCATTGGATCAGTTCGTTGTAGTCCAGCAGGCGGCAATGGCCCACGGCGCCGGGAATTTCTTCGGCCTGACCGCCCTCGTCATACAGGATGATGGTCTTCAGCCCGGCCAGCGCCTCGGCGTCGGCATCGGCCAGCAGGGCCAAAAAATCAATTTCCCGAAAGCCGGGCCACATCACCAAAATCTCCGCCCCCGACCGGCGGATGATGTCCGAAACCTCAACGGAGCGAAACCGGGTGTTGACCGCCACGGCGATGGCGCCCAGACGGCAACAGCCAAGGCAGAGAGCGATATAAGCCGGGCAGTTGGGCAGCCACAAAGCCAACCGGTCGCCTCTGCCAACGCCAAGGTCCGCCAGAAAGCCCGCGGCGCGCCGGCCCATATCGTCGATTTCGGCAAAGGTGATGGGGTCGTCGTGATAAATGACCGCCGTATCATCACCTCGGTCCGACGACAGCCCGGATATAAGCGCGGTAACGGTATCCATGGAAACTCTACTCCGTACTAGATCTCGCCCTTAACCTTGCGCATCAAGGTTTTCAAGTCCATGGGCACGATCGTCGTTTCGCTGATGCGCTGATCGATATCCTCGCTGCTCAGCCGCCAGCTATCGCCCTCGATCTCGGCGATGAATATCTGCACGAACTGGCGGTAGTTGCCCAGTGCCGTGCGCGCATCGGCGTGATCGGCCAGAATGGCCAGGGCCAATTGGCTGGGGCCGCTGCCTTCGTAGCCCCATTCAAAGCCGCTGGCCTTGAAATCACGCAGGTCCCGTCGGGCATCGAGTGGTTGCCCGTCGACCGTGACCGTGACCCGTTCGCCCGTCCGCTTGCCCTCGTAGATCTTCATGGGGCCATAGTAGCCTAGAGCATGTTCTTTTTAAACATGCTCGGACTCTTAAGAATAGAGCAATTGAACCAATCACTTGGGTCGCGCCACATACGTCTTGGGTGACTCCGATTGATTGAAAATTGCTCTAGATTGGCTCAGCCGGGCACCTCTATGCGGCCTTCCATGTAAAAGGCGCAATGTCCGCTTAGAACGACCCGGTCGCCGTCAATGCGACAGCCCACGTCGCCGCCGCGGGCCGAGATCTGCCGCGCCGTCAATTCGTCCTTGCCCAGACGATCGGCCCAATAGGGCGCCAAGGTACAATGCGCCGAACCGGTTACGGGATCTTCGTCGATACCCGCCATCGGCGCGAAGAAACGCGAGACGAAATCAACATTGTCGCCCGGCGCCGTAACAATCACATTGGCGCCCAAGTTGCCAAATCGGGGCGACATTTCCGCGATCTGTGCCTCGGTCTCATAGACCAGCAACAAATAGGGGGCGCCATGCAATTCCCGGATGGGAAAGCAGTCCAATGGCATGGCGCCGATCGCCGAAATCAAGGCCGCCGTGGCCGGTATTGACTGGCCGGCGGGCAAGGCGGGGAAATCCATGGCCAGACCATCGCCGTCCCGGCGCACCCGCAAGGCGCCCGACAAAGTCTCGAAAGAGACCTCTTCGGTCCCGGGCATCAGATGGTTGAGGATGACATAGCCCGTGGCCAAGGTCGCATGACCGCATAAACTCACCTCAACCGCCGGGGTAAACCAACGTAGGCGATAGCCAGTGCCCTCGGCCACGAAAAAAGCCGTTTCGGAAAGATTATTCTCCAGCGCTATGGCCTGCAGGACATCATCCGCGAGCCATTCTTCCAAAGGACATACGGCCGCCGGATTGCCGCCAAACGGCGTTTTGGTAAAGGCATCGATCTGGTAAATCGGTATTTGCACGGCAAATTCTCCAAAAGCCCGGAATAGGCGATGAGCCTACGTTCTTGTCCGCTATTCAATAATAATACGGGCGTTGGATATGCCACTATCCAGTATTTGTTGCAATACCTTGTCGGCTGCCTGGACGCTATACACCGGTCCAAGACGGACGCGGAACATTTCCTGACCTTTGATAAAGACGTTGATAATTTTGGAGGGGCCGATATAGGCCAGTTGCGCGCGCAGCCTGTTGGCGTTCGTCGCAAGGGAAAAGGCCCCCGCCTGAACAAAGATGCTGGACGGTCCCACGGGCTGTTGCTCCACCTTATCCCCGGACGGCTTCGCCGCCGAGATAGGACCGGCATCCGCCACCCGCACGGGCGCCTGCCCGGAGCGGTCCCCTGACTTGGACTGTTTCACGCCGGACGGCGGCGGCAGGGTTTCCGAGGTGACATCCTCCCGCGGCAACGCGGGCAAGGCGTTCTTCTGCTCCTCCGGCGTCGTTGCCCGCTTGGCGATAACCTCCGGCTTGACCGGATCGATGAGTGTCACCCGCACCTTTGCCGTGCCTTGTTTATGAAACCCCAATAACTGCGCGGCGCGGCGCGAGACGTCAATGATACGGCCGTTTACAAAGGGGCCGCGGTCATTGACCTTGAGAATGAGCGAGCGGCCATTGTCCAGGTTGGTGACCCGTACCCGCACTGGCATGGGCAACGTCTTGTGCGCCGCCGTCAGGGCGTTCATATCATAAATTTCGCCGTTCGCCGTTCGCCGGCCGTGGAACGGATTACCATACCACGAGGCGATGCCGGTCTGGTCATACCGCCGATCCTCATGCGGATAGTACCAGACGCCCCTGACCTGATAGGGCTTGCCAACCTTGTAGGTGCCGGCGCCGGCGCTGGGTTTTTTCGTCTCGCCATTGACCGCCTGCTGAAACTGCTTGGCCATATGCACGGCCAATTGGCTTTCGGCGCACGCCGTCAGGGACAGCGCGGCCGCCAATATAAGGACCAGCCGCAAAAACGTCCGGTACGATATGAGTTGCCATCCCCTCATCTATCGCCACCCCGTCTGTCGAGGTTCTTCATCCGCCCGCGCCGATGCCGTCGGATAACAGACCCACGGCCAGGGCAAAATAGGTCGAACGGTTCCACCGCAAGGTGGTTCGGTAGTTGTTGTAGACCATGTAAGCCGGCGACATCTTGCCCTTTTCCGGTAGTACGATGGAGGCGGCGAGCTGGCGTTCGGGCAAATCGCCGCCATTCGCCCGGCGCACGCCCAGGGCCTGCCAATCGCCAATGGATTTTTTCACCTTCAGATCCGCCATGGCACGGTCGAAACCGGCGGGCAAGGTAACTTCCCGTCCCCAGGTTTGATCCCCGCGCCAACCGGACTTGGCCAGATAATTCGCGGCCGAGGCGAAGACGTCCTGCCGCGTGGTCCAGATATCCCGCCGTCCGTCGCCGTCATAGTCGATGGCGTGGGCCAGAAAAGAGGATGGCATGAACTGGCACTGCCCCATGGCCCCGGCCCAGGACCCAACCATGGCCTTGGGCGTGATATGGCCTTCATTGAGGATCTGCAAGGCATTGAAAAGCTCCTTGCGGAAATAGGCGCTGCGCCGCCCGTCAAAAGCCAGCGTCGCCAAAGCCGGAATAACCTTGAAACCGCCCGTGACGCGGCCAAAATCGGTTTCAATGCCCCACAGGGCGACGATGAAACGGGGCTGGACACCGATCTTGGCGCCGATTTCCTCCAACAACGCGCGGTTCGCCTTGAACTTGGCCCGGCCTTTTTTGATGCGCGAGGCGGGCACCACGCGGTCACGGTATTGGGCAAATGTCAGCGTGAATTCGGCTTGCCGGCGGTCGAGCTCAACGACCCTGGGGATCGGCTTGATCTGGCCCAACGCGGCGTCCAAAATCTGCTCGGAAATGCCCCTGGATTGGGCCTCGGCGCGCAATTCCGCCAACCAAGCCTTAAATTCCCGCGCACTGGCGGGTTGCCATATCAAGACCAGGGCGGCGGCGAGCACCGCGTAACGAGCCAATTTCAACATAAGCTTCCTTTCGTCAGGCCATCCCACCCCAACAGCTTGTGCCATGGCGGCGCGGCGGCCACAAGCCGGCCTAGCCCGTGCCGCCATGGCACAAGCTGCCGCGACCGAATTTATGCACCGTGACCCTTCTCCGAGGCGGCCGCGAAATCATCGATCCCGATACCGGCGCGGAAGTCCGCCGTGGCTTCCGCCTTCACGTCTTCCAAGGGAATCCCGGTCGCATCCGCCACCCGGTCGATGGCATTGAACAACGCCGCCACGGCGGCCGTGTCGGTCAGCGCCGCCCCGCCCATGGCCGCGGCAATATCGTCCCGCGCCGCTGCCAATTCCTCCGGCTCATCACCCAAAACGGCCGTTGCAAAGCGAATCAGCCTGGCACCGTTGGGAATGCCGCCGTCGCTGGGCGCCCCATCACCCACCATCACCGAAAGATCGTAGTCTCCACCGTCGTTTTCGCCGCTCGCACGGAGCAGCTGCCCATGGCTGGTGGTTCAGTAGACGCACTGGTTGAGGGCCGAAACACGGCCCGCCACCAGTTCGATCTGTGCATGGTTGATGGCGCGGTACTCGTTATCGAAATCGCGCATCGCCTGTGGCGGCAGATACTGGTTGACCACCAGATCGAAAAAACCCGTCACCGCGTCCGGCACCAAACTCATGGCCTGATAGATATGCGCCGCCGATGCCCGGCCCGCATAAAGTTCTCCATCGACCGTGCCGATGGCGTCTTCCGGCGCCAAGGTCGGCACCCAGGCCATTTGCCGCCGTGCCGCCGCCGGCCGCGCCCGGCTTGGCTCGCCGGACCGGACCTCTGGCAGGGGCCACGGGTCCAGGCCCAGGGCATGGGTGAAGGTGTCCATGGCGACAACGTTGGCGATGACGCCGACGGTCTCCACATACCGCTCCTCGATCATGCCGCCGTCCGCCAGGCCTTCATACCAGGCCCGGCTCAAACGGCCCGGATCGGTGCGGATGCGATGGATTTGCTCCACCTCCAATTCCGACAATTGCGCGGCCCGGTGGGCGCCGTGATCGTGGCTGCCCTGTACGGCATTTGGCGACAGCGCCTCTTTCCGCGCCCGGCAAAGTCGGCAATCCATGGCGGCGCGGGCTTCATGAGCGATAGCGACCCTCTCCCCGCCCGTTAACCAGGTGCCCGGTTGGCCGAGCCGCTCCCAGGTCCGCCGGTGGGCGGCGGTGATGTCTTCACGCACCGGCCAAGCCAGATCTTGATAGCTGATATCCGTCATTTGCTTTCCAATTCAGACGCCAATGTCAGACTATACTTGCATTCCTGGCTGCATGAGTGAAATCTACGACAGTTCAATTTTTCGGGAGGACCGGCACATGACGCTTGTACTGACAAGTCAGAGTTTCAAGGACGGCGACTATCTTGGCAGCGACCATATTCTGTCCGAGGCCTTCGGCTTCGGCTGCGCGGGCGGCAATCAATCGCCCCAGCTATCCTGGTCGGGCGCGCCGGAAGGCACGAAAAGTTTCGCCCTAACCTGCTTTGATCCCGATGCCCCCACCGGCAGTGGCTTTTGGCACTGGGTCGCGGTTAATATTCCCGCCGATGTCGCCGAATTGGCCCTCGGCGCGGGCAGTGGCAACATGCCCGAGGGTACCTTGCAAACCCGCACGGATTTCGGCGCGCCGGGCTATGGCGGTCCCTGCCCGCCCGAAGGCGACCATCCCCACCGTTATCTTTTCACCCTGCATGCGGTTGGCCTGGATGCCCTGCCGGTGGAAGCCGACACCTCCGCCGCCGTGGTCGGCTTCATGCTGCATTTCAACACGATCGAGAAAACCGCCTTGATGGGCCTCTGTAAGCGGTAATTCAGACCGTTCCACATTCGCCCAGGGCCTGATCGAATATGGCCATGGCGCTGTCGATCTCGTCCCGGCTGACGGTGAGTGGCGGCGCGATGCGGAAGACACCGGCGGAGGCCCGGCGGCCGATGTTGAGGCAGGCGCCCAACTCCAGGCACCGCTGGCTGACCGCCATGCCGAGATCCGATGCCGGGGCCTTGGTCTGGCGGTCCGTGACCAATTCCACGCCGAGCAGCAGGCCACGGCCGCGCACATCGCCGATAATGGCATGACGCTGTTGCAGATCGGCCAACTGCGCCTTCAAATAATCGCCAAGCTCCCGGGCGCGGCTGGCCAATTGGTCCCGGATGACGATCTCCACAACCTTGGCGCCCACGGCCGCCGGCAAGGGGTCGGCGGCATGGGTGGTGTAAAACAGGAAACCCTTGTCGTAACAGTCTTGCTCCACGGCGGCAGAGGTAATGGTTGCCGATAACGGCAGCCCGGCGCCCAGGGTCTTGGATAGATTAAGAATATCCGGCACCACGCCGTCGCGCTCAAAGGCGAAATGATCGCCGGTCCGTCCCATTCCCGTTTGCGCCTCGTCGAGGATCAACAACATGCCGCGCGCGTGCGTCTTGTCCCGCAAGGCGGCGAGATAGCCCTCGGGCAACTCGATAATGCCGCCGGAGCTGAGAATGGGCTCGACGATCACGGCGGCCATCTGGCCCGTGCTTTGACGGTCGATGATCTCCCAGCCATATTCAAACTCGGCCCGCCAGTCATAGTCCCCGGATTTATTGAAGGGCGAGCGGTAGGCGTGCGGCGTGGGCAGCGTCAAGACGCCCGGCAGGGTGGGGCCATGCCCCCGTCTGCCGCCCGAAAAGGTGGCCGCCGAGGCCCCGCCGGTCATGCCGTGCCAGGAGCGGTCAAAGGCCACCACCTCGAAACCACCGGTAACGGTCTTGGCCATGCGCAGGGCGGCCTCGTTGGCTTCGCCCCCGGTGGAAAGCGGCAGCACCCGCTCGAGGCTGTCCGGCAGCATGGCGGTCAAGTCATCCGCGAAGGTGACGACCGGATCGGAAATGAAACCGCTGTGGAGATGATCCAGATTGGCAGCCATATGGTTGACCACGGCAACGATCTCCGGATGGCCATGGCCCAAAATACCACTCATTTGTCCGGACGTGAAATCCAGGATCGCCCGTCCCGCATGGTCGAAAATATAACTCCCCTGGGCCCGCGCGATGCGTATTTCAGCGAAATCACCGCCATAGCGGAAAACTTTATGGCTCATCCCGCCTCCTCCTCATCCGGCCGGTCGATGGCGTAGAGGGAGAGTTCGAAGGTTACCCGCCGCGCCATGGACCAGCGCTGGGTGGCTTCCCTATAGGCCATGCCGCAACCTTCCATGACCCGCCAAGAGGGCTCATTGTCGGGCCGGCAGGCGGCCACCACCCGGCGCAGGGCCAGGGCGTCGAAAGCCATGGCGATGACGGCGCCGGCGGCCTCGCGGGCAAAGCCTCGGCCCTGATAGGGACGGCCCACCCAGTAACCAATTTCGCCCTCTTCGGCGCCGTTACAGGTCAACGAGATAATGCCCACCAGCTCGCCACTGGCCCGCGCCACCATGGCCAGGATAAAGCGTCGCCGGCTGGCCAGCTCATCTTGGGACCAGGCAATGAAATCACGGGCCATGGTGGCGTCATAGGGATGGGGAATGTCGGAGGTCCAGCGCGCCACCTCCCAATCGCCCGCCAGTTCCGCGACCACGTTCGCATCCGTCGGCTCCAACGGCCGCAGGACAAGGTTTTCGCTGCGCAGCGGCGGGCGGTAGGGCAGTTGGGAATTGCGAGCCATGGGCACGACCCTCTACAGCAGATCGCGCAACATGGCGACCAGGGGGCGGTCGGCGGGCGGCATGGGCAGGTCCCCCATGCGCATGGGCCGCAGCCATTGAATGGCCTGGCCTTCAACGGCGCGCGGCGCACCTTCCCAAACCCGGCAGACAAAAAGCGGCATTAACAGACGGAATTCCCCGTAGGCGTGGGAGGCGAAGGTAAAGGGCGCCAGACAGGCCTCGGTCACATCGATATCCAGCTCTTCCTTCAATTCCCGGATCAGGGTCTGCTCCAGGCTTTCGGCCCCTTCGACCTTGCCGCCGGGAAATTCCCACAGGCCCGCCATGGATTTGCCCTCGGGGCGTTGTTGTACCAGCACCCGGCCATCCACATCGATCAGGGCGGCGGCGGCCACCAGAAGCATGGGCAGCGGTGTCGCCAAATTCTGGGTTCCCGGCATCAGGAGCGG
The DNA here is from genome assembly GCA_029937535.1 of Alphaproteobacteria bacterium. GTDB lineage: Bacteria > Pseudomonadota > Alphaproteobacteria. Next base: position 11,114 of record JAPYPT010000080.1, read on the forward strand.
TAATCGGCGTTGATCGAGATATAGCCGTGGGTCAGATCGCAGGTCCACACCACCGCCGCGCCACGGCCCACGCCCACGTCCACCGCGATGTCGATCTCCTGGCCCTTCATATGCGGCACCACTTGGGCTTCCCGATAATCAGGATGGGGGTGGCCGCGCTCAGCGATCGTCACGCCACCGATTTGGATGCCCAATCGGTCCCTATCCGCCCGCTCCCCGGCCCGGCCCACGGCCATGATGATGCGGCCCCAATTGGCGTCCTCGCCGGCAATGGCGGTCTTGACCAGGGGCGAGTTGGCGATTGTCATGGCGATCCGCCGGGCCGCGCGTGGCGAGGCGGCGCCGGAGACCGAAATGGTGATGAATTTCGAGGCGCCCTCGCCGTCCCGCACCACTTGCTTGGCCAGATCCACCATCACGGACAGCAGCGCCGCCCGGAACGACGCCAGACGCTTATCCTTGGCGTCGGTAATCTTGGCGTGCTTGGCGCCCTGCCCCGTCGCCGTCAACAACACCGTATCGGAGGTTGAGGTATCGCCATCCACCGTGATGCAGTTAAAGGATTGACCATTGGCCCATTGCAAAAGGTCCCGCAGCACATCGGCGGGCAACGTGGCGTCGGTGAACAGAAAGCTCAGCATCGTCGCCATGTCCGGCGCGATCATGCCGCTGCCCTTGGCGATGCCCGCGATTTGCACCACCGTGCCGTCAATTTCCGCCCGCGCGGAGGCGCCTTTGGGATAGGTATCCGTGGTGCAAATGGCCTTCGCCGCCGCACGCCAGCCTTGACCCTTCAGCTTGCCATGCAGGCGCGGCACCGCGCCCACCAGGCGGTCCACGGATAGGGTTTCGCCAATCACCCCGGTCGAGGCGACCATGACCTCCCCCGGTTTGCATCCCACGGCCCCCGCGATCGCCCGGGCGGTGGCGGCGACATCGTCCATGCCCTGGCGTCCGGTGAAGACATTGGCGTTGCCGGCGTTGATGACGATGGCCCGCGCCTTGCCCCGGGCAATGTGCTTCCGGCACCAAAGGACCGGGGCGCCGGGCATGGTGGAACGGGTAAAGACGCCGGCGATGGTGCTGCCCGGCGCCAGTTCGGCAAGGGTCAGATCGGCCCGCCGCCGGTAACGCTCACCGGCCGCATGGGCGGCCAAACGCAGGCCCGGTATGACGGGCAGAGTGGGGAAACGGGCGGGCGCCAGTGGCGATAGGTCCAATTCGGGCATGATACATCCACACGGTAAAAACGCCGCATGGTACCCAGGCCCCCGGATCCTTACAAGTCGGGCCTTACAAGTAGCCCTTACAAGCAGGCCCCCGCACTTCGCCTTACTCCGCTTTTTTCGGCTTCATCATGGCATCGACGGGGCTGCCGTCCAGCTTATAGACCTTGATATCCGCCGCCTTGGACAGTTCCGCCAGCAGTTCGGCGACCACGGTTTGCGCCAGTGCCTGGCGCAATTCGGGTACGCGTTTGGCAAACGACGGCCCTTCGCCCTGGCGGCGGTCCACCACTTTGATGACATGCCAGCCAAATCCGGTCTTCACCGGCGCCGACACCTCGCCCGCCTTCAGTGCAAAGGCCGCGTTGGCGAATTCAGGCACCATTTTGTCCTTGGTGAAATAGCCCAGATCACCGCCCTTGACGCCGCTGGGTCCTTTTGACTTCTCCTTGGCGATGGCGGCGAAATCGCCACCCTTGTTCAGTTCCGCGACAATGGCGTCGGCCTCTTCCTTGGTTTCCACCAGAATGTGACTGGCGCGGATCTCGTCAGGGCCTTTCTGATTGCCCTTTTCCGCGTCGTAGCGCGCCCGCAGCGCCCCTTCCGTGGCGGCGGCGTTGACTTTCTTGGACAACATTGCTTGTTCCAGAATGCGGCTCCGGGCCTGTTGAATGCGGCTGGCGACAACCGGGTCAGCAGCCAGATTCGCCGCCTCCGCCGCCAACAGGACAAGGCGCCGTTCCATCAGTTGCCGCACCAAGGGCTGATAGATCTCGGCGATGGGCGTGCCTTGATATTGTTTCGGTAAATTCTCGTAGGCCAGGCGCACATCACCGAACAGGATCTTGCTGCCGTTCACTTCCGCGACGACTTGATCGTCGGCCGGGGGCGCGGCGTGGGTCTTGCCATGGCTAGCCGCCCAGGACGGCGAGGCCGCGGCCAGCATTACGGCCGTCAGGCAAGCCGCCAACGGCGCGAGAGAAAATTTTATCATGAGGAAAAGGCCTTCTTTTGCCGTTAGAGGATTTTTCGGGTATGCCATCGCATAGGGCCGCAATATCGATTATTGGGCAGCCGTACACAAGGCGTTAAGGCCAAGGCTGGCATAATATTATCGGCATATTGTCTGCGTTGGTGAAACACCACATTTTGCTAGGAATGATGGGCATCGGCGGGCCCTGGTTCCGTTGACAGGGGCGCGAGTGGCCCTTATGTCTCACTGGTCGCAAATCCCCTCGCCCCATTTGCCGGGCGGGCGTGGACCTGTTTGTTGGTTTTTAGGATATTTTGGGAATTATTGATGGCAATTTTAGGCGGAATCGCCAAGCGCCTTTTCGGCTCTTCCAATGAGCGCGTTCTAAAAGGGTTGGAACAACCAGTCGCGGCGATCAATGCATTGGAACCGGAGTTCGTGGCCCTCTCGGATGACGAACTGGCCGCCAAAACCGACGAGTTCCGCCGCCGCCATCAGGATGGCGAAAGCCTGGATGATCTATTGGCCGAGGCCTTCGCCGCCGTGCGGGAGGCCGCCAAGCGGTCCCTGGGCCAACGCCATTTCGATGTGCAATTGATGGGCGGCATGGTGCTGCATCAAGGCCAGATCGCCGAAATGCGCACCGGCGAGGGCAAGACCCTGGTCGCCACCCTGCCGGCTTATCTGAATGGCCTTTCGGGCAAGGGTACCCATGTGGTCACCGTCAATGACTATCTGGCGCAACGGGACGCCAATTGGATGGGCGTTGTGTTCGCCAAGCTGGGGCTGAGCACGGGCTGCATCGTGCATGGCTTGGACGATGACGAGCGCCGGGCCGCCTATGCCTGCGATGTGACCTACGGCACCAACAACGAATACGGCTTCGACTACCTGCGCGACAATATGAAGTTCGAACGGCCGAGCATGGTGCAACGGCCCTTCAACTTCGCCATCGTCGATGAGGTGGACTCCATTCTGATCGATGAGGCGCGGACGCCCTTGATCATTTCCGGCCAGGCCGAGGATTCCTCCGAGCTGTATCAAACCGTCGATGTCCTGATGCCGAAGTTGGCCGAAAGCGACTACGAAAAGGACGAAAAGGCCCGCACGGTGAATTTCACCGAGGATGGCGCAGAAACCATGGAAGATCTGCTGCGCGAGGTGGATTTGTTGAAGGGGGAAACCCTGTATGACATGGAAAACGTCACCATCGTGCATCACGTCAACCAGGCCCTGCGCGCCCATCATATGTTCCAGCGCGACGTGGACTATATGGTGAAGGACAACAAGATCATCATCATCGACGAGTTCACGGGCCGCGCCATGGAAGGCCGGCGCTATTCGGAAGGCCTGCATCAGGCCCTGGAAGCCAAGGAAGACGTGGAGGTTCAACCGGAAAACCAGACCTTGGCCTCGATCACTTTCCAGAACTATTTCCGCCTCTATCCCAAACTTTCGGGCATGACCGGCACCGCCATGACGGAAGCCGGCGAATTTCTGGAGATCTACAAGCTGGCCGTGGTCGAGGTGCCGACCCATCTGGACATGGTGCGCGATGACATGGACGATGAGGTCTATCGCACGGAAGAAGAGAAATTCGCCGCCATCGCCGAATTGATCGCGGACTGCCAGGTCAACGGGCAGCCGGCATTGATCGGCACCGTCTCGATCGAGAAATCGGAAGTGCTCTCGGAGCTGTTGAAGAAGAAAAAGGTTACCCACAACGTTCTCAACGCCCGGCATCACGAGCAGGAAGCCTATATCATCGCCCAGGCCGGCCGCTTGGGCGCCCTGACCATCGCCACCAACATGGCGGGCCGGGGCACCGACATCCAGCTTGGCGGCAACCTGGACATGCGCATCGCCATGGACGCAACGGCCGACGACGGCACCGTTGATGCCGCCAAAGTGGCGGAAATCACGGCCGAGATTGAAGCCGAAAAGGCCAAGGTGCTGGCGGCGGGCGGTCTGTTCATCCTCGGCACCGAACGCCACGAAAGCCGCCGCATCGACAACCAGTTGCGTGGCCGCTCCGGCCGTCAGGGCGATCCCGGCGCCTCGAAATTCTTCCTCAGCCTGGAAGACGACCTGATGCGCATCTTCGGCTCGGAACGGATGGACGGCATGTTGCGCAAGCTGGGCCTGGAAGAGGGCGAGGCGATCATTCACCCCTGGGTCAACAAGGCGCTGGAAAAAGCCCAGGAAAAGGTCGAGGCCCGCAACTTCGATCTGCGCAAGAATCTGCTCAAATACGACGACGTCATGAATGACCAGCGCAAGGTGATCTACGAACAGCGCCTGGAACTGATGGACGCCGAGGATGTCGCCGAAACCATCTCCGATATGCGCGGCGAAGTGGTCGAGGGTCTGGTGGCCCACCATATCCCCGAAAAAGCCTACGCCGAACAATGGGACTCCGAGGGCTTGGCGGCCGAGACCTTGGAGGTTTTTGGCCTGGATCTGCCGATTGCCGAATGGTGCGCCGAGGAAGGCATCGCGGACGAGGAAATCCTTAAACGCATCAACAGCGCGGCCGACCGGCGCATGGCGGAAAAAGCCGCCAATTACGGCCCCGATGTCATGCGCATGGTCGAAAAGGGTCTGTTGCTGCAACTGCTCGACCAAACCTGGAAGGAGCATTTGCTGACCCTGGATCATTTGCGCGGCGGCATCGTGCTGCGCGCCTACGGCCAGCGTGATCCGTTGAACGAATACAAGACGGAGGCCTTCACCCTGTTCGAAACCATGCTGGGCGAATTGCGCCAGACCACGACCCGCGTGCTGGCCCATATCGAGCTGCAGCCAGAACCGGGACAAAACCTCTTTGCCGATCAGCAACCCACGCCGATGATGCTGGAGGAAGAGCATCTGGACCCCCTGACGGGTCAGAACGAAATGGCGGAGGAAGACCTGGTCATGGCGGGTGACGGCGGTTACGGCGCCAACGGATCCCAACCCCCGCCGCTACCGGCGCGGACCCGCCAGGCCGCGGCCACCCAGGACCCCGATGATCCCTCGACCTGGGGCAAGGTGCCCCGCAACACCGCCTGCCCTTGCGGCTCCGGCAAGAAATACAAACACTGCCACGGCGGTTAGCGCATGTCGCGTTCAATTGAACGCGAGGCCATGCGCTAAAACCTTTAAGATAGAGCAACTTATCCGCATTCAATTGAATCCAATTGAATGCGGGTTGCTCTAGCGGCCGGACGTAAACACCGCGGCGCGGCCGATTGTACTGTAGTCCGTGCCGAACCAAATAGCGCGGGAGTTTTCGTCGAAAATCATATGGCGGACCGAACCGGCGCCCGACGGTATCTGGGTAATCGAAAAATAGGTCTTTGTTCTGGTTGAAAAGCCAATCAGATGATTGGGCGTTTCGCCTGTTTCCACAAACCAGACACGATCCAGACGGTCCACGGCCATCGCATAGGGTCCGGAACTTGCCCCAGACGGCGCTGCCCATTCGCGGACCGTTCCGTTGTCTGGGTCGAGGTGCCCGAGATAGCCGCGCGAATAGTCCACATAGTAGATCTGACCGCCGCTGGTCGCCACCAGGCGGCGCGGCGCGGCGTCTTCGTATGGCAAGGGGTGAAGACGCAAGCCGAGCGTTGCCGGGTCGATGGAGGCGAGATTATTTGTCCCCAAAAGGGCGACCCACGGAATTCCGTTCGGGGCCACTATTATGCCGTATGGCCGCGCATCGGCGATCAGAACCGGGATCAGATCAACGGCGCGGTCCGATAGCCTGAGCCGGCCGACGAAATTGCCCCATTGCACGGTGAACCAAATATGCTTTTCATCGGCATCGAAAACCAAGGTATGGGGATCGCCGGCCCGCGCGTCGGGCATCTGGATTCTCTCGATTTTGCGGGTCTCATGGTCAAAGCGGCCGATATAACCCTTTCGGTTTCCCGCATACCAAACGATGCCATCGGCGCCGACGATTAAGTTATGGGGACCTGCGCTGTCTTTCAATTGATGCCGCGTGAATTCGCCGGTCGGCGGATCAAAACGCGCGAGATAATTGTTTTGCTGGCCAACAAACCAAACAGAACCGTCTGGCGCCACGTACGGGTCCCGCGGTCGCCCCCCATCCCAGGGCACCTTCCACTCATTTATCCCGACAGCATTTCTCTCGTCCACGGCAAATGCGTGCGAAGGGACGCAGAACAAGATCAACAACAAAATAATTATCCGCATGGGTCAAAGCCTGCTCGTAAATCCGTTGGCCAAGGGTTGTGCGCGGCGGACGCCCTATACAATGGCATCGGAGTAAAGTTCCGACAAATTTTCGGCCGAACATTTTAACTCCTCGCCCAGGGATGACAGCGCCTCGCCCTTCAGTTGATCCGATAGGCCCAGACCGACAATAGCCCGATTACAAATGCCCCCCGCTTCATGCACCGGGGCGGCGACAATGGTGACGCCACCGATGTAGTGACCGGCATCAACCGCGTAGCCATTTTTCGCGGCGGATGCGACGTCTTCAAGCCAGGCTGGATAGGCCGGCTTGGTTTGCCACTTTATATCCTCGAAGGCGGCTTTCAGGAGGGCCGGCGGATCCGTGGAGGCGGCGGCGAAACAATGTCCGATAGCGGAGGTCAGGGCCGGAAAACGGCTGCCGATATTGACGTGGATGGAAAAATTCGAGGGCGTGTGCGCCTTGGCCACCACGATGATGCGATCCGTCCCCTCGCGCCACACGGCGGCCGTGGTAACCTGGTGCGCCACGGCGGTCCGGTCCAGCAAGGTCTGGGCATTGCGCACGAAATCGTTCGAACCGACCATGTCACGGGCAAACCGCAGCAGAGTTGGACCCAGTTGATATTTTTTTGCCGCCTTGTCTTCACTGACCATGCCATCATGATCCAGTGTCTTGAGAATATGCAGGCAGGTGCTGGGCACGATGCCCAACGCGCGGGCCACTTCGTTGACCCCGGCCGGTCGCTGCGCGCTGCCCAAATAGCGCATGATTTCAACCGCGCGCTGCACCGCAACCACGGGTTTGCGAAGATTTGTTGTCGCCATGTTCATGTTTAAAGAATAATCGTTTCATTTCCATATGGCAATGATTATTTTCTATTGACAAACATCTCCTTGTTAAATACCGTTCAAAACAGTGGGAGAATTGGGAGCGCGCACCGTGGACGATCAAAAACCGGTCTCGGACTGGACCACCGACTTCAACATTTTCGATGCCGAATACACCAAGGATCCCAGCCCGGTCTGGAATGACCTGCGGGAACGCTGCCCCATGGCCCACACGGACCGCTTCGGCGGCATGTGGATGGCCACCAGGTACGAGGATGTGCAAGCCCTGGTCCGCAAGGTGCCGGAACTGTCGAACCGGCAGCCCTCGCTCTCGCCCATGCGGCCGGAAGCGGATCTGCTGGCGGACTATCACGCCCACATGCTGCCCCCCATCTCCGCCGACCCGCCGGAACAAATTCCCCAGCGCCGGCTGATCCTGCCGTTCTTCACGCCAAAGGCCGTGGAGCTGCATCGCCCCTTTACCGTAAAACTATGCAACGACCTGATCGATGGCTTCATCGATAAAGGCGAGGCTGATGGCGCGGCGGACTACGCCCAGCAGATCACGCCGCGGGTCATCGCCCATATGCTGGGGATCGACACCACCCGGGCCGACCAGTTCGTCGAATGGGTGCGCGGCTTTGTGGAATTCGGCGTGGCCGACATTGAACTTCGCTCCCGCAGCCGCCGGGACATCATGAATTTCTTTGCCGAAGAGGTGGCCGCGCGCCGGGCCAGGCCAAGCGATGACTATATTTCGCAACTGCTGTTGAAGGAGCTGGACGGCGTTCCCTTGACCGACGCCATGGTTATCAACATGTGCCTGTTGCTGCTGACGGCGGGCATCGATACCACGTGGAGTTCCATCGGCACCTCCCTTTGGCATTTCGCCACCCACCCAGACGACCGGCGCCGGCTGGCCGGGGAGCCTGACTTGTGGCCCACGGCGATCGAGGAAATGCTGCGTCTGCACGCACCCGTCTCCATCGCCCGTATCGCCATGGAAGATGTGGAACACGACGATACGAATTTCGCCCGCGGCGACCGCCTGATGCTGAATTTGCCCGCCGCCAACCGCGACCCGGACGTCTTCGAATGCCCGGACGAAGCCGTCCTGGACCGGCGGAAAAACCGCCACGTCGCCTTCGGCATCGGCATTCACCGCTGCGCCGGCTCCAACCTCGCCCGCATGGAGATGGAAGTCGCCCTGCAAACCTGGTTCGAACGCATTCCTGAATTCGAGCTGACCGATCCCGACGCGGTCACCTGGGCCGCCGGCCAAGTGCGCGGCGCCCGCAACGTCCCGGTGCGGTTCTAGCGCATGTCGCGTTCAATTGACCGCGAGGCCATGCGCTAAAACCTTTAAGATCGAGCAACTTATCCGCATTCAATT
>JAPYPT010000403.1 GCA_029937535.1 Alphaproteobacteria bacterium
CGCGAACCAGGCCGCGATGGCGCCATCATAGCTGCCCGTCCGTGCATAGGCCGCGGCCGCCAAACGTTGCCGCAATTCACCATCCGTGGCGCCGCCCTGTTGCGCCATGGCCTCGATCACCGGGGCGTAGTCGGCGGGATCGGTCAGCACCGTCACATAGGCATGGTTCTTGGCGGCGGAGCGGATCATGGCCGGGCCGCCGATGTCGATATTTTCAATGCAGGTGGCGAAATCGGCGCCCTTGGCCACCGCTTCCTCGAACGGGTAGAGGTTCACCACCAGCAGATCGATGGCGCCGATATCATGATCCGTCATGGCCTTGGCGTGCTCGGGATCATCGCGCAGGGCCAACAGGCCGCCGTGTACTTTCGGGTGCAGTGTCTTGACGCGGCCATCCATCATTTCGGGAAAACCGGTATGGTCGCTGACCTCTCTGACCGGAATGCCGGCCTCGGCCAGAGCGCGGGCCGTGCCGCCCGTGGACAGGATTTCAACCCCGTGGCCCGCCAGGGCACGGCCCAGATCCTCCAATCCGCCTTTGTCGGAAACTGAAATCAGGGCACGCTTAATGACAACCAGATCACCGGATGGCGCTGTGGACATGGTCTACTCCCGCTACTGCAAAAAATCCATCGTGGGCCCTATAGCACGGCCTCCGCCGCCGCCAAAGCCACTCCGCTACTCCGCTTGCGCGGCGGACTTTTCGGCCGCCGGCGGATTGGCGGCAGCTTGCATTTCGGGCACCAGGTGGCGAATCAGGGCCAGGGTTTGCGCTGTATCCCGCGCTGCCGCGGCCTGGGCCAGTTTGTCCACCTGGGCGCTGAGCAATTCATGATCGATGACCCGGGGCGCCGCCAGATTGACCCCGGCCACGGGGGTCGGCTGGGGCGCTTCGCCATCGTGCAGCAGTTCCTCGAACAATTTCTCGCCAGGGCGCAGACCGGTGAAGGTAATGGGGATATCGACCTCCGGCGTCAGGCCGGCCAGGCGGATCATCTGCCGCGCCAAATCCAGAATGCGTACCGGTTCGCCCATATCCAGAACGAATATCTTGCCTCCTTCGTCGCCCGCCGGCGCGGCGGCGGTGGCTTGCAGCACCAATTCCACCGCCTCCCTGACGGTCATGAAATAGCGGGTGACCTCCGGGTCGGTGACGGTCAGGGGCCCGCCGCGCGCCAACTGCCGTTGGAACAGGGGCACGACCGAGCCGGTGGAGCCCAGAACATTGCCGAAGCGCACGGTGACAAAACGGCAAGCCGTGGAGGATAGACTTAAACCCTGGCAAATCATCTCGGCGATGCGTTTCGAGGCCCCCATGACGGAGGTCGGATTGACCGCCTTGTCGGTGGATATCTGCACCATCACCTTAACATCGGCCGCTTGGCAGGCACGGGCCACGTTGGCGGTGCCCATGACATTGGTCAGCACGCCCTCGTTGGGATTTTCCTCTACCATGGGCACATGCTTGAAGGCGGCGGCATGGAACACAAGGTCCGGGCGTTCCCGTTGAAAGACCACGGCCAGGCGGGCGCCGTCCCGCACATCGCCCAGCACCGCGCGGCGCGGTAGGTCCGGCCAAAGCTCGCCATATTCCAGATCGATCCGGTAGAGCGCATGCTCGCCGTTGTCCAGCAGGCTGACGTGGGCCGGCCCGTAGGCCGCGATCTGGCGCGCCAGTTCCGAACCGATGGTGCCGCCCGCCCCGGTAATCAGGACCCGCCGGCCGGCGATCAGGGACCGCATCGCGTCCCGGTCCAGCACCTGTTGCGGCCGGCCCAGCAGATCCTCCACCTGCACCGGTTGGACTTCCAGCTTCGGCTCTCCCTTGCCGCTTTGAAACTCCGTCAAACGGGGCATGCGGGCGAGGGTCAGACCGAGGCTTTCAGCCTGTTCCAGCAAGGCGCCGATGGCCGCGCCGTCCAACCTTGACCAGGTGATGATCAGGCGTTGCGGCTTGCGGCCCTTGGCCGCCAGCCGTTTGACGATGTCCTCGATCTCGTCCAGCCCGCCCATGACGGTGACGCCGCGAATATCCCGTCCGATGCGGCTGCGTTTGTGGTCGACGATGCCGACCACGCGGTAGCTGGCCACGGGGTCACGGGCCAGGCCACGGATGAATGTCTCCGCCTCATCGCCCGCGCCGATCAACAGCACGGGGACCCGGCCATCGTCGGTATGCTCGAACACCGCCCTCAGATCGCCGTCCTTGGAAAACCGGTACAACAGTCGCGAGGCCATCAGCAGGACCACCAGCAGGGGCCAGTTCAGGAACATCGCGCTGCGCGGAAAATTGGCCAGGCGGTCCATGACGAACATCACGGGCAGAAATATCAGGATCGCCAGGGTAACGGCCTTGATAATGGCGATCAGGTCCGAGAGCGAGGCATAGTGCCAAATGCCCCGGTACAGCCCCATGCGCCAAAAGACCCCGAAGCAGACAATGGTGAAGATCGCGGTGCCGTGCCAGAGAAAGAAAAAATCCTGCGGCTTGCCATAGGTCTGATAGCGGAACCAGACCGCCAGCTCGAACGACAGCATGGCCATGAAGACGTCATGCACCGCCACCACCGCGATGCGCTTGTTGATGCGCCCTAGCCAGCCCACGATCAATTTGCCTCTTCCACCGCCTTCATGGTGGCGAAATAATATAGCAAAAGCGCCACCGCGACACCGCCCAAGGCCAGGGCCGGCCAAAAACTCAAGTTGCCCGTGTCAAATCCGGCCCACAGGGCGGCACCGATCAGGACGACATTGCAGCCCAGGATCGACAGCGCGACCCGGCCATGATCGCCACAGCGGCGCACTGCATATTGGTAGAAGTGGGAGCGATGGGCCCGCCAGAACACTTCGCCCCGCACCATGCGCCGCGCTAGGGTCCAGGTCGCATCGGCAAGGTAATACAGGGGCAGCAACAGCGCCGCCGGCCACTGCCCGGACGCCGCCAGGGACAACAACAGCCAACCCAACAAAAAGCCCAGGCCGACGCTGCCCACATCGCCCAGGAATATCTTTGCCGGCCGCCAGTTCCAGAAACCGAAGCCCACGGCCGCGCCGGCCGCGATGACGGCGGGGGATGTCAGATCCATCGCAACCCCCGTGGTTGCCGTCACCAAACCGATGCCGATCCCGATGCAGCCGGCCTCCACCGCCGTAATGCCGTCGATCCCGTCCATGAAATTGAACAGATTGATGAACCACAGCCAGCAAAACCCCGCCGCCAGGCGATCCGCGAGGGGTGGCAGCAGGCCCTGAAAAACCGGCGTATGGGGCAACAGCAGGCAGCCCAGGGCCACGGCCAGGGTCTGCAGCACCAGCC
>JAPYPT010000404.1 GCA_029937535.1 Alphaproteobacteria bacterium
ATCGCGGACTTGCTGGCGCGTTGGATTTTCATGGGCGGCGGCAATATCCGTCGCCGCCGCCAACATACCCGGAATACAAGCCCCGCATTGCACCGCGCCATGGCGCAGGAACGCGTGCTGTACCCGGTTGAGAAAGCCGTTGGCCATCATCCCTTCGGCGCTGACCACCAGGGCGCCGTCGATGCGGGCGGTGGGCACCAGACAGGCGCAAACCTGACGGCCGTCCAGCAATATCGTGCAGGCGCCGCAATCGCCGGCGTCACAACCCACCTTGACGCCTGTGTAGCCAAAATCCTCGCGCAAGGTTTCCGATAACCGCGCCATGGGCCGTAAACGTTCCTGGCGCCGGGAACCGTTCAGAAAGAAATTCAGGGTCACCCGGCCATCGTTCACTGGCTCAACTCCCCCAACAGGCGGCTGATCAACGTGGCGGCGGCATCCAAACGGTAGGCGGCGGTGCCGCGATGATCATCAAGGGGGGAGAGATGTTCGAAATGCGCCGGGCTGACCAGATCGTCGGGCAAATCCGACAACGTCTGGCCAATCAGCGCGGCCTCCAAAGCAGGCAGCCGTTGGGCGATTTCCGAACAGGCGCCCACCGATAGATTGGCTTGGCGCACCCTGCCACGCTCATCCAGCAGCACAAGGCCGGCCACCATGACAATGGAAATCACCAGATAGCTGCGGGCGCCCAGTTTGATAAAGCCGCTCCGACCCGTTGCCAGGGCCTTGGGCACCAGGATCTCCGTCAGTAGTTGCCCCCGCTCCAGGGCCGTGCGGCGATTGCCTCGCATGAAGTCCGACAGAGCGAGTTCCTGAGTCCCGCCGCGGTCCGCGACGACGACCCGGGCGTCCAGGCTCAACAAAGGCGGGACGCCGTCCGCCGCCGGCGATGCGTTGCACAAATTCCCGGCGATCGTCGCGGTATTCTGAATTTGCGCCCCGCCGACCTGGCGGGCGGCGGCCTTCAGGCCATCGAAACAGATTGGCAGATCATGATCATCCATAAGATCGCGCCAAGTGGTCATGGCGCCGATACGCCAATAATCATCGCTCGACGAGATACCGGAAAGTTCCCCGATCGCGCTCAAATCCAGAATGTCATGGTCTGTCCACTGGCCCACTTGCGCCGGAAAATAATCCGTGGCGCCGGCAATCACGGTCAGGTCTTGCGCGGCCAAGGCGGAAAACGCATGGGATAGTTCCGTGGGGCGATGATAGCTTGCCATGGCCCAAGCCTACGCGAGGGCCTAAGCGCCGTCCAGAAGCTCCAGCATGTCCGCCACGACAATTATTTTCTCTCTTGGCGCGCCTTCACGGGCCTGGGCCTTCTCGTGGGCATCCAGCGTTTGCCAATCCGGGTAGCTGACGATCCTGGTGCCCTTGGCCGAGAGCGCGGCTTCCAGCGCCGTGCGCCCCGGTTTGGCCCCTTCGGGTATATCCTCGAGAATTTGTTTGGCGGCTTGCTGGCCGTCGGGACGATTGGTGCCGATGACGCCCGTGGGGCCGCGCTTGATCCAGCCGACCACATAAAGTCCCTCGCCGGCCCGGCCGTCATCACTAATGGCGACGCCCCAGTCCTCGTTGAACGGCAAACCTTCCAGGCCCGAGGAGCGATAGCCCACGGCGGGCAGAACCAGGGAGGTCTCGATCTCGAAGAATTCGCCCGTTCCCACGGCCCGGCCGTCCACCACCTGGGTGCGTTCCAGACGGACCCCCTCAACCTTGTCCCCGCCCAGGATTTCCCGGGGCGCGGCGTAGAATTGGAAATGCACGCGTTTTTCAAATTCGTCCGCCTGCCGCGGGACAAACTCCCGCAGCGTGGCCAAATTCCGCTCCCGCAGGCGGCGGTCCCGGTCGGACATTTCATCGTCATCCGGCACGCCGTCGGGAATAACCGCGCCATCGATTTGCGGCACGCAGTTTTCCAGCTTGCCCATCTCGCGCAGTTCAACGTTGGTGAATTTCGCCTCCACCGGCCCGCGCCGTCCCAGCATATAAACGTCCGTGACGGAGGAGGCCTGCAAGGCATCGAGAGAGGCGTTGGTAATATCGGATGGTGAGAGTTCATCCCTGGTCTTGACCAACAGCCGGGCAATATCAATGGCCACATTGCCGTTGCCGATAACGCAGACATTGGCGGAATTCAGATCCGGGTCCAGATCAACAAAGTCGGGATGTCCGTTGTACCAGCCGACAAAGGCGGCGGAGCCAATGACGCCCTGCTTGTCCTCGCCGGGAATGCCCAGTTTGTTATCTTCCGGCGAGCCGATGGCCAGAACCACGGCATCATACATCTCCCGCAGGTCAGCCAGACTGACATCGCCGCCGATATCCACATTGCCGTAAAAACGGAATTGATCCCGCACCGCCGTCTTGTCGAAATTCCGCGAAACGTTCTTCGTGGTTTGATGGTCGGGTGCCACGCCATAGCGAATCAAACCATGAGGTGCTGGCAGACGTTCGATCATATCGATCTCGCAATCCGCCTCCGCTTTCGCCAACGCCTCAGCCGTATAGAACCCGCTTGGGCCCGAACCCACGATAGCCACGCGAATGGGCATGGACAACCTCCCCCAAAATACTCTTTATTTTTTTTACCGTCTAACCTCCGACGGTCCAGGTCGCGCCACCACGCAGCAGCGCGTTCATGTCCGCCTTGCCGTTGGCCGCGCGGGCGGCATCGACTTGCTCGTACACCGCCTGATCATAGGCCTGGGCCGGTTCGCAGTACAACACCCCCACCGCAACCGGAAACTCCGGATTGTGCATCCCCGCCAGCAGACCGGCCATGACCCGGTTGGTTTCGTCATGACGCAGCAAATCATCCACCCCGATGCCATCGACGCCCAGTTGGACGACTTCCAAGGCCAGGGCGCCGGGTGTCATGCGGATGCCCTTGTCGCTGTCATTGCCAAATATCATCGGCTCGCCATGTTCGAGCAGCAATTCGCCCTCCGCGGCCGTACCCTTTTCGGCGAAGGAAGAGAAGACACCATCATTGTAGACGATGCAGTTAGTATAGATCTCCACGAAGGAAGCGCCCTGGTGGGCATGCGCCCGCTTCAGGACGCCAGGCATATGTTTTTGCTGCGTATCCACCGCACGGGCGATGAACGTCGCGTTGGCGCCCAGGGCAAACAGGCACGGCGACAACGGCCGGTCGAGGGAGCCCATGGGCGTCGAGGGCGAGCGGTAACCTATGGGCGAAGTTGGCGAATACTGCCCCTTGGTCAGGCCATAAATCTCGTTGTTGAACAGCATGATCTGCATGTTCACATTGCGCCGCAAGACATGCAGCATATGG
>JAPYPT010000081.1 GCA_029937535.1 Alphaproteobacteria bacterium
GAATCTGGTCCACCGCCAAGCCCGATGATGTGGCCTGCATTCTCTATACCTCCGGCACCACGGCCCGGCCCAAGGGGGTGCCGTTACAGCATTCCGGTCTGATCAACAATATGTGGCCGGTCGGCGAACGCATGCATCTGAGCGCCGACGACAAGTTGTGGTTCGGCATCTCCCTGTTCTGGTCATTCGGCTGCGTCAATGCCCTGTTCGCCTTGCTGACCCATGGCGGCTCAGTCGTCCTGCAACACCATTTCGATGCCGGCGAGGCCCTGCGCCTGATCGAGGCGGAGCGCTGCACGGTGTTCTACGGCACCCCCAACATCGCCCTGGCCCTGACCGAGCACCTGGACCGGTCGACGCGGGATCTGTCCAGCCTGCGCACGGGCGCGGCCATCGGCACGCCGGAGCAAATGCAGATGATCGTCGACCTGGGCGTCCATGAAATCTGCAACGTCTATGGCCTGACGGAGGGCTACGGCAACTCCTGCGTGACGGACGGCCATGCGCCCCTTGCCGACCGTCTGGCCGCCAGCGGCGCACCCATGGACGGGGTCGAACTGCGCGTACTGGACCTGGAAACCAGGCAGCCCCTGCCCCAGGGCGAGGTTGGTGAGATCGCCTTGCGCGGCCATATCACGCCAGGCTATCTGAACGATCCCGCCGCCACAGCGGACGCCATGACCGGCGATGGCTTCCTGTTGACCGGCGATCTGGGCCGCCTCGACGAAAAGGGCTGGATCCACTTTCGCGGCCGGCGCAAGGAATTGATCAAAAGCGGCGGCATCAATATCGCCCCGGCGGAGATCGAGGCGGTGTTGCGGGAACACGAAGCCATCGAATCCGTCTTCGTCACCGGCCTGGCGGATGACCGCCTCGATGAAGCCATCGGCGCCGTGGTGATCCTGAACCCAAGCGCGGCAGCGGACGAGGCGGAATTGAAGACCCATTGCCGGCGATCCCTGGCCGCCTACAAGGTGCCGCAGCGTTTCGTTTTTGTCACCGCGAACCAACTGCCCGTGACCTCAACGGAAAAACTGCAGCGCAATCGCCTACACGAATTATTTAATAGCCCCCTACAGCAACAAACCCCGCCGATTTGACGGGTTTTGTCGTCCTCCTCCGGCGCTGAGCCGCGGTTAGGCGGCCCTGACGGAATTCAGGAAGTTGTCGATCTCCTGCTTCAGGGAGACGGCCTGCTCGGATAGATCGTTGGTCGCCTGCAGCACCTCGCCGGCGGCGGTGCCGGTCTCCTGGGCACCGTCATTGACCTCGTTGATGTTCGAAGTGACGGCCTCGGTGCCCTGGGCGGCCACCTGCACATTGTGGGCGATCTCCTGGGTTGCAGCGTCCTGCTGCTCCACCGCCGCCGAGATCGAATTTCCGATTTCGGAGATCTGCTCGATGGTGCCCGACATTCCTTCGATGGCCGTGACGGCGGAACCCGTGGCGTCTTGGATGCCGGCAATCTGGCCTGAAATTTCCTCCGTCGCCTTGGCCGTCTGGCTCGCGAGGTTCTTCACTTCCGAGGCGACCACGGCAAAACCCTTGCCCGCATCACCCGCCCGAGCCGCCTCGATGGTGGCGTTCAGGGCAAGCAGGTTGGTCTGATTGGCGATGTCGTTGATCAGGCTGACCACTTCGCCGACCCGCTGGGACGCCTCCGCCAAACCCTGGACCTGCTCCATGGCGCGCTTGGACTCCGTCACCGCGCTGCTGGAGACTTCCGAAGATGAAACAATCTGGCGGGTGATTTCCTGCACCGAAGCCGACATTTCTTCTGTCGCCGTGGCGACGGACTGCACATTGGCGCTGGCCTGGACCGAGGCGGAGGAAACCATGGCCGCTTGTTCGGAAGTTCGTCCGGCAATGACGCGCATCTGTTCGGCAGAACTGCTCATCGAGCCGGCGGCATCGCCCACCGACTGCACGATACCCATCACCGCACTTTCGAAATTATCAGCAAGCTGAAGGCGCTCATCTCGCACCCGCTTCTCGGTTTCCAGACGTTGTTGCTCCTGTTCCTCTTCCATGCGCTTGACGGCGATTGCGTTGTCCTTGAAGACCTGCACCGCGCCGGCCATGGCGCCGATCTCATCACCGCGGTTACGGGCGGGGATCTCCGTTTCATGGTCGCCGCCCGCCAAGCGCTGCATGGCTTCCGTCATGGCCGTGACCGGTTTGGTAAGGCCATTGCCGATCAGCCAGGCCAGTACGATGCCCAGGACCAAGCCGCCGATGCTAAGGATCAGCATCGTCCGTTCAGCGTTCTCGATCATAGCCACGGTTTCGGCTTTGACCTCGGCGCCTTCGGTGTGCACCGCCTCGACGACCGAGTCGACATCATTGATCAGTTGCTTGGCCGCATCGTCCATCTCATGATGCACCAGGTTGGAGCTTTCGTGTTCGTCCGCCACGACCTCTTCAAAGGCCTTGATATAGGTCGCGAACTCTTCGTTCAACGTGGCGAACAGCGCTTTTTCCTCCGCCGTGCGCAGCGCCGAGCCCAGAGCATTGAGGGCGGAGCGTACTTCCTCGAACTCTTGATGGACTTTCTGGGAGAAACTATCGTCTTTTCGGCCAATCATGATGTTGGCGTAGACTTCCGCCTGCAGACCATGCTCCCGCGCCGCGCCGATATAGACGGCGGCGTCCGAATTACCCTCTCGGACAACTTCATCCAGCATCTTGTCCAGATTATGGATGAACAGATCGCCAACCGGGTCGAGGACCTCGTGGATCAACTTCTCAAACCGTTGATCCAGCTTGACAACTTTTTCAAAGTCCTTGACGTAGAGTTCAACGTTGCCTTTGATTTCCTGCATCGTCGCCAGTTGGTCCGGATCCTTAAACAGTTTCAAGGCGGCGGCGATTTTCGCCTGTACATCAATGGCAGTTTCACGCGCCTTCTTGGCGTCTTCCATGTTGGAAGTGGCGGCGAATTCACGGACATAGATTTCCAGCTCGAAGAAATGCGCCTCGATTTGGGCGACCGCTTCTGCTTCATCGACCTCGTGATTATACAAATCCATTTCGTGATTGATGGCCACCAAACTGGTGTATCCCATGCCGGCGACCGTGGCCAACAACAGCAGAATGATGCCAAAGCCCGATAGCACCTTGGTCTTAACCTTGACGCTGTTTAGCAAACCCGACTTTGCGCGGGTTTCCGTGGTTTCTTTCGTTTCGTTTTTCGCGCTCATTGTCTCAACTCCTACTTGTACCTTTTTACACCCATTCGAAAATCGGCGTTGGTGTCAGCCGCTTTTTAGTAGCAGGCGGCGATGCAGGCCCTGCAGGGGGCGTGCATTCATATCGAACAGCCCGGCGAATATTCCGACCTGGGCGGTGGAGGCCTGGATCGGCTGGCTGAAGACGGACCAGATCACCTTTTCCGAACATGGCGGCGTGGTCAGCGAGCCGAGATAGCGGAAATACTGCCGGTTCGCGGGCAGCAGACGGTTTGGGTCGATATGCACGGAGGAGACTTTTTTCTCTCCGCCGGCTTTGTGAGGCATGTGATGCCAGATGGGCGCCAATGCATTGTTTTCGCCGCCTGGTTCTATGAAGACGCCCAACACGGCCAGCGTGCCGGCGTCGTTGACGTGTACGAAATGGCATTCCATGTCGAACCGGCGGCCATCCAAGGCATGTTCGGAAGGATGGTGGAAATGGAACTGCAACAGACGGAACGTGTCGCCGTCCAAATTCATGGTACTGCCCGGATCGGTGTTGCATTGAATGGTGTGGCCATTGTTGACGACCCGCAAGGTGGTCGGCTTGTAGTTGACCGCGATGCGCCCCGGGCTGGCGGGAATGGCGGCGCGCAGATCAATGGGCGATTGCTGAAAGCCCATGGAGCAGACCTTGTTGCCGGCGTTTAGATCTCCCCAATGTTCGGGACCGGTATCGCCGCCGTAGCTCCAATGGGCCGCGCCGTGGCCCATGGGGGCTACGGCGGCGGCCTTCTGCTCGGACGCAAACGCCGAGGCGGCGGATAGACAGGTAGGGCAGGTCGCGGCCGCGCTCGCCATGTATTTCAGAACGGAGCGCCGGCTGAAGGGCGAATTTTGGGATTTCGATTCCATGACTATCTTTCCTCAATTTCTAACTGGCGTCTAACGCTTAGGTTTCGGCCCGGAATGATCAAAATGTCATACGAAATCCGTCTGCACAGACGCCTCAGACTATCAGGCACTGAATTATTTCGTATTTTCTCTCTTTTTGATTTTGACCTTTATAGTATCGTATTCAAACCATTAAAATATCCTGAATAAAAGTGCAAAATAGTCAGCGATCTGATGTCCTGGTTCAGATATTTATCCAAAACATCGCGACGGCATGGATCATGGCAGCGAATGCCATGGTGCCGTTTGATGATATTTCCCCGATAACGGAATTTTGCCAATTTTGCGGATCAGATTGATGATCCGGTGACAAGGCGCGGCTCACCTCGGAAGTCGATCGGTTCCATGACTGTCAGGTCGGGAAGCCAATGAGATAGCGCAGGGCGGATAGGCTTGACGCAAAATCAGAACTTCTCAAATAAAATTTTACTCATATTCAGCCCGCCGCTTTTCCTGAAAGGCGGCGATGCCCTCGGCGAAATCGGGGCTGGCGCGCACGCGGTCGCCCAAGACCTGTTCCAACGCCTCGCGGGGGCGGTTGAGGGCGTCATCGGTGGCGCTGATCTGTTCTTTCACGGCCTGCACCGCCATGGGACTGTTGCCGGCGATGGTTGCCGCCGTTTTGATCGCCCAGGGCATCAGTTCATCGCGGGGCAGCACCCGGTTGATCAGGGCGATGCGCGCGGCCTCCTCCGCATCGATCAACTGGCCGCCCAGGATCAATTCCATGGCGTGCACATGGCCGATCTGCTGGCGCAGGCGTAGGGCCGCGCCGCCGAACGGATAGACGCCCCAGCGCACCTCCGGCAGGCCGAAGCGGGCCTCGGGCGCGGCGGCGCGGATATCGGTGGACAGCAGCAACTCAATCCCACCACCGGCGCAATCGCCGTTCACGGCGGCGATGATCGGTTTGCGGTAGACGCCGTACTTCAACAGGCCCTTGTGGATCATCTCGGACAATTCCGGCCCGGCGGACAGATCCCCCGATAGATCCGCCCCGGCGCAGAACGATTTCTCCCCCGCGCCGGTCAGAATAAGGCAGCGGTGGGGGCCGTCCTGCAGGCGCAGCCAAAGCTCCCCCAAATCCCGCAAATCGTCCCGGCTGAGGGCATTGCGCTTGGCCTGATTATCCATGGTGATGATGGCGATGTGCGCGCCGTGATCTCTTACATGCAGGGTCATTTATTTGTCCTCCACTTCGGGGGCTACATCGACTACCACCTTGCCGATCGCCCGCCGCTCGGTCAAAAGGCGCAGGGCCTCAACGCCCTGTTCCAGGGGCAGGCGGTGGCTGATGATGGGGCGCAGGGTTCCCTTGCCGAAATAATCCGCCAACTCTTCCATGGACCGGGCCAATAGATCGGGCCGGCGGGCTTGGAAATAGCGCAGGGAAGAGCCCATGGCGGAGCGGTGCTTCACCAGCAAGCGGTTGGCCGGCACCTGGGGCACGCCGGCGACAAAGCCGAAATGGATGAAGCGCCCGCCCCAGCCCAGGGATGAAAGGGCGCTGTCGAACAACGGCCCGCCCACGGGATCGAAACAGACATCGGCGCCTTCGCCTGCCGTCAGGGCCAAGACCTGGTCCTTTAGATTTTCTTCCGTGTAATTCACCGCCTCGTCGGCGCCATGTTCCCGGGCGGCCTGTAATTTATCCTCCGTACTGGCCGCCGCGATCACCCGCGCGCCCATGGCCTTGCCGATTTCAACCGCCGCCAGGCCCGAACCGCCCGCGGCCCCCAGCACCAACAAGGTCTCGCCCGCTTCCAGGCGGCCCTGCCAGCGCATCGCCACATGGGCCGACAGATAGGCCACGGCGAAGGCCGCGCCCAGGGCGAAATCCATGCCGTCGAACAAGGGCCAGGTTTCCCCGGCCTCCGCCACGGCCTGTTCGGCGAAGCCGCCATGGGCCAGCTTCGCCATGACCCGGTCGCCAGGCTTGAAATTTTCGACGCCCGGCCCCACCACCGCCACGCGCCCCGCCGCCTCCAGCCCCGGTGCGAAGGGAAAGGCCGGCTTGGTCTGATAGTTGCCGGCCACCATGATGCTGTCGGCGAAATTGGCCGAACTTGCCACCACATCCAGCAGAATTTGCCCCGGCCCCGGTTCGGGGGGCGGGATATCCGCCATTTCCAACGTGTCGATTTCGCCCCAGTCCCGGCAGATCAGCGCCCGCATGATATCTCTCCCAATGAATTTCCCCCATGATGCCCCAGACTTAGCCAGATGAAAATGGCGTCCACCGTCCCCTTGCGTTAAAAAGGGGTTCCCGGACATCAAACATGAAAGTTTCCCCTCCCATGCAACTCAAGACCGACAAGATGATCGCAGCGAAGAAAGACGGCGTTGGCTGGATGACCTTCAATAATCCCGAACGGCGCAATGCCGTGTCCCTGGCCATGTGGGAGGCGGTGTCCGAGATCATGGCGGATTTCGCCGCCGATGATGAGATCCGGGTGGTGGTCATGACCGGCGCGGGCGAGAAAGCCTTCGTGTCGGGCGCCGATATTTCCGAATTTGCCGAGAACCGGAATTCGGCTGAATCGGAGGCCCGCTACAGCGCCGCCACGGCCCAGGCGCACAAAGCCATGGTCACCTTTCAAAAGCCCCTGATCGCCATGATCCAGGGCTTTTGCATCGGCGGCGGCGTCGCGGTATCCCTGGCCGCCGATATCCGCATCGCGGCGGAGAACAGCCAATTCGCCGTGCCCGCCGCCCGTTTGGGCCTGGGCTATGGCTTTGGCGGCCTGAAAAATCTGACCGCCCTGGTCGGCCCGGCCATGGCCAAGGAAATCTTTTTCACCGCCCGGCGCTTCAATGCCGAGGAGGCCCTGGCCATGGGCCTGGTCAACCGGGTCGTGGCGCTGGATCGATTGGAGGCCACGGTGGCGGAATACACCACCATGATCTCCGAGAACGCCCCCCTGACCATCCGCGCCGCCAAGGCCGCCGTGGTCGAGGTTCTGAAGGATCCGGAAAAACGCAACCTGGACCGCCTGGAAGCACAAATCGCCGCCTGCTTCGACAGCGAAGACTTCAAGGAAGGCCGCACCGCCTTCATGGAAAAACGCAAACCGGTCTTCAAGGGGCGGTAAGGCGTCAATCGTTTGGGAATATTTCTGTTGCCGGGCGGGGCGCGGGATCAAGCGTCGGCAATGATCCGGCTGAATAGTTCCACCTGGCCCTGGGTGGTCGGGCCCCAATCAAACCCTTCCGCGTAGGCGCGGGTCGCGGCGCGGTCAGGCGGGTTGGCGAACAAAGCCTTGATGGCCTGCACCGCACCGGACGGCGTGCGTTCGAGCATGAGCTGGCCGGCCTCGGGCGCGGCGACGACTTCGGGTGTGCCCCAGACGTTGGAGGCCACCACGGGCGTGCCGCAGGCCATGGCTTCCAACAGCACATTGGCCCAACCCTCGCGGCTGGAAGCCAGCACCATGGCGTCGGCGGCGCTGTAAATTTCCGCCAGATCGTGATGGGCCACCCGGCCCAAAAAGCGCACCCGGTCGCCAACACCCAAGCTTTTCGCCAAGGCCTCCAAGGCGTCCCGCTCCGGCCCCTCGCCGGCCAACAGCAAGTCGTGGCCCGGCAAGTCCACCAGGGCCCGGATGGTCAGGTCATTGGCCTTGCGGGTGATCAGCCCCCCGACGGAGAGCAGAGTGGGGGCCCGCAGTCCCAACTTCTCCCGCGCCGCGCCTCGATCCACGGGACGGAAGGTTTCAAGGTCGACGCCGTTGCGCAGCACCGTGACCTTGGCTTCCTCCCCCCCCAGTTCCACCAGGCTGTCCTTCAAGGCCTGACACACGGTGATCATGGCGGCGGCCTGGCGGCTGGCGGCCAGGATCATCCGCCGAGGCGCCTCATGCGCCGGGATCAGGTTGATATCCGTGCCCCGGGCGGTAATGACCACGGGCACGTTCAGACGCCGGGCGATCATCGCCGCCGCGACGCCGTCGGGATAAAAATAGTGCGCATCAATGGCATCGAAGCGGTACCCACCCCGCCAGAGCCGCGCCACCGTAGGCCAGGTGAAGCGGTACATCAGCCACGGCGTCCAGTTCATGCCGATCTTGGGAATAATGGGGTAACGGGGATGTTCGATCTTCAGGCCGAAACGCTCTTCCGTGCGGGGCGCCCGGGCAAAGGCGCCGTAGCTTCCGAAGGCCGCGCCCTTGAAGGGAAACCAGGGCACCGGGGCGACGATTTTGGCTTCCACCTCCCCGCTTTCCACCAGCTTGCGCAGCCGGTTTTCCACGAATACACCGTGGTTCGGCTGTGCTGTATTGGGATAAAGCGAGGAATATGTCAGCAGACGCATGGTTCACTCAAAAAGAGAATCGATGCCGCACTCTAGCCGCCCGGCAAGCCCCCTGCCACCATGGCGCTGATTTTAATTGCACCGTCGCGAGAGCAATTGTAATACTCGGCCCCACCATTGTTGCAGGCGCGTAGCTCAGTGGTAGAGCGCTGCCCGTTACTCGGCAGAGGTCGACGGTTCAATTCCGCTCCGCGCCTACCAATGTTTTGTGTCCGGCCCGGTTCGTGGGGTTGCCATAAATCGATTTATACCGGAACCGTGAGCCATGGGTGCGCCCGGACACGGTGGAAACTCGTTATTCCGAACACACCTGACAATCCAAATAGAAACCCAAATTGCGGCAATACAATTAATTAAAGTGATCGCAGTGTGATAACCCGCACTGCACGTGTCCTATTTCTATCTTATTGTATGGTTAATGAGAGGTTATTAGTTGGGTTTCCAAGTAAACAGTGACCAATTTCACAAATAAAAGGAGTTCAGATCATGTTTACATCTGGTTCTACTTTTTGGGATAGTGCAGCCAAAGTATTGCGGTCTTGGATTGGCATGGCTCCATCTGTTACGAACACGCCCGAGACCCAACCCTTGAACCTGGCCCCTCCGGGATGGATCGCCGGCTCGCCCCGCGGCGCATGGAGATAAATTTCAAGGGCGGCCATCGCATGCCTAAATGCAAATCGACCGGACGCGGCGGCCTGTGGGCCGCCGCTTTTGTTTTTGCGATCCCGCCCCGGCAGATGATTTAGCATTTACCGTCCGCCACGCATTGATGCTGACAGGGTCATCGACTGGATGAGCAAGATGCGGGACAATGGCCCAACCAACACGGAAGCGGAAATTACAAATTGAGATGATCACGATGATCCGCGCCATGGCGCTGGCATGTTTATCCATCACGTTTGACGCCGCCGCACAAGACCGGTTGCCGGCGCAGTCCGGGCAGATGCTTGGCGCCCTCCAGCGGAACGAGAATGGCCAAATCGTCCTACGCCGCGCGGGGCCCGGCCAAACAACGGCGCCCCATGCCCGCGCCCCGCAACAGAGCCATAAATCTCGATTTTTGCCCCTGATTGCCAGCCGTGGCTTCATCCACCGGGCGGAGGCGGCGCGTTACCGGCGGCAAATCCGTACCGCGATCAATCAGGCCCAGCGCAACCGCCGGCCCGGCGCCTTGACGAACGGCGCCGGGTTGACCCTGCAACAGGTTCAGCTTGTTCGCTGGCTGAAAAGCCGTGATGGGGATGTGCGCCGCCATGAAGCGGCCCATTACAGAACGGGCCGGCCCTACACCGAGCCGCCAGTGTTCGAATTCATCACCGGCCCGGACGGTCGGCGCTACGCCATCTCCGGCCATGTGTCGTTTCGTTTGCCCAAAAACATGAGTGCCGACGCCGACGGCGGGCGGATCCTGCGCCGTTTACGCACGGCAGCCCTGGCACCGCGCAAGCCATCGGCGCGCGACCGTGAGGTCGCCCAGGCCCTGGCCGTCGCCATCCGGCAATGGCGGAACCCACGGGTATCCCGTTGAAAACCTTTGACGCCTTTGCCGTTCGCGTCGCGCTGGTGCTGGTCCTGGCAGTCCTATCCGTTGTCTATCAACAAGGGAAATGGCGATACCAGGCGGTTGAGGGAGACGTCCTGCGCAATGCGGATTTCTCACAAGGGGGGCGGTTCTGGTACAGCCCCCGCGGCGGCCAGGTGGCAATTGACAGGGTACAGCATGGCGCCGTCCTGCGGCGGGACAGCGCCGGCGCCGTGCTGCCCTACGTCTTGCAGCCGATACGCAATTTTGCCGGCTATGAATTTTTCCGCATCAGCGCCGAAATTCGCCTCGAAGCCCTGCGCCCAGGCGCGAAACCTTCGCAAAGGGCGGTCCTGGCCATGGAGAGTTTTTCGCCCAGACGGGCCAAGATGCGCTATTGGCCCCACGATATCGCCAGACTGTCGGGCGGCGCCGGCTGGCAAACCGCCGAACGAATTCTGCCGGTGCCCACGGAGGCCGGGTCCATGCGTCTGGTCGCCTTCATGGGCGCCGCGCAAGGGGCCATGACAATCCGCAACATCACCGCCACGGCGATGATCGAAACCGCGCCATCGCGATGGCTGGGCCGGGCCTTGATGGCGGGCTGGCTCATCGCCGCGATTATTTGTCTGGCGCCGCTGTTGCGGTGGCGCATGATAACGCCCGCGCGCGCGCTCGTACTCCTCGGAGGGCTGGCCATCATGTCTGGCGCCATGGCGCCGCAACCGCAGTTGGAACAAACGCTCAACCAGGCCCGGCAGTTCTCCTCCACCGCCCTCGCGGCCGTTCAAGATACGGCGCAAACCGTTCTGCGGAAAATCAGCCCCAAGGAGGCTCCACGACCAATGCCGCCAAACGCCGCGCCTGGGCCGGATCCAGACAGGGTTGCCGCAAGAGCGGAAGCCGTGGCGTCGAAAGCGGCCACCATCAGAAAGGCGCGGGTCCGCACCCGCGGACCCGCCGCCCCGCCGGGCCCCGTCTTCCTGCGAGCCGCGAACGCCGAGCATTGGGGTCATCTGGCGGCTTATTTCGTGCTGAGCGTGCTGGCGTTCGCCACCTATGGCCGCCGGCACCCATTGCGGACAATTCTGGCCCTCTGTCTGTTCGCCGCCGTATCGGAAGCTTTGCAAAGTTTTATCATCACCCGTGACGCCGAATGGGTGGATCTGATATTTAATGGATTGGGGATCGCGAGTGGCGGTCTCGGCGCGCTGTTGTTTTTGATTTTGATGAACCGCGGACCCGCCTTTTCTCGCTGAAATATCGTTCCTGCCTTCCCTGCAACCGGCGTTCTGATTAGAGCAGTCTGCGTTCATACGAACGCAGACAAGTTGCTCTAACACATTGAAATAGATCAAATTATCAGCATCAAATCGATTCCGTTTTTATCTTGTTTGATCTAATATCCCGCCACGCTATGGCGGCGATCCAAACAATTGGGCGGCAACCCGACAGATTTATGAAAATTCTCTATCACCATCGCACGCGCTCTAAAGATGGGCAGAATGTACACATCGAGGAATTGATCGCCGCCCTGCGCCGCCGGGGGCATGAAATCATCGTGGTCGCTCCGCCGGTCATGGAGGAGGCTGAATTCGGATCCGATGCCGGGGCCGTCAGTCTGCTGAAGTCGTATTTGCCCAAAGCTTTCTATGAGTTATTGGAATTCGGTTACGGTATCGTCGCCTACCGCCGCTTGAAAGCGGCGGTAAAACGCCATCGCCCGGACGTTCTGTATGAGCGCTACAATCTATTCCTCCTCTCGGGCGTACGCCTGGCCAGACGCTACGGCCTACCTTTTCTGTTGGAGGTCAACTCGCCTCTTTTGCTGGAAAGACGGAAATCCGACGGCATCGCGCTCGAAGCTCTGGCCAGCTGGACGGAACGCACCGCCTGGCGGGCGGCGGACCACGCCCTGCCGGTCACCGATTGCCTGGCCGATCACTTGCGCGCGGCCGGCCTGGACGAGGCGCAAATCCAGGTCATTCCCAACGGCATCAACCTGGATCGCTTTGACGCCGCAAATGATGGCGCCAAAGTACGCGGAGACTTGAACCTGATCGGCAAAACCGTGTTGGGTTTTACCGGCTTCATGCGCGACTGGCATGGGCTGGAACGGGTGATCGACGTCATGGCGGACGCGCCCAACCGGGACGAATTGCATTTCCTGGTGGTCGGTGACGGGCCGGCGCGGGATGCTTTGGAGGTGCACGCCAAGGCCCGGGCCATCCCTGATCAAGTCACGGTCACCGGGATCGTCGGCCGGGATGATGTCGCCGACTATGTCGCCGCCTTCGATATCGCGCTGCAGCCGCAGGTGACGGATTATGCCTCGCCGCTAAAGCTGTTCGAGTACATGGCGCTCGGCCGGGCCATCGTCGCGCCCGATCAACGCAATATCCGTGAAGTGTTGACGGACGGCGGCGACGCATTATTGTTCGAACCCGCCGATAACGATGCCTTCACGAAAGC
Source organism: Alphaproteobacteria bacterium (assembly GCA_029937535.1). Taxonomy (GTDB): domain Bacteria; phylum Pseudomonadota; class Alphaproteobacteria. The sequence continues at coordinate 12,434 of JAPYPT010000081.1, forward strand.
CATCCGCAGCCTGGTCGCGGACCCCGCCCCACGCCAATCCCTGGGTCGCGGCGCCATGAAAACGGTGCAAGACCGTGGTTTTACCTGGGATGCCAATGCGGCGCGGGTCGAGAGCATCTTCACGTCTTTGCTGGATAAAAAGGACCATGAATGACGCATGATACGACGAAGCTGCCCTTGGCGGGCATCCGGGTGTTGGAATTCAGCCATGCGGTCATGGGGCCATCGGCCGGGATGATCCTGGCCGACCTGGGCGCCCATGTCACCAAGATTGAACCGGTGCCAGACGGCGACAGGACGCGGCATTTACGCGGCGTGGGCATCAGCTTCTTTCCGCTGTTCTGCCGCAATAAACAAAGCCTGGCCATGGATCTGAAGGCGCCCGGCATCCGTCCGGCGATAGAGGCGCTCGTGCGGCGCTCGGATATCCTGTTGGAAAACTTCGCCCTTGGCACCATGGACCGTCTCGGGCTGGGCTACGAAACTCTCAGCGCCCTTAATCCCGGTCTGGTTTACCTGCAACTAAAGGGGTTCCTGTCCGGCCCCTACGAGGAACGCCGCGCCCTGGATGAGATCGTCCAAATGATGAGCGGCCTGGCCTATATGACCGGCCCGCCGGGGCGGCCCCTGCGGGCCGGCGCCTCGGTGGTGGATATCATGGGCGGCATGGTCGGCGTGATCGGCGTTCTGGCCGCCCTGCGCGAGCGCGACGATACCGGCCGGGGTCAACTGGTCAAGGCGGCGTTGTTCGAGACGGCAGTGTTCGCCGTGGGTCAGCATATGGTGCAGCATGCCATGACCGGCCAGCCGTTGGTGCCCATGTCGGTGCCAAACCGGGCCTGGGGTATTTACGACACCTTTGAAAGCGCCGACGGCAAGCCGATCTTTGTCGGCGTGGTCACGGACACCCAATGGAAGCGGTTTTGCGAAATTTTCGAGCGTCCGGATCTATTCGCCGACGACCGGTTGAACAGCAATGTGGACCGCGTGGAGCAGCGGGATTGGCTGGTGGGATCGGTGGCGGAGACCTGCAAGGCGCTGTCAACGGAGCAGTTGCTGGCCAAGTGCGAAGCCGCGCAACTTGGCTTTGGTCCCGTGAACAAGCCCGAGGATCTGCTGGACGACCCTCACCTTAACGCCGGCGGTCAATTGCGCGAGATGAAGGTACCCGGCGGCATCATGGCCAAGACCCCGCGCCTGCCCCTGGAAATGGCGGGCCGGAGTTTCTCGGTCCGCGAGGACCCGCCCGCCGTCGGCCAGCACAGCCGGCAAATCCTCGCCGACGCGGGGCTTTCCGAGACGGAGATCGAAGACCTGTTCACGGCCGGCCACGTGCTGGAAACCGAGGCCTAAACTTAGAGCATTTCCAATCACTTATAATCGCTTCGCGATTCACGTTAGATCGGAATTGCTCTAATCCATATGCGCATACATGGTCTGGCCGGGGGTGGGCAGCTCGGCGCGCAGGATTTTGCCGCTGAACGAAGATGTGATGAACAGGCAGCGGTTGTCCGGCCCGCCATAGGCCATATTGGTGGTGAAGGGACTGCCATCGGGATCGGGGATCTTGTAGATGGGCAGGCCCAGGGCGGAAAACAGCCAGACCGCGCCGAAGCCGGCATGGGCGATGGAAAGGTTGCCGTCCACGTCCATGGCCATGCCGTCCGGCCCCATGCCGCCCACCAGCTGAGCGAACAGGCCGACCCGGTTGATGCTGCCGTCCTTGCGGAAGGGCATGCGCCAGACCGCATTGGCCCGGGTCACGGCGATATAGAGCAGGGTTTCGCCGGGGTCCATCACCAGGCCATTGGGGCTGGGCACATTGTCGATCAGGCAATGCAGGGCGCCGTTGCTGTCCTGGCGGAAGACCCGGCCCGTGGGGTCGTGCAGGCCGGTATCGCCCTGGTCGGTGAAATAGAGATCGCCGTTGGCGCCGAAGAACAGATCGTTGACGCCTTTGTAGCCCGGCAACTGATCAGGCCCGATATAGACGGACATCTTGCCGTTGACGGGATCGATCTCGACAATGCCGTTGCGCCGGTCGGCCACGAAGATGCGGCCGTCCCGGTGAATTTTCAGGCCATTGGGGCTGCCGTCATAGTCGGCCACCACGGTGAACTCTCCCACTTCGGAGATTTTGAATATGCGGCCGTGGGCGATGTCCACCACGAACAAATTGCCATCCCGGTCGAACGAGGGACCTTCCAGAAAAGAGCCCAGGGGGCGGCCGCGGAATATATCCCGCGACATATGCGAATCCTTGTCCAGCAACTGCAATTCGTCGGGCACTTGGGCAAAGACGGTTGGTTCGATCACGGCGGGTTGTGGGTACATGGGAAGCTCCTGGTGTATTTGATTAGAATATCGGCCACCATTGTGCGCCGAGCTTGGTCCCAGAGCAATTTTCGATTACGCAAATCGACTTTGCGATTCAGGCAATTGATTCAATTGCTCTGAATATTAAAGTTTGAGCGTAGCCAAAAAAGTTACGCTCGGGCTCAAGCCTGTGGCGGGATTCGATCATGAAACGTTTGATTTAGGCTTCATTCGCCGTCATTAATTTCAATGAATTCAACTGGTTAACATAAGCACACCGGGCTCGCCCATACGACACGACACTCGCCCATTTTAACGTCGTTGCCGGGCTCGACCCGGCAATCCAGGGCAACAAACTCAGGTATTCGCGGCCCTGGATCCACGGGTCTCCGCTTCGCTGCGCCCGAGGATGACGGTGTGTCGTGTAGTGTGGGGCTCACCATGCGCTGGGGTAGCAAATGCGGTAGCGTTTGGCGGCTTCTGGCTGCGCATTGGCCGAACCACCGGATACGGCGTTCTGCCCCTGGCGTTTCGCGACCGTGCCGCCCCTCCCTGGCCCAGGAACCGTCCTTCAAAGCCAGACGCTGCCTTGCACGCGCCCTCGGGTTGACTGGGTGGCGTCAGGCGCCGGCGGGCTACCGCTGCCGCCCCGCCGCCCGCGCCACGTCGTTGACTGCCTCGGGGTTGACCAGGGCGGTCAGGTCGCCGGGGTCCTGGCCCAGGACCGCCGCCCTGACCACACGTCGCATGATTTTCATGTTGCGGGTTTTCGGCAGGTCGGGGACGAAGATGACCTCCCTGGGGCGGAAGGCGTGGCCCAGTCCAGCGGCCACGGCGTCGCGGACCAGGTTGGCGGTTGCCTCGTCCCCCGCCACGCCGGGGGCGGGGATACAGACGCACATCACGGACTGGCCGGCGCGCGGGTCCGGCAGGCCGATGGCGGCTGCTTCGGTGATCAGGCCCGAGGCCATGACCAGGCCCTCGATCTCCGCCGGGCCGGTGCGCTTACCGCCGATCTTCAGGGTATCGTCGGAGCGGCCATGGACGAACCACAGGCCGTCCTCATCGCGGCTGGCCCAATCGCCGTGGCGCCAAATATTGGGGTAGGTCGCCCAATAGGTCTCCAGATAACGCTCCCGGTCCTGCCACAAACCCCGCGTCAGACCGATGGAGGGCGCGCGCAGGACCAGTTCGCCAACCTCGCCCGCGGCCACGGGCTGGCCGGCCTCGTCCAGAATATCGGCCTCCATGCCGGGGACCGAGCCGCCGAAACTGCACGGCTTCAACGGATGCACAAAGGTGCTGACCAGAATGCCGCCGCCGATCTCGGTCCCGCCCGTCCAGTTGAACAAAGGCGCCCGGCGGCCGCAGACATGCTCAAAGCACCAGTTCCAGGCTTCATCGGTCCACGGCTCGCCGGTTGAGGCGACCACGTGCATATGGCTCAGATCCCATTTTTCGATAGCGTCCGTGCCGGCCCGCATCAGGCCACGGATGGTGGTGGGCGCGACGCCCAAAAAACTCACCCGGTGCTGTTCGCACAGGCGCCACATGCGGTCGGGTTCCGGGTAGTCGGGGGTGCCCTCGACCAGCACCATGGTGGCGCCCGCCAGGGTGCAGACCGTGGTGATCATGGGCCCCACCACCCAGCCGAAATCGCTGATCCACATCATCCTATCGTCCGCCTTCAGATCCATGCAGACCAATAGATCGAAGCCGATTTTCACGACGAAGCCCACATGGCTCAACAACGTCCCCTTGGGCTTGCCGGTGGTGCCGGAGGTATAGACCAACAACAGGGGATGTTCCGCATCGACGATGGCGGCGGGGACAAAATCCGGCTTGCCGGCGACAATGTCGGCCCAGTCATGATCCCGCCCGTCTTGCCAGGCCGGCGCCCCCTCGCTGCTGCGCAGGACGATCTGGTGACGGACCGTGGGCACGTCTTCCAAGGCCTGGTCCATCACCGGTTTCATGGGGATGGCCCGGCCCCGGCGCCAGGTTTGATCGACGGTGATGACGGCGCTAGCGCCCGCATCGTTCAGGCGGGTGGCGATGGCCTCGGCCCCGAAGCCCGAAAACAGCGGCACGGCAATGGCGCCGATGCGGGCCGTGGCGAAAAAGGCGGCGGTGACTTCCGGCAGCATGGGCATGTAGATCCCCACCTTGTCGCCAGGCCCCAGACCCAGTTCGTCCAGGGCGGCGGCCAGGCGGCAGGTCTGGTGGTCCAGTTCCCGGTAGCTCCAGGTGCGGACGGCGCCATCCTCGGCCTCGAAGCGGATGGCGTCCTTGTCATAGGTGGGCGTATCGCGGTGCTTGTCCAGCAGGCTCAAGGTCGCATTGGTGGTGCCGCCGAGGCACCATTTGGCCCAGGGCGCACCATCGGAAATATCGCGCACCCGGTCATAGGGGCGCTCGAAGACAAAGCCCATGTAGCGGACGGTCTGGTCCCAGAACCAATCGGGATCCCCTGCCGCCCGGACCAGCAGGTCGTCATAATCCGCCGCGCCCAGGGTGCGGATGAAGTCCTGGATATTGCTCGCCTCGATCGCGGCCTCGTCCGCCCGCCACACTATTCCGCTCATATTGCCGTCTCTCTCTGGAGCATGTTCTTTTCAAACATGTTCGGATGCAATGGCCCTCAAGTATAGCTAAATTCCGTGGGGGAAGGATTTAGCCCGAAAAAAAGACGCTGGCCGACACACTCCCGAGGTTCAAGAAATGAGTTCAAATCACCAAAACTGTCGGGATTATTTACACATTTCGATGTTTGTTTTCGGTGCGCTCCTGGTAAGCCATTGATTCTATTGTGACGTAAAAGTTGGCACAACATTTGCATGCTAAATTCGGCGTGGTGTTCAACTAAGGCTGTCTTCCCATAGTTCAGGCTTCATGTGTTGTAACCTATTATTTTGTGAGGTCATGATGAAAGTCCCGTTTTCCGCAGCCCACGTATTTGGCGTTTTAATTTCAGCGCTGTTGTCGAGCACCCTGCTGACAACGACCGCGGCGGAGGCAGCACCCATCATTCTTACGGGGGCCTTTGACGCTCCTTCGACCGATATCGGGAAATTCGACTCGTCCCTTGGTACATTGACGGCGGTCACCATAGAATTAGATTTTGCCATCGGCTCATCCCACAACGTTTTCGTTTTTCAGGATGCCGCTGGCCCGTTTGGCGGCTCATTCACACTCTCGCCCACCTACGACATCGCAATCACTGCAGCGAATTACACGCCAGGTCCTATCGATTATGATGAGTTAGTTGCCAGCTGCACCGCTGATTCGCCAACCGCAATTTGTTCGGATGCCTTCAACGGATCCGGATCCCCGGTTAACATATTTTTGAACGTAATTGATATTTTGCCATTCGCCGGAACCCTCGGAGATACATTCTCTATCACTTCGGCAATCGCTTTCGGATCGGACGTCGGGGGTTTTAACGTCCTTACTCCCATCGGATCGATCTTCACTAATCCCTCTTTCTCCTCAGCCCTATATGAGATCACCTACACATTTACCGAGGAAATTTTGGAAGTCGAGGACAAACCAAAATCGTCCCCTATCCCCGAGCCTGCCACTCTCGCCCTTTTCGGCGTGGGCCTCCTGGGCCTCGGCGCGGCACGGCGGCGCCGGAATCTGCGATAGCGGATCTCCGCGTCCGAGGTCTCCCAATCCGCCTTGCAACCCCCCGCTCCCGCGCATAAAGCCGGGCCGTACGTTCGACGAACGTCCGCATTGTTGCGTCCGCTGCTGTTAACCCGCCCTGGCGAGCAGATCGTCATAATTCGCCGCGCCCAGGGTGCGGATAAAATCCTGGATATTGCTCGCCTCGACCGCAGCCGCGTCCGCCCGCCACACAATCCCGCTCATAGTGCCGTCTCCATATATTCCGCCCCCGAACAATAGCGCCCTCGAGACCATGGGTGAAAGCAATTCAGAATTTTGCGGCGGCGGGCGAGGACGAGGCCTGGATTACGCGCCGGCCGCAACTGGACCAGGGGGCAGCGGTGCATTAGGCTCACCGTGCCTTGGTATTAGCCTTGGCATGAGAGCAAAATTAGTACCAGAACTGCAATATATGTTGCGTCTTTAGGAGCGAGCGGCGATGGATATGAAAGCCATTACACCGGCGATTGGCATGCAGGTCAGCGGGATCGATCTTGCTAATGTCGGCGAAGCCGATGCCGGCGCCCTGCGCGAGGCGCTCATCGACCGTAAGGTTCTGGTGTTTCGCGATCAGCCGATCACCTCTCCTCAATACCTGCGCTTCATGAATGTCTTCGGCGAGACCGTACAAGAAGACCTGGTTCCCCATGAGGGGCATCCGGAGGAATTGTGCATTCTGCATATTCGGCCGAAGGAAAAGCAGACCATCAATTTTTGGCACATGGACTATTCGTTCCGCGACAATCCGACGCCCCATTTGAGTTTGTCCGCACAGCGACTTCCCGCCTGCGGCGGTGACACCCTGTTCGCCAGCCTGGAAGCGGCGTACGCGGGTCTGGACGAAGACACCAAACAACGCATTGCCGGCCTGCAAACCAACCACAAAGTATCGCCGACGCAAAATGCCAAGGCGCGCTTCTCGCCCGAAGACTTCAAGGCGATGACCGAGGGTGATCCGGTTCGTCATCCGCTGGTCTGCCGTAACCCCGACAACGGACGTGAATATTTGTTCGTTAACGTACCCCTTTACTGCCGCAGTATCACCGGCATGGAAAACCCGGAAGGCGACGCACTGCTCGCCTCATTGTACGAGCATGCGCAGCGCCCCGAGTTTCATTTTCGCCTGACCTGGGAACGGAACACCGTTGTCGTGTGGGAGAACACCCATTGCCTGC
>JAPYPT010000405.1 GCA_029937535.1 Alphaproteobacteria bacterium
CGATCAGTTCCGCCACCGGGTATTGACCCCGCGCCATGCTCATGGCCATGAAGATGAGCGCCCCGCCAACGCCCTCGTCTTCGCCCCAGTCTTCCGGATAATAGTCCTCCGCTTCGGCGAAGGCGTGCAGGCTCAAAACCAGGCCGGTTTCCTCGATGGCCGACCAGAGCGGTTCGTACTCCGGCAGGTTGTAGGGCCGTTTGGCAACGGTGAGCGGGACCTTGATGGCGCGGTAGCCCAACTTCGCCACCCGTTGCACCTCGGCCACGGCGGATGGGATATCGATCACCGGGACGATCCCGACCGGTGCGAATTGATGGCTGTGGGCGGAGAAGTTCTGTATCAACCAATCGTTATAGGCCCGCGCCACGGCGTACTGATAGCCGGCGTCCGGCGACAGATAAAGCGAGAGCGAGCTGTTGGGGTAAATAACCTCGCCAACCACGCCGTCCCGCGCCATGTCGCCAAGGCGGCGGTCAACGTCGCGGCCCCCCGTCGGATCGCTGCGGAATTCCCTGTCTTGATCGTCTTCGTTGGCACGCGCGTCGGCAAGGTCGACCCGGCGCGGCTTCTTGCCGTCAACGATCACGTAGGTCTTGCCGTCACGGGTTTCCCGTCTGGGCGCACGGTCACGATATTTTGCGTCCAGCCATTCGCTGTAGAGTTCGGGGGGCTCCTGAATGTGGCTATCGGCCGAAATAACGGGCAGCTCGGTCATGGCGTTTCCCATCCTTCGAGACATCTCGTTGGTGTGTCCAGACTAGAGCAATTCCGATCCAATGTGAATCGCCCAAACCAGCCTCGGTGATTCTAAGTGATTGGAAAAATTGCTCTAATCTTAAGAATCGGAGCATTTCCTATTCGGAAATGCTCTAGCGCATGTTCTTTTTAAGCATGTTCTTTTTAAGCATGCTCGGACTCTTAAGAATAGAGCAATTGAACCAATCACTTGGGTCGCGAAAGCGACTCCGATTAATTGAAAATTGCTCTATGTGATCGCGCGGCGCGTGGTCAGACGGATACGATCATGATGACGGACGGGCCGCGTAGCGGGCACCATTCCATGTTCTGAAGACGGCTTAGATTTACATAAAATTTAGATTTGACGGCTACATTTCAGCCATGACGATGCAAGAAATACATTCGGAATACAGCCCGAGTGCCGGAAAGACAGCCGCGCGGCCCATGCGGGAGCCTTTCCTGGAACGTTTTCTATTGGGCATTCCCGAAGACGTTGCAAATAGTTTCACGGACGCTCAATTGGCGGCCGTAAAGCGGTCATTTGGCGGTCGAAACAACCGGGCCCACATGGTCGATATGCACATAACCATGCCGCTGTTGTTCCAGAGCTATTACCTGGTCTTTCTAACCGGTATCGAAATACGCTCCCGCGCCCGCCGCCGGCGCGATGCGGCGCATCGCCCCATCGCCAAGGTGGCCAACAGAGTTTTCCTGTGCCTACTATCGGTCCTTGCCTTTTTCATCGTCGCCGGGTTCCTTTCCGTTTTGGACGTCGACATACTGCCAGAAACGCAAGGCGGTATTTGGTCAGCCATCACCGGACAGTTTAAAAATATTTTCCTGTAACGTCCCCACCCCAACAAATTTCAGCGCGGTATTAGTACGTCGCCCGTCCCCCCGATAGATCGAACACGCCGCCGGTGGAAAATGAACAGTCTTCCGAGGCCAGCCAGGCGACCAGGGCGGCGGCTTCCTCCGTTTTGCCCAGACGGCCCATGGGGATGCGGGAGAGCATGTAGTCCACGTGTTCTTGGCTGATTTGATCGAAGATCGCCGTGCGGATGGCGGCGGGCGTAACACAGTTGATCAAAACGCCCGCCTCCGCCGTTTCCTTGGCCAGCGACTTGGTCAGGCCGATGACGCCGGCCTTGGCGGCGGAATAGGCGCAGGCGTTGGGGTTGCCCTCCTTGCCGGCGATGGAGGCGATGTTGACCATGCGGCCATAGCCGTTATCCATCATGTGCGAGATCAGGCTTTGGCAGCAGAGGAAGACGGCGTCGAGATCCAGGTTCACCACCGCGCGCCATTCCTCGTAGCTGTAGTCCCAGCTTTTCTTGGCGGGACCGGCGACGCCGGCATTGCAGACCAGGATATCCACCTTGCCCATGGCGGCCAGCGCCGCGTCGCGGGCGGCGGTGACCTGGTCCGGATTGGTCACATCGACCTTTGCGCCTATCAGGCGGCCGCCCACATCTTGGGCCGCCAGCATGGCATCCAGGTTGTCCTGGCTGATATCCCACATGGTGACGGTGGCGCCGGAGGCCAGAAACCTCTCACTGATGGCCCGGCCGATGCCGTCCGCGCCGCCCGTGACGATGGCCGCGCGGCCGTCCAGATCGATCTTGTTCATAATTTCTCTCCTGGTTCCCTAACGCTTATCGCGCACAAAGGGGAATATTCTGGTGAAATCCGCGCCGGGCTCGGCGGCGGTGAAGCGCTGCCAGATGGGCAGCAGATTGCGGCTGATGGTATCGGCGGTGCCGGCGTTGCCCACATTCTCCACATAGAGGGAGATATCCTTGAGGTACAGGGTGTTGAGAAATTCGGCATCATAGGTTTCGCTCAGCACCCGGTTGGGGAACTTATCGGAGGTGGCGGTATTCTGGCCCGAGGAGACATTCAGCACCTCCAGCATGGTCGCCATCTCCAGCCCCTGGGTCAGGCCAAAGGCGATCGCCTCCGAAGTTGCCGTCAAGGCCAGGCCGGAGAGGTAGTTGTTCAACAGTTTCATGGCTTGGGCCTGTCCCGGCGCCTCGCCCACATGAAACGGCTTCTTCGACATGGCGGTGAGGATCGGCGTCAGGGTGGCGAAGTCTTCCGCCGGCCCGGCGAACATCAGGGCGATGGTCGCCGCCGCCGCCCCCGCGATGCCACCTGAGACGGGCGCATCCATATAGGCCAGCTCGGACGCGGCGAGGCGGCCATGCACGGCCTTGGCCGCCGCCACGCCAATGGTCGAGGTATCGATGATGGTGGAGACGGCGCGTTGATTGGTCTCGATAATCTCCTCGGCGACCGAGGCGGAAATCTCGCCATTGGGCAGGCTCAGAATAATCACATCCGCCGCCGCCGCCACGGCGCCGACGGAGGCACCGATTTTCGCACCAACGGGCGCCCGCGCCTCGGTGCCCGCGACATCGAAACAGATCATCTCGAATCCCGCCTTGGCGACGTTGGCCGCCATGCGGCCGCCCATGGCGCCAAGGCCGATAAAGCCGACCACGGGCGTTTGCTCCTCTGTCATGTTCAAGCCCCGCCCTGCCGTTCGTCCAGCAC
>JAPYPT010000406.1 GCA_029937535.1 Alphaproteobacteria bacterium
AATACCAAGATTTTCTTGCAAACAACGGGCCGTCCACACATGATCCGGGCATCCATGGAAGAGACGGTATGATGATCCAAAAGTTCTCGAAATAGCTCTTGTAGGCCTACGGCTGAAGCGGATACTGATCGCCGGGACAGCGGTGGATGACCGCGTATTCGACGCATTCGCCGCGCAGGCGGAAATTGCGTTCCGAGCCGGGCGCGGCGCGAAGGCCCAGAAAGGCCTGGTGGCTGGGATACCAGGCGGCCAGGATTTCATCCAAATTCTGCTCGCCCACGGCCTGGCCAAAGACCGGGTGCCGCCAGAGGATTTTGCCGCCGACGGCGGGTAGGAATTTTTCCAGGCCGGTGATGTAATCAAAATAGATGCCTTCGCCTGGAAACCCCGTGCCCGCCTTGTAGCGGTTGAGGTTGAGCATCAGGACGGGTCCGTCATCGCCGCCATTTGCAATGGTCTCGATCACCGCCCGTTCATCTTCGTTGCGTGTTAAGTGCGCCGTTGACATTCATCGCTCTCCATTCGCCGGCATGATTTGACCGCTTCGGCCAATCTGGTGGATTATACCGGCCGGTACAGTGCGGTGGTAGGGATGCGTGTTCATGGAATGGTATGAAAAACGCCGGTTTGGCGATCTGATGGACGAGGCGGCGGCGCGCTACGGCGCCCGGGAAGGTCTGGTCTTTCAGGATGAACGCTACACCTTTGCCCAAACAGCGGCGGAGGTTGACCGGGCCGCCAAGGGCCTGATGGCGCAGGGCGTGGCGCGCGGCGATCATGTGGCGCTGTGGTTGAACAACTGCGCCGAATGGATCTTTATCTCCTTCGCCCTGGCCAAGGTCGGCGCCGTGCAGGTGCCCATCAACACCCGCTTCCGCACCGCCGATCTTGAATATGTCCTCGGCCAATCGGACAGCACCATGCTGATCACCCATGACCGCTCCGGCCCCATCGATTATCTGGACATGGTGCGCGACGTGGTCTCGTTGCCCGAAAACGGCGCCGTGATCAAGGACGGCAATTTCCCGGAATTGCGCCGGACGCTTATTTTGGGGCGGGAGGATTATCCCGGCACCGTGTCCTGGTCCGAGACCCTGCGCGGCGGGGAAGCGGTCAGCGACGATGATCTGGCGGAGCGGGCGGCGGCGGTCGATCCGGATGATCCGGTGTTCATCATGTACACTTCCGGCACCACGGGTTTTCCCAAGGGGGCCATGCATAGCCACAAATTGATCCGCAATATCGAGGAACGCGGCTTCCGAATGTGCATCTCGCAAAATGATGTGATCCTCAATTACCTGCCCCTGTTCCATGCCTTTTCCTATTCCGAGGCGGCCCTGATGTCGCCCCTGACCGGCGCCAAGCAGATCATCACGGAAACCTTCGTGCCCGACGAAAGCCTGGATTTGATCGAGGCCGAGGGCGTCAGCATCATCCATGGCTTCGAGGCCCATCTGAAAGGCCTCACGGAAGCCCAGGAAGCCAAGGCGCGGGATATTTCTACCCTGCGCACGGGCATCTTCGCCGCCGGCATGCACAGCGCCACGCCCGTGGTCCGGCGCGGGGCAAAAGCACTGGCGCCGCTGAAAAACCTCTCCGGCTTCGGCATGACCGAAGTTTGGCTCGGTGTCGCCCTCAATGCCCTGGACGACAGCGAAGAGATGCGTTGCGAGACCTCCGGCTACCCTGGTCTCGGCTATGAAATCAGCATCCTTGACCCCGAGACCGGGGCCGAACAACCCATCGGCGTGCCGGGGGAATTGATGATCAGGGGCTATAGTCTGATGTCGGGCTACTACAAGAAGCCGGAGGAAACGGCGGCCAGTTTTAATGCCGACGGCTGGTTCCATTCCGGCGACATGGCTGAGTGGCTGGAGGGGGGCTACATTCGCTTCCTCGGCCGCTACAAGGATATGCTCAAGGTCGGCGGCGAGAACGTAGACCCCATGGAGACCGAAGGCTACCTGCTGGAACACCCCGAGGTGCACCAGGTCGCCGTGGTCGGCTACCCGGACGAAAAACTGGCCGAGGTCCCCGTCGCCTTCGTCGAGCGGGCGCCGGGTACGAACATTCAGGCCGAGGAGATCCTCGACTATTGCCGGGGCCAGGTCGCCAGCTTCAAAATCCCCCGCCACGTACTTTTCGTCGACGAATTCCCCATGACCGCCTCGGGCAAGATCCGCAAGGTCGAGTTGCGGGAAGATGCCTTGCGGTTGCTAGCCGATCATTCGGCTGCCTGATCCAAGGCCACCTTCGCCTTGATTTCGATGGGCTCCAGCCCCAATGCAATGCGGCCTGAGAAGAGATGCTGGCGTCTTTCCGGCAAGGGGTGAAACTGTCCCGCGTGCAGGTCGCGCAACATCCGCTCCAAGCCGAACTTGCGATGAAAGCCGGCGCCGCCGAATGTTTCAAGCGCCGCCTCGCCGACGGCCAGCACCGCCTTGGCGGCGATGGTCTTGCGCGCAAGGATCTCGCTGACAAAATCATTCGTGGCCTGGAATTGCCATTCGTCCACCAGTCCGACCATGCTGTCGACCGCCAGTTGGGCTGTCGTCAGGTGATTGATCAGTTGCCCCAAGCCGATATGAACCACGGGATCGGCGGCTTTTTTGCCCGCCTGCCCCTTGGCCAGGGCGAAAGCGGCCTCCGCCACGCCCAGGTAGGCCGACATGACCAGGGGCATGGCGACCCCGAGAACCACATTGTAAGCCGGATGATAGACCCCCCGCGGCCGGCGCAGGGCGACCGCTTCCTCCGGCACGAAAACCCGTTCCATGATGATCGTGTTGGAGCCGCTGGACCGCATGCCCATGGTATCCCAATCATCGGCGATGGAAACGCCCTCGGCGGACAAGGGCACGGGGAAATGCAAAACCTGCCATCCGGCCTCCGGGTCATTGTAGGGCGCGGTGGAGACCGCGACATTGCCCATGGGCGAGGCGGAGGAAAACGCCTTGCGGGCGCTGACCAGAAAACCGCCGTCCGTGCGCTCGACCTCTCCCGTTGAATCCATCCAGTCGTTGGCGCCGGTGCTGACCAGGACCAATTCGCCGCCCGCCACTTTTTCCAACAGCGCCTGGCCCGGATTGCCGCGCATGTGGTTATAGATCGGCGCCGACAAGAGGTGTTGATGCATGGACAGGGTCAGCGCCGTCGAGCCGCAATAGCCCGCCAAGGCGCGCACGAATTGGCACATCTCCCCATAGCCGATACCGCCGCCACCCAAGTCTTCCGGCACCATGGCCGAGTACACTTTGTGTTCGCGCAGTACGGTAAGGT
>JAPYPT010000407.1 GCA_029937535.1 Alphaproteobacteria bacterium
CGGCCCCTGAAATCCCTGGCCGATATGCTGAAGGGCAAGCAGGGCCGCTTCCGGCAGAACCTGTTGGGCAAGCGCGTGGACTATTCCGGCCGGTCGGTCATCGTGGTCGGCCCGGAACTGAAACTGCACCAATGCGGCCTCCCGAAAAAGATGGCGCTGGAGCTTTTCAAGCCGTTTATTTATTCCAATCTCGAGGTCGACGGCACCGCCGCCACCTTGAAGATGGCCAAGAAGCTGGTCGAGAAGGAACGGCCCGAGGTCTGGGATATTCTGGAGCGCGTTATCCGCGAGCACCCGATCATGTTGAACCGGGCGCCGACCTTGCATCGCCTTGGCATTCAGGCTTTTGAGCCGGTGCTGGTGGAAGGCAAGGCAATCCAGTTGCATCCCCTGGTCTGCGCCGCATTCAACGCGGATTTCGATGGCGATCAAATGGCCGTCCATGTGCCTCTCTCGCTGGAGGCGCAATTGGAAGCGCGGGTTTTGATGATGTCCACCAACAACATCCTCTCGCCCGCCAACGGCAAACCGATCATTGTGCCGTCCCAGGACATTGTGCTGGGTATCTATTATCTGACGACGGAAATTACAGGTGGCGCGGGCGAGGGCATGGCCTTCGCCGATGTGGCCGAGATCGAGGCGGCCCTGGAGGCTGGCGCCGTCGCCATCCATTCCAAGATCCGGGCCCGTTACCGGACCGTCGATGCGGATGGCGAACCGGTGACCCTGTTGTTGGAAACCACGCCCGGGCGGATGATGATCGCCAATATCCTGCCGCGCCATCCCAATGTCCCGTTCGATTTGATCAATCGGTTGCTGACGAAAAAGGAAATCAGTCAGGTGATCGACGAGATCTATCGTCATTGCGGCCAGAAGGACACGGTGATTTTCGCCGACAGGCTGATGCAGCTTGGTTTCCGCCATGCCTGCCTGGCGGGCATCTCGTTCGGCAAGGACGACATGGTCGTGCCCGACAGCAAGGAAGCCCTGGTCGATGAAACCCGGGACCTGGTCAAGGAGTATGAGAAACAATATCAGGACGGCCTGATCACCCAGGGTGAAAAGTACAACAAAGTGGTCGATGCCTGGGCCCAATGCACCGACAAGGTGGCCGACGAGATGATGAACTTGATCTCGTCCATGGGGCAGGAGGACGGCAACATCAATTCGATCTGGATGATGGCCCATTCCGGCGCCCGTGGTTCGGCGGCCCAGATGAAGCAGTTGGCCGGCATGCGTGGTCTGATGGCCAAGCCGTCGGGCGAAATCATCGAGACGCCGATCATTTCCAACTTTAAGGAAGGTCTGTCGGTGCTGGAGTATTTCAACTCCACCCATGGCGCCCGCAAGGGTTTGGCCGATACGGCGCTGAAGACGGCGAACTCCGGCTACCTGACCCGCCGATTGGTGGATGTGGCCCAGGATTGCACCATCATCCAGGTGGATTGCGGTACCGAAGCGGGCATCACCATCAAGGAAGTGATCGAGGGCGGCGATGTCGTCTCTTCGCTCACGGAACGGGTTTTGGGCCGCACGGCCGCGGTTGATGTGATCGACCCGGTCACCAACAACGTGCTGGTAGCGGGCGGCGCCATGATCGAGGAAGCCGAAGCCGAAATTCTGGAGCAAGCTGGCATCCAAGGCCTGTTGATCCGTTCGGTCCTGACCTGCGAAACCCAAACCGGCGTTTGCGGTAAATGTTATGGCCGCGATCTGGCCCGCGGCACGCCGGTCAATGCGGGCGAAGCCATTGGTGTTATCGCGGCTCAGTCCATTGGCGAGCCGGGCACTCAATTGACCATGCGCACCTTTCATATTGGCGGCACGGCGCAGGTGGCCAACCAGTCCTCGATCGAGGCCTCTTATGACGCCTTTGTACGCATCGAAAACCGTGACGTACTGAAGGATTCGACGGACCGTCTGGTCGCCATGGGCCGCGCCATGGAGCTGCTGTTGATCGATGCCAATGATCGGGAGCGGGCCCGCTATCGTATTCCCTACGGCTCGCGCCTGCTGGTTGATGAGGGCGATCAGGTGGCCAAGGGCGACAAGCTGGCCGAATGGGATCCCTATACCCGGCCGATCATGACTGAACGTGATGGCCTGGTGAACTACCGCGATCTGGTCGAAGGCACGACCATGCGGGAAGAAACCGATGAAGCCACGGGCATTTCCTATTGGGTGGTGGTGGATCACCGCGGCCCAAAAAAGGACACCGAACTGCGGCCACGTATCACCCTGCGTGATAAAAAGGGCGAGGTGATCATGCTGCCCAACGATACGGAGGCGCGGTATTTCCTGCCCCCCGACGCTATTCTTTCGGTGGACGACGGCAGCCAAGTCCATGCCGGCGATGTGCTGGCGCGTATTCCCATGGCTTCGGCGCGGACCCGGGATATCACCGGCGGTCTACCCCGCGTGGCGGAACTGTTCGAAGCCCGGCGTCCCAAGGATCATGCGATCATCTCCGAAAGCGATGGTTACGTGGAATTCGGCCGAGATTATAAGACCAAGCGCCGGATCATTGTCCGGCACGAGGACGAAGGCGTGGAGCCGACGGAATATCTGGTGCCCAAGGGACGGCATATCACGGTCCAGGAGGGCGACTTCATCCGCAAGGGCGAATACTTGCTGGACGGCAATCCCGCGCCCCATGATATTCTGAAAGTACAGGGCATCGAGGCCTTGGCGGCTTATCTGGTTAATGAAATTCAGGAGGTCTACCGGCTGCAAGGCGTGAAGATCAACGACAAGCATATTGAAGTGATTGTGCGCCAGATGCTGCAAAAGGTCGAAATCGAAGATGGCGGCGAGACCACCTTCCTGAAGGGCGAGCAAATTGACCGTGTCGAGTTCGACGAGGTCAATGCCCGCGAAGTCGCCGAGGGCCGCAAACCGGCGGTGGCGTCTCCGGTGCTGCTGGGCATTACCAAGGCCTCGCTGCAAACCCGCTCCTTCATCTCGGCCGCATCGTTCCAGGAAACCACCCGCGTGCTGACGGAAGCGGCCGTGGTGGGCAAGGCGGACGATCTGATCGGCCTGAAGGAGAACGTCATCGTTGGCCGCTTGATCCCGGCCGGCACGGGTGCCCATCTGAACGAGTTGCGTCTGATCGCCCAACAGCGTGACGAGGAAATTGAAGAATCCCGCGCCGCTTCCCTGCCCGAGGGCGAGGATATGGAGGCCGCGGCGGGCGACGACTAGCGCATGTCGCGTTTAATTGAACGCGAGGCCATGCGCTAAAACCTTTAA
>JAPYPT010000408.1 GCA_029937535.1 Alphaproteobacteria bacterium
TCGCCATCGTGCTGCATCCCCATCCCCGCTTTGGCGGCACCATGAACAACAAGATTGTTTACAATTTGTACCAATCGTTCGTGGAGCGGAATTTCTCCGTCCTTCGCTTTAATTTCCGGGGTGTCGGGCGCAGCCAGGGCAGTTATGACAATGGCATCGGCGAATTATCCGATGCCGCCTCGGCCCTTGACTGGCTGCAAAGCATCAATCCCAACGCCAAAACATGCTGGATCGGCGGCTATTCCTTTGGCGCCTGGATTTCCATGCAATTGTTGATGCGGCGGCCTGAAATCGCGGGCTTTATCTCCATTGCGCCGCCGGCCAACAATTTCGATTTTACCTTCCTCGCGCCCTGTCCGGCCTCGGGCCTGATCGTGCATGGCAGCCGTGATGAAACCGTTCCGGAGGCGGATGCCGCCGCCCTGGCCGAACGTTTGCAGGCGCAGCGGGGTATCGCCATCGACTACCGGAAAATTCCCGGCGCAACGCACTTCTTTCAGGGCAAGATGGACCGGGTCACGAAAGAGGTCTCCATCTACCTCGACGCCAATCTGAAAGTTGAAGCCGCGTAATACCGGCTGGTCCGGGCGCTCGCCGTGAAGGTTCTGCTTTTTCTACTGATTGCCATTGGCGGCCTGGTCTGGTGGCTGGGTGGCCGCCGTGTCGCCATGCTGCTTGGCGTGCCAAAAAGCTGGACCACCCGGCGCGGCCAGATCATCTTCGCTGTGATCATCATCGGCTCCGCCCTGGCCATTACCTCCCTGCCGTATTTGTCATGACAATTTTAAACACCTTTTAACAAGGCCGGGATCAGGGCGCGACAATTCAGAGCTACATATGAAGGTGACAATTCAAGTGTCACCAAGTGTTCTGAAGGAAGCCTCCATGTATATGACGACAGTCGATGTTGCAGCATCCACGATGCCAGCGGTTTCAAACCGGGAAGCCAGTTGGGCAAAACCCGTCCGGGCGGCGGCGGAAACGCCCATCGCCAAGGTTCTGGTCGTTGATGACAAACGGGAGATCGCCGATAACACTGCCGACATCCTGCACGATGCGGGCTTCCTATGTGATATTGCCGATGATCTCCGCCAGGCGTTGGCGGCGGTCCGCGTGGACGGCGAGATCTCGATGGTCGTGATCGACACCAACATGCCCGGGCTGAACAATGCGGAGACGATCCGCGCCCTTCTTGAATGCCGCCCGGGCGGCGGAGAACTGGCCGTAATCATCGTCACCAGCTGCGAAAACATCAATATGACAGTCGAGTCCCTACGGCTGGGCGCCACGGATTTCCTTATCAAGCCCGTGGTGCCGGATCACCTGGCCTGCGCCATGACGCGAGCCGTCGCCCGGATGTCGTTGAAGACGAAGGTAGCGGCCTAAATCTACCAGATTTCCTGCAAAGTCTTGGCGTAGCGACCGCCGACGAGGCCTCTGACTTCCCCGATGGAAAGATTCGGATAGATGCGCCGTGCCTCGCCCAGAGCCGATACGGCCTCTTCGGGGCGGCCGTTCGCAATGAGTAGAGCTGCCAGGATGACTCGTGGATTATGCAGTCTGTCATCACGCCGGCAGGCCAAACGGGCCTGTTCGATGCCTTCGTCGATGCGGTCGACGAAGCCCAACGCCAGGGCATAGACGCTGCCCCATACTCCCAACCGGTTGTCGCGCGGACTTATTCGAAGGCTATATTCCAACTTTTCGACCGCCAGCTCCGGCTGGTGATTGGTCAGCAATGCGGCGCCCAGCGCGGCCCAGGCTTGGGCGTTGCTTGGGTCCTGCTCGATCGCCTTGTCGAGCAGTTCAATACCCCGTGTCTTGTTGCCCAAATCGGAAATCGCGCAGCCGGCAAAACCCAAAACTTCGGAACTGCCGCTATCCAGCGTGAGTGCCAGATCAGCTAAGCTCAAGGCCTCATCGGGTTCACTCACGCGGCCATGCATGTGTCCGACCGCCAACAGCAGTGACAGCAAGGCGCGGGCGGGTGCGAAATTCGGATCCAGCGCTATGGCTTTTCGGCACAGCTCGACCGCCTCTTCAAATGTGCTGGCATGCCAACCGTTGATTGCCAGAACACTGTTGGCTTGTTGATAAAAGTCCCAGGCATCCATGTCGGCGGGCGGCCGCCGCCGCGCCAAATCGAAAGCAGCGCGGGTCAGCTCGGGCTCCAGCCGGGTGACGATGGACATGGTGATTTCGTCTTGAACTTCAAACAGGTCATCGGCCTTTCGGTCGAACCGCTCGGCCCAAAGATGATTACCGCTTTCCGCCTCGATCAACTGCACCGTCACGCGCAGCCGATTGCCGATCTGGCGCAGGCTGCCCTCGACGACGTAGCGTACGCCAAGCTCCCGGCCAACCTGACGAATATCCGGCCGGGTACCCTTGTACGAAAAGCTCGAATTCCGCGCGATAACGAAAAAGCTGGGGATGCGCGCCAGCAGAGTGATGATGTCCTCGGTCATGCCGTCGGCGAGATACTCATGCTCGGGATCGCTCGACATGCTATCGAGGGGCAAAACGGCGATCGACGGTTTGTCTGGCAGGGACGGCTTGGCATCCTGTTCGATAGCGTGTGTTCCGGCTTGTTCCCCGGCAGTGCCCGACCAGCGCCAAACTTGCACGGGCTGTTCGATATTCTTCATGGTCTGGGCGCCGCCGTCGGCGAATTCAACGCCAACCTTGCCCTGAACCTCCATATGGATTTTGTCGGATACACAAATGCCGCCGGGCTCCGCGATCTCTTGCAGGCGGGCGGCCACGTTCACGCCGTCCCCGAAGATATCGTCGCCGTCGACGATCACATCGCCAAGATTGACCCCCACGCGGTATTCGATCCGCTGGTCCTGGTCTTCCTGGCCGTTCAATTCCGCCACGCTGGTCTGCAACTCGACCGCCCACTTGACCGCATCGATGGCGGAGGGGAACTCCGCCAAAATGCCGTCACCCATGAGTTTCACGATGCGGCCGCCATGTTCCTTGGTCTTCGGATCGATCAGCTCCGCGAACCGGGCCTTGAGCCGGCCGTGCGTGCCGGCCTCGTCGATCCCCATAAGACGGGAATAGCCGACCACATCAGCCGAAATGATGGCCGCCAACCGGCGTTGTGTTCGATCCGTCATGGCGCGAGCTTAGCGTCAATCATCGGGCAAATCCATCCGGCATGACGGGAGTGGCCGAATACCTAGCGCATGTCGCGTTCAATTGAACGCGAGGCCATGCGCTAAAACCTTTA
>JAPYPT010000082.1:0-2230 GCA_029937535.1 Alphaproteobacteria bacterium
TAACGCCGCAACAATCGAAGACTTACGCAAGGCGCTCCCGGCCCTGCAGACCGAGAGAGGGCAACACTATACGGACGTTTTGGGCAGTATTTATGCAGCGCGCATTCAAGCATTTACCGAAGATGAAGATGTGGCGGAAACCTCCACGCAAATTTTTCCCGATACGGTCGCCGAAGAGCAAATTGACGAAGCAACTGCAAGCGATATCGTGATTCCGATCGGCACGCCGAGGCGCCTTCGCGACAAGCCGCATCTTGAATTTGTCGCCTCTAGGCCATGCCTGATTTGTGACCGGGCGCCTTGTCAGGCGCATCACATTCGCTTCGCACAACCCCGCGCTATGGGCATGAAAGTGAGCGATGAATGGGCTGTGCCACTCTGCCTTACGCATCATCGTTTGCTTCATGAATTTGGCAACGAGGTCGCTTGGTGGGCGACCCATAAGCTTGAACCGCTTTATATAGCCCAGAAACTGTGGGGCGATTCGCATCGAAACCAAGCTGCTGAGTGACTGCTTGCTCATTCATATGGCCGCAATTATTTTAGAAATGAGTTGTTTTAAAACTATTTATAGGTGCTTTCATGGGGCGCGAAAGCAATATTCCGATGTTGTTCGCGGAAAGGCTGATTCTGCATATATAAATAAATATAGAGTAGGGAAATTAGAAAAACCCATGATATTAAGTACATTATGTAAGTTTATTAATAGAATACATTAAATAAAAATAATAGTAAGTATTCTAAGAACCAAATTAAATACCCTATTTTTGTTTGTCAACCGTTTTGGTATCTAAAATTTTGTTAGGTTTATTGTTTCCATTATTATTTGTATAATTTCTTAATTGCGATGGGGAACAACGCAGCGGTGCAAAGGTGTTTGCCGTCGAATTCGATCGGAAGTTAAACATGAAAGATGATGACGAGAGAGTGGCAGTAAATGACGATGATCGAGCAGCGGTCAAAGGCCGTAAGGGGTTCCGTCCTGGAAAAAGTGGAAATCCTCAAGGCCGTCCAAAAGGTTCGCAAAACCGAGCCACGCTAATGGCAATGGCCATACTGAACGATGAAGCAAAGGAAATCACCAGCGCAATCGTTAGCAAGGCAATCAATGGTAATGAGACAGCGATGCGATTGTGCTTGGAGCGATTGGTTGGCAAGGCAAAGGGTCGGCCCATCGAATTGGATTTGGGCGACCTTCTATCGGCCAAGGGGCTGCTTCTTGCCCACAGCCGGATTGCCAAGGCAATCGGTGACGGTTCTATAACGCCCGAAGAAGCAAATATGTTGTTGCCCTTCTTGGAGAGTACATCTCGCAGTATTCAACTTAACGAATACGATCAAAGATTGGGCAATTTGGAACAACTACTTGGAGTTGGAATTGATGTATAGTCCCACAAACTATCTAGCCAGTGGTCTATTTCTCAAGCGAATGAAGAAGTTGGAAATCAAATTGCGTAAGGGCGCAGACGGCTCGGAATTCAGTTCGAATTGGCAACTTCGAAATGAAAAGCGAATTTTGGCTCCCTGGCCTCGTCGCATCGACGCCTTCGGATATCAAACGACCCAGGATGAAATCTATGATGGGCCGGATAATCTTGCCGCGTACAAAGATTCCGTTACCAAACATAGGCGTAGTTACTTGCCGAATAATCCTTTGCTCTTGAAAGGAGCGGTGCTTATGGCCGAAAACGGTGACGAGAATTTGGCAAGTTACTTTAAAACGACCTACAGGAATAAAGATCATCATTATATTACAGCCATGATTGTTTTTTCGTCGGCAAGTGTAAACGGCTTCGAAGACTTCATGCTGCCAGATGATCTAAGGTGCGCATTTAAGTCTGAGTACGGTGTGATTCAGGCTGAGGAAGTGCGACATTATCTCGAGGCGATGACACTCGACGGGCCGATTAATCTCTTCAATGTACAGGACCACCGGATTGGACGGTTTCTCCGTCAGGCGGCGATGATGGGCGACAATCACATTGCCATGCAACTGGACGCGGACGACCTACTTATTGACCAGTATTCCGATGACTGAATCGTACCGATGGCTGCCATTGTAATGGTTCTTGTTATGAAATCACGGATCGCTAATTGTAGATAAATTGTATTTTCAATTCAATGGGCCCTCTTCTTTACATATGTATACGTTCACGGCATGAACGTACCGTATTAATACGTTCACGGCATGAACGTACCGTATTAATACGTTCACGGCATGAACGTACCG
>JAPYPT010000082.1:2330-19218 GCA_029937535.1 Alphaproteobacteria bacterium
TGAACGTACCGTATTAATACGTTCACGGCATGAACGTACCGTATTAATACGTTCAAGGTATGAACGTACCGTATTAATACGTTCAAGACATGAACGCCGGTATTCGGAAGGGATAGTTTCCCGCCGCGACCGCCTATGGTCAATTCCGGGGGTATTCACTTAAACGTTCCGGACGCCGGTTGCGGCAAACCTCAGGAACGTTTAAGTCAACGCCAGATAATCAAGCACGCATGGATAGCCGGCCAACCCGTGGGCTGGTTCACTTGGCAAATATGAAGCACAGTTTCATCAAAGTGATCGTCCGCCATAACCGGAAGCCAAGGGCGTGACGGCGCCGGGGCCATGGCTGCTGCTGCCGGTCGAGACCAAGGCGCGGGAGCTTCATGCCAAGCTATTGCTGGCGGGCATGGCGGTGGAGCGGGGTTATTCGGTGGTGCTGGGCGAACAGAACGCCATGGTGCGTCAACTGGCCCATCTGCCCCGTGGTCTGTACCTGGATAAATCCATTGCCGCCTCGAAGACCCGGCATTTTCAACAATTGCGTCAGCGTGGCTACAAGGTTGCGGCCTGGTGCGAGGAGGGGTTGGTCTACCGGGACCGGGAAACATACCTGCATCAACGCATTTGCTTGCCCTCCCTGGCCGAGGTGGAACGGTTTTTTTGTTGGGGCGACGTACAGCAAGCTGATCTGGCGGCAAGGGCGGGGGCAGAATCCACCGCCGCGTCAGGCGAAGAGGGTGCCAAGCTGGTGGCGACGGGCAATCCACGTTTTGACCTGTTGCGCCCCGAGTATCGTGATTTATTCGCCGACGAAGCCCAGGCGCTGCGCCAACGTCATGGCGAGTTTATTTTGATCAATACGAACTTCGCCCGTTACAACCATTTTCATGGCGAGGAAAATCTACTGAATATTCAGCGTGAGCGAGGCAATGTCCGTGAGGCGGCGCAGGAAGCTTTCCTTGTCGCCTGGCAGGATTTCCTGGGCGAAATGTACCATGCCTTTGCCGCCATGTTGGAGCCCCTATCCAAGGCCTTTCCCCAACACCGGATAATCCTGCGGCCCCATCCTTCCGAGAACCATCGGCGTTGGGAAAATGAATGCGCCGGCTTGAACAACGTCACCGTGGCCTTTCAGGGCAACGTGGTGCCCTGGCTGCTGGCCGCGAAGGTATCGATCCACAATTCCTGTACCACCGGGGTGGAGGCCTATTTGCTGGACCGCCCCGTCATCGCCTACCGGCCGGTCCGTTCGGACATCTACGATTCGATTTTGCCCAATGCGGTCAGTCATCAGGTCGAAGATATCTCGTCCCTGGTCCAGACCATTCGTGCCGCGCTGGCGGGCGGGGAGATGAATGGCGGGGCGGAGGGGCGCAAGACCGCCGGGCAGTATATTACCGCCATTCAGGGGCGGGAATCGTCGGAACGGGTATTGGATGCCATTGCTGAATTGGATCTGTCCTTGCCGCAACCAAGCGGTCTGGGTCATCGCCTGGGGCTTGCATCGGGCCATCTGCGCCTGCCGGCCCGGAATTTGGCGCGGTGGATCCTGCGGCCCCGGGCGGCCGCCTATGTGGGGCAGAAATTTCCCGGACTGACACTTGCCGAAATTCGCCAGGATATCGACCGCCTGCGACGGGCATCGGGCCGATTTTCCGCTCTACGCGTCACCTCCCTGGCGCATCAATGCTATGCCCTGACCGGGGACGGCGTAACGCCGCCCGCCTGATCCGCCGGTTGCCGGATTTGGCTTATGGCCGAACCGTATCCAGGGCGATATTTTTCAGCACCGGATGGATCACAAAATGCAAGGGGTGAACGCCGTCTGCCTGGACCACGGGATAGTGGCCGCTTTGCAGACGCTCGTTGATCACATCGGCCAGCAATTGCGCCCGCATGACCGGATCCTGAACATAGTCCACATCGAGGCCGACGATGGGGTCGTACCAGCGCCGGGCAACGATATCGCCGGTGTCGATACCGGCATTGATCCAGATCGCCGTCATCCCGAGTTTACCTTTGTCCAATAGGCTGTAATAGAAACCGGTCGAACCGCGGTAATGGGGCAGATAGCCGCCGTGGGCGTGCAGGAAACGCACGCCGGTATCCAGCGTCTGCTTTTTAAGCAGGGCTTTTGACAGCCCGGAATAAATCAGAATATCGGCGTCCGGCAAGCTCAACCGGGCCACGCACGCAGCAGAGTTTATGTCCGCGTCAGGCAGTTCGATCAGTTTCCATCCCGCCCGTTCCGCCGTCGTCCGCGCCGGCACCCCTGGCCGGAACAAAAACGGCCGCTCTCGATTGGGTAGGGTGACCTCGACCGTGTCGGGGCCGTCCCAACCCCGTTCCTCGCCTGGAATCAAGAACGCGTTTTGAGGTTTTATGTCCTGCTCGACGAAAAATTGCACGTAGGCCCGCGAGCGGACCGTGGGTGCGAGAATAAATCCCAGCTCGTCAAGTTGTGGCATCTTGCTTGACCCTCCCACTCCAGGTTTCGACGAGTTTCTGCTCGTCGCGGATAATATTCCGAAGGTTGGCCCTGTCCTCGCCGGCGTACGTCCCGGGCGGCAGGGAGGTCAACATATCGGTCAGTTTGAGCAGCGTCGACACCAGATATGACAGCTCGCTGTCAGCACATTCCCGGCATAGAATTCTGGCCAACAATACATAATCCGACGGCGCCGCCACCTCTGCGTCCGGTAATTTCCGGAGCTTGCCATCATAGGTCTTGAACAGGCGTCTGAAGATTTCGAATTTCGCGACCAGCGCGGCCAAAGCCCCCATTTCCGTTTGGAAATCATCCTCGTCAAGATCACCGCGCCAAATGCCGCTTAGAATATCGCGCAATTCAAATGCGCCCTCGGTCTTCGGAGACGGTGGCTTTTCGGCGGGTTGTGGCGGATTTGCGGCTTCCAGGCTGGCCGCGAAAGCCAACCGCTGTTCTGACCACTCCGGCTGGATGAGGTCCTTGTCGAACTGGGAATATTCGTAAAATTCCGGCTCGAGGAACAAATTTCTTCGCGTGTAGGGATAAGGCATGGTCCGTGCGCTATTCAGTTCGGGGTCAAGGGAGGCAACGAATTCAAAATGTTTTCCAGGATGATATCGGGCTGCTGGACTGCATCATCGCCGCTGATCACCAGATCGGAATAGGGGGGCCTTGGAAAGGGGATATCAATACCCACCACGTCCTTCATCTCGCCCCGCTGGGCGGCGCCATAGATGCCCTTGCTGTCGCGGTCTTGCAGGATAGCCATATCGACATCGAGAAAGACCTCGAAATAGGACGACAGATTGTCCCTGTTCCATTTTTGCCATTCCGGAAAAACCGATAGTACGCAGGCGACAATATGCATGCCCTGGCCGTCGAGCACCTTGCACAGGTTTGAAATTCTGTGTGCGTTCAAGGCGCGGCCGGCCAGGTCATGACCCAATTTGTCACCCCAAACGTCGCGCAGAATATCGCCATCCAGAAACAGCGTATTTTGGTGCGCCGCCTTTAGATGTTCATATAGCAGCCGGCCAATGGTGGTTTTGCCGGCATCGGACAGGCCAATGATCCAAATTACCATTTATCTACCACTATGCATGTCTGGCCGGTCCCTAGTGTTCAATTCGGTGGATTTGGCCGTCGGCGCACTTGATTTCAATCGCATTCGCCTGGCTCAAATGATTGAAAATCTGCTCCCCGCAGCCAATTGCCGCGGGCAAGCCGAATTCCGCGCAACGGATTGCCATATGGGAATTCACCCCGCCGTATTTCGTTATCAGCCCGACGATCGGGTGCGCAAATATCCAATCGAAACCGGGATCGGCATTCTCGATCAAGACAATCTTATTGACCAGATCGCCGACGCCATCCTCATGTCCGCTAAGACGCACGCAAGCCCCGGAAACATTTTTCAGGGTAATGAAATTTGGTTCGCTGACCTGCAGGGGAATGACGCGAACGCCCTCTTCATCAAACAGAAGTTGGGGTAGGCGAAGGGCCTGCGTGGTGCGGTACTGCTCCAACCTCTTACCGGATAGATCGCGTAAATGCTGCTCCACGTTCTTGCCGTCGGCGCTGACCATGCATTCGAGTATATCGTCAATCGTGAGCTGCGAAAGCACCTCTCGGCTCAAACCAAGCTGTTCGCCCCATGAGGCGATGCCTTCCAGCGCATCGGAGATATTGCGGGAGAAGACGAATTTCGCATATTCCCGCGCCGCCGTTGCCTGGCGGATATAGTCGATCAACGCTTGCGGCGATATTTCCAATCCGGCATCCGTCAGGCAGGCTTGAATAAGCCGTGATTTTTCCGCCGTCAGGATAAATTCCGCGGCCGGCGCCTCCATGTTCTGCGACGGCGCGGTGGCCAGAATATTCTCCCGCTGGTCATAACGGGCGGACAAAATGTCGTACGTACCCGGCCGCAGATGGCCATAGCGGCGCATGAATTCGTCGCGGTCAATCTCGCCGTTGGCAACGCCGCGTGTGTCATCGGCAAACTCACCGGCGACGGTACGGATTGAGCGCAGGAACTCTTCGCTTTCGGCTTTCGAATACACCCCCTTGACCTCCAGGGATATAAACAGCGCCTGGGCAATGAAGCCGTGACGCGCCAAAATGGAAAACGGCAATGTGCCCAGCTCCGTGCAGTATTCCAAAAGGCTGGCAATCTTGCCCAGTTCGGCCGCCGAATTGTCATGCTCCGCGATCTTCTGGCGCGCCGACAAAGTTTCGATTTTCGCCAGTTCCTGTTGAATGGACGATATCGTTCCGTTGAGCAGATCATTCGTCAGCCGGCGCAGCGATTGGCGGTAAATATCCAGTTCTTCGCCATCCAGGGCATCCGGGAACTGGGCCGCCACCCGTTCGTCAAAGTCGAACGTCAACGCGGTCACGGCAACGTCGAATTCGACCTTGTCATGCAGGGCGTGATTTTCAATCAATCGGTTCAGCCAGGCGCAGACCAGTTTCTCCCCGATATCTTCCGGCAGATCGGCGGGCAGGTAGGAATGAAAACTCAAACGCACATCGATATAGGGCTGCCCGCCAAGAGAAACCATCAACGGGATCCCGAGGGGTTCGGCATAGCCCATTTGCCGGCGGGCGACGCGCCACACCCGGTCGGTAATGAGCCGGCGGTACAGCGAAAGCGCCAGGGGCCGCGGCGTGCGCCCGATCATTTCAGCCGGGTTCCAGTCCGGCATCTGTCCGAACACCGATTGATGGCCGCGGACATAGGGCCACGGCTTGAAACGGTCACTGACAAATGACTGGATCCGTTGAATGGCGGTATCGACCCGCACGCTTATGCCTTGGTCCCAATTTGGTAAATTGGTGATGCGGCGAACTTGAAAAAGATGTACCGCCAAGTCCTTGTCGATGGCGAATTCAACGTCGAGGGCGCGGGAGCCGATAATATCTTCCAGCTCCAAAACCGCCCCGACAAGTTCTCTGAACCTTGGCGAGCGCAATGCCTGCAAGGCGCCGCGGTGCACATAAAGTGTGCGGCTGCCAAAATCACTGCCGCCCGTGACCGTATCCGTTCTGCCGCTCTCCTCGTCGTATGAAATGACATAGTAGGGCGCCCCGGTGTTGAGATCCTGGGTAAACAACACGCCGCTCATCTCAACTTGAGAAATCATCAATTGAACCAGAATGTGGTCCCTGGGATTTAGATCCGAGGGGCCCCGGCGATAGCTGGCGATGACCTGCTCGACCGCCGAAAACAATTGATCCCGCTCGTTGGCCCGAACATCGGGTACGGAGGTAAACATGCCGGCCATGGAATCCCCCGCACCGTCTTCCGCCATGGCCGACGACCTGACGATGACCTTGTTTTCGCCGAATTTACTGGCGATCTCGCGCAGAAGATTTTCCTGATCCCGTTGCCAATCACTGATCTGAAAGTAAAGAAATTCAGGTACCGAACAACGGGTGATCTCTGGCACGAGACGCTCCAGCGTCTCGGCCTTGGTGCCGAAGCAAAATGGGGGTTTAGCGCCTGTCACTTGGCACTATTAGCGGCAAACATGTCGAAGGTCGAGGGCATTTCCGTTGAAAAAATCCGTCACGTTTTGAATTTCCCATACCGCCTCCGAGGCGGCAAAACCTCGAAATGCAACCCTATATCCACCACGCCAAAGTGGCCGTCATAATTGACGCGAAGTCCCGAACTGTCAACATTTTCTCAATTTGACGGCAGAATCGAAAGCACCGGAAAATCCACACGCATTTTCCCCTTAAACAGTGGTGAGCCTGGGCTTTCGCCCGCCACATTTCCGCCTTGAAATCTCCCACGAATTGCCACGTGCCGGCCCAACCGCCGCCCCATGGCCGCGGCTGAATGTCTCCCGCATCGCAAGGGGAGAGAAAGTCATGTCCATCGTCAGCCGTTACCGGGCGCGGGATCAACGTTTCGCCGTTCTCGTCAAGAACTGTCTGGCCGCGTTGATTTTGTTGATCGCGACCGCCGCCGCATCCGCCGCCACCACAGGCGGTCCAACCGTTCGTCCGGATCAAGTGGGCGGGGGCAGCTTGTTGTTGCGGGGGCTGGGTGAGGAGCCGTACCGGGCGGCACTGGTGCAAAAGACGGATGTGGAGATCGCTGTTTCCGGCCTGATCGCCCGCGCCGTGGTGCGCCAGGCATTTACCAACCCCTCGGCGCACTGGATGGAAGGCATCTATGTGTTTCCCCTGCCGCGGGGGGCGGCGGTGGATGGATTGCGCCTGATGGTCGGTGATCGGATCATCGAGGGCGTCATAGAAGAGCGCAAGGCGGCCCGGGCGGCCTATGCCCAGGCCAGGCGTCAGGGCCGCAAGGCCGCGTTGATCGAGGGGGAACGGCCGAATATCTTCACCACGTCCGTGGCCAATATCGCGCCGGGCGAGACCGTACGGGTGGAAATTCGCTACCAGCAAACCCTGTCCTACAAAGACGGCGAGATGCGGCTGCGGTTCCCCATGGTGGTTGGCCCCCGCTATTTTCCGAAGTCCGGCGGGCCAGCCCGGATCGTGAAGTTTGGTAAGGAAGGCTGGGAAGCAGTCCCGGTCACTCTAACGGCGGGGCCAAGGACCGATGGGCAACGCATTTCCCAGCCCGTCCAGCGCCCCGGCCCGAAAGACGCGGTTGGGTTAAACCCCGTCACCCTGAAGGTTCGTCTGAACGCTGGCTTTCCCCTTTTGGAAGTCCGGAGCCACCACCACAAAGTGAAGCTGGAGGCGGTGGCCGAGGGCCGCCGCGTGATCACCTTGGACAATGGGTCCGAGGAAAGCCCAGGTTCGGGCATGGTGCCGGCGGACCGGGACTTCGAATTGAGCTGGCGGCCCAAGCAAGGTGCGGCACCCCAAGCCGGCTTGTTCGTGGAGACTGATGCGCCCAGCCAGACAGGACCCCGCCGCCGTCACGCCTTGCTGATGGTATTGCCGCCTCTCGCTGAAGTGGTGGCAGGCGACCGGTCGCCGCGGGAGTTATTGTTCATCCTCGATACCTCCGGCTCCATGGGCGGGGCCTCCATCCGCCAGGCAAGGGCGGCCCTGATCCGGGCCCTCGATAGCCTCGCCGCACCCGATTATTTCAATATTATTGAGTTCAACAGCCGGCACAGCTTGCTATTTGTCCGCTCAAGGCCCGCCGACGCCGGCCATTTGGTCCGGGCCAAGGCCTGGATCGCGTCGCTGGCTGCCGGCGGCGGCACTGACATGGCGCCCGCGCTTGACGCCGCCCTGAGCCAACCGATGCTGCCCGGCCTGTTGCGCCAGGTGGTATTCTTGACCGATGGCGCGGTTGGCAACGAGGCTCAATTGTTTGCCCTGATCGGGCGCAAGCTGGGCCAAGCGCGGCTGTTCACTGTGGCCATCGGATCGGCGCCCAACAGCCATTTCATGCGCGGCGCGGCCCAGGCCGGGCGGGGTGCCTCCATCCATATCGGCTCCACCGCCCAGGTTGGCGGCCGCATTGATGAGTTGCTGGCCAAGTTGAGCCTGCCCGCCCTGACCCATATCCAGGCCCGCTTCGAAGGCGGCGGGGCCACGGAACTGGCCCGCGATCCGATCCCCGATTTATACGCCGGCGAGGCCCTGCTGGTGGCCGCGAAACTGACCGGGCGGGTCGAAACAGTGATCATAACCGGCCGGCGCGGCGGCGAGGTGTGGCGGCAGAGCCTGGATCTGCAAGGCGGCTTGCAGGGCAACGGTATCGGCAAGTTATGGGCAAAACGAAAGATCACGGCCCTGGAGGATAATCCAGACCGCACCGAGGGCGGGGGCCAACGGGATGCAAGAATTCTGGCCCTGGCCTTGGATTACGGCCTGGTCAGCCGTCTGACCGCGTTGATTGCCATCGACGGAACGGTCTCGCGGCCTGACGAAGACCCGCTTCTGTCTCAGGATATGGGCGCCAATTTGCCCAAGGGCTGGCAGTACGACAAGATCTTTGGCCCCGCCGCGCCGCGCCAAATCCGCCTTGCCCGCATGGCGCCGCAATACGCACTGCGCGCAACTAGTTCCGGGGTTAGCCTGCCGGCCACGGCCACGCCGGCCGCTTTGTTGATCGCCGGAGGTTTGCTGCTGGTGTTGTTATCGCTGGCCCTGTTCGGTTGGCGCCGGGCGGCGCGGGACATTTGAACAGGTTCCCTCGCCGCGTTACCTTCGCCGCGGCGGGTCTGTTTCTGGCTCTGGGGCTGGTGGTGATGGGTCAGGGCCTGTGGATCCCCGTCAAGGCTCAGGCGGCGCAGATCCTCCTGGCCAGGTCCTGGGCGCGAACCCTGGATGGTACGCCGGCGCCGCCTTGGCCCTGGGCCGATACCATGCCGGTGGCGGAACTGATCCTGCCCGGCCGCTCATATGTGGTGTTGGCGGGCGGCAGCGGTCAGGCGCTGGCCTTCGCGCCGGGCCATCTTTCGGGCACGCCCCTGCCAGGCGCGCCTGGGCTATCGGTCATCGCGGCCCACAGGGATACCCATTTCGCCGGTTTGGGAGATCTTGCGCCAGGCCAGAACATCTCGGTGCGCCGGACGGATGGCACGGTGCATCACTTCCGCATCACCACCGCCCGTATCATGGATGCCCGCGGCCAGCGTTTGTCCGTCACGGGTGGCCCGCCGCGCCTGGCCTTGGTGACCTGCTGGCCCCTGGACAGCCCCGTGCCCGGCGGGCCGCTGCGATTCGTTCTGTTCGCTGATTATGTGAAACCAGAAACCCGGCGCGAAAATTGGCCGATTTGAACACAATTTCGTCATAATTTGGCCCTTGTATGGTCATCGTCTTCCGACAACATATATGCTGAGGAAATGTTTTGGAGGAGGCGCGGATGACCATCTACCGATATACGGTGCGGGACGGCATTATTGACCGCGATGCCTTGTTTCCAGCGGTTCTGGCCGGTTTGCTGGGGCTGTGGGCCCTGATCGCCATAGCCATTTCGTGCGGCCCGAAACTGGCGGCGTATGAAGCCGCGGATCAGACGGCAAAATCCTTTGTCTCGTGCGAGCCGGCCGGCGCCGCGCTGCCGGGTGGGTTACTGCGCTGCACCTTTGAACCCGCCGCCGGCGCCTCCGCCCAGGATATCTAGCCGTGCGCCTGCCCAACTGGCTGCCATGGCTTGTCTCGGTGGCCCTGTCACTGCCCCTCGCGCCCGCCATGGCGGGGGAACGGCCGGGCCATGGTTTTCACCGCAGCATTTCGGTGCAAGGCGTGGGCGTGGTCAGCGCCCGCCCCGACATGGCGGTGATAAATGCCGGGGTGACCAGCCAGGCGGTCACCGCCAAGGCGGCCCTGTCGGATCAAACCAAGGCCATGGCGGCGCTATTGACGGCCTTGCGCAGCTTTGGCATTGCCGATCACGATGTGCAAAGTCAGCATGTCAACTTGCGCCCGGTTTATCCCAAGCGGCGCCAGAACGACGGCGCGCGCGCGCCCATGGCCTTTCGCGCCTCGGGTAACGTCCGGGTTCGCCTGCGCCAGGTGGACCGCCTTGGTGAATTGCTGGACGGCATGACGGGGGCCGGGGTCAATAATCTGTCCGGCCTGCATTTCGCCATCGCCAAACCCGCACCCCTGCGGGATCAGGCCCGCGTGCGTGCCCTAGGTGACGCCAAACGCCGGGCCAGGCTGTATGCGGCCGAGGCCGGCGTTGAACTGGGTCCGGTTTTGCGTATTAAGGAAGCTGGCGCCAGAGGCCGCGTGCCCCAGTTCCGCGCCATGGCGGCCAGCAGCGCCGAACGTGCCATCGCACCGGGTGAAACGGAAATCCGCATGACGGTGTCCGTTGTTTACGCCATCAAGGATCCCGATTAGGCGTTTGCCGCTCAATCCTCGAGGGGCAGGGACAGCCGCCCCTTGATGATCTTGCGGGTCGGGGTCAGGGGCATTTCGTCAACCAGCACCAACCGTTCGGGCAGCTTGGTCTTGGCGATGCCGTGCCCCAGCAGATATTGGCACAGGCTTTCCAGATCAATTCCTGGGTCCGTGGCCACGGCAAAGCAACAGGCCCGCTCGCCCAACACCTCGTCCGGCATGGGCACGATGGCGGATTGGGCGATACCGGGATGGCTGTCCAGCAGATCCTCGATCTCACGCGGATTATATTTCACGCCGCCGCGGTTGATGATGTCCTTGATGCGCCCCGTGATGGCGATGTTGCCCTCGCCGTCCTCGGCGGCCAGATCGCCGCTGCGGAACCAGCCGTCTTCGGTGAAGGCGGATTTGTTGGCGTCGGGATTGTCAAAATAACCGGGGAACAGCATGGAGCCGCGAACCTGTAACTCGCCGTCCCCGGCAATCCGCGCCTCCGCGCCTGGTGCCGGGCGGCCGGCGGAGGCCGCGGCGATCTCGATCCCGTCGCCGGGGCGGGTGTATAGGCCGCCCTGGGTCTCGGTCATGCCCCAGAGCTGGGTAATGGCGCAGTCGGGCAGCTTGGCGGCGACGGCGCGGGCCATCTCCTCCCGAACGGCGCTGCCCGACAGGATCGCCAGTTTCAACGAGCTGCAATCGTGCGCCTCGAACAGCCCCATGCCCAGACAGGCGGCCATATGGGCCGGCGCCGCTAACAGCACCGTGGCCCCGCCCGCCTCGATCGTCGCGGCGAGGGCGGGTGGCGTGAAACTGGGTAACAACAGGTTGGCGGCGCCCGCGGACATGGCCATGTGGAAGGAATAGAGCGCGAACAAATGTCCGAAGGGCGGTGCCGATAGCAAGATATCGTCCGGGCCAAGCAGATGCTCGCCCACGCCCAGACGGGCATTGCCCAGCATGGTGTGGGAATTGTGCGGCACCGCCTTGGGAGAGGCCGTGGTGCCGGAGGTGTAGAGCAAAAGGAATGGATCGGCGGCGACGGGACAGGGCAACTTCATTTGGTCGGCGCTGGGGGAACCGTCCGCCAAATCGGCGAAGGCCACGGCGCCGGGCGCCGCCGCACCCACCGCGATCACCGATTGCAGCTTCGGCAAATCCAGGTTCAGGGCGCATTCGGCCGCCGCGAAGCCGCCCGCATCGCTCAAACAAATAATGGCGCGGGCCCGGCTATGGCCCAACAGGGTTTCAAATTCCCGCTCCCGATGGGGCATGTACAGGGTCGTCATCACCGCGCCCAGGCGGGCGATGGCAAGATAGCTGAGCAGATATTCGGTCAGATTGGGCAATTGCACCGCGATGACATCGCCCGGCCCCAGGCCCAATCCGTGCAGGCCGCCCGCCAGGGTGTCCACGCGGGCGGCCAATTGGGCGTAGTTCAGAACCTCCCCGCCCTGGATGATCGCCGGCGCCTCGGGCCGTTCGCTGGCATGGCGGGCCAGCCAGCCGCTCAAAGTGCCGTCGGCCCACCAGCCTTGTTCGCCATAGTGCCGGGTCCTAGCCGGATCGAAAGTCATGGCGTCGCGCAAGGCCAAGGCATCGTCGTGATAGTGGAAACGGTCTTCGTGCGCCATGAATCTCTCCTCCCGGAACCTTTTGCCGCCGCCCAGCTCCAAAAGGCGGGCGAAACGAGTGGTGTTGAAGCGCCGCCGTTCCATCATGGCACGGATATACATCACCTGGATTTCGCTCAGGCCGATGCGTTCGGCGATCTGACCATCGCTCAAGCCAAGCTCATGGCGTTGGGCCGAAATCGCCTCGAAATCCAACTCCCGCACGGGATCGCCCCGGCGGGTTTGGATATTGTGGCTCCATTGAAAAATCAGCTCGCCGTAACTGTCGATCATGGCGGAGGTGACGCCGATTTGCCGGCGGTTGAGGCCGCGCGCCATGTTCAGGCGTCCGTCTTGGCGATGGCGCGGCGAATCGGATCGGCCATGGGCGATTGGGTCGCGATGGGACAGACCCGCATGCATTCGAAACATTGCGCCAGCAGGCCGCCCGACCCCACCGACATTTTGTACCACAGCATCTTGTTATCGGGATCGAACAGTGCCTCCTCGCGCGCCTGATCATCCTCGGCCGCCATGGCCTCGGCCAACATGGCGGGCACCGCCTCGTACTGTTGGCTCATCTCGGCACAGGCGGCCATGTCGTAGTGCATCTCGGCCTGCTTGCCAGCTTCGTCAATGTGGCCCGAGAGGCATTGCACGGGGCAGAATTTCTGGCAGGGCGTTCGGCCGATCTGGCGGTACATGGAAACACACGACGGCGCGGGGCAGGGGTTCTCGGCCATGGGTTGATCGGGCGGCAGTTCCAGTTCCGTGAAGATGGAGGCGAAATACATATAGCCAAATTCCGGATGCAGCAGGATATCGCCGGCCAATGACCTCGCACCGATGCCGGCCACTTCGGCATGCAGTTTCAGGCTTTGCAACGGTACCCGTGGGCCCTTTTCGTTATCCATGTCGGGCGGGCAGTAGATCGACGGCTTTTGATATTTGCTCTCGATAAAAAAGGCCGCGCCGTAGGCGATGGTGTAGGCCCGCGTTTCGGTGGAGCCAAAATATCCCATGGCCTTGGCGGGCACGGACCAGGCGCCCTGGGTCTGGCCGCCGACGCCTAGTGAAATGACCGATTTAACCTTGGGCATGAGATCGCTGGGCCGATGCCCGGGCGGTGCGATGCGTTCCAGGGCGCCAAGATCCGCGACGCCGGCCGCCAGCGCGCCCTTGCGCAGGCAATATTCCAGGACCGCCTGTTTTGCCTCTTCGGGGTCGATTTCCACCGTGTCCGTCCCTTTGCTATGGCGCAATCCTACGGTGCTTCGCAACGGTTGGGAAGATGAACCTCAGATGAACGGAGCCCTCAGAACCCGTTCAGGCGGGCAATGACATTCTTTGGCAATGAATGAGGTTCAAGCCAATCGAAGGAGATCACCATGAAGACCGCCAAGCGCACGACCGCCGCAATCGCCGCCGCCGCCATATTATTGAGCGCCTGCATCACCACCGAGGCACCAAAAACGCAGGCCGGCACCTTGCTCGGCGCCGTGGGTGGCGCCTTGGCCGGATCCCAAATCGGCAAGGGCCGCGGGCGGATCCTGGCGGTCGCCGCGGGCACATTACTCGGCGCTTTCGCGGGTGGGGAAATCGGCCGCTCCCTGGACCGGGCCGACCGCATTGCGCTCTCGAATGCCCAAGAACAGGCGCATGTCGCGCCCGTGGGCGATCCCATTCGCTGGTCGAACCCGGACAGCGGCAACCATGGGGAAATCCGCGCCACCCGCGAAGGGCAGACGGCGGGCGGCCAATACTGCCGCGAATATCAAACCAGCGTCGTGATCAACGATCAGGTACAGCAGGCCCACGGCATCGCCTGCCGGCAATCGGATGGCAGTTGGCAGGTGATCGACGGATAAAATTGTGTTAGAAAAGGTGCACTGGAGAGATTCGAGGAGCCCGTGGTCCCGTGACAACAATTATGGTCGCAAAATTTCAGATCGGCGATGTTGTTAAACACCGCATTCACCCCTTCCGGGGCGTTGTCTTCGATGTGGATCCGATCTTTGCCAATTCCGAGGAATGGCTGATGTCGATCCCGGAGGATGTCCGTCCCCATCGCGAGCAGCCCTTTTATCATCTGCTGGCGGAAAATGCGCAAACGACCTACGTCGCCTACGTTTCGGAGCAGAATCTACTGAACGATGAAGACGGCGCGCCGGTGCGGCATCCGGAAATGGATGACTATTTCGCCGGCGTTCAGGATGGCCGCTACGTGCGCCGGGATTTGCCGATCAATTAGAGCCTTTTCAACTAACGTTGAATTGCCAGGCCGCCCGCTCCGCTAAAGCTGCCAATAGCCGCGGTTCGGGGGGCGGTCCTTATCGCGCCACAGGCCCTTGATATCGGCGATCAGACCACCTTCGCGTACCAGACCGGCCAGATCAGCGGTGCCAAGGGACAAATAATGATCATGGCGCACGGCCCCGACCACGGCGTCAAAACCATCCAATCCCTCCAGGGACGTGAGCAGTGGAATGCCATATAGGCGATCGGCCTCCCCGGCATCCGCGATCGGGTCATGGACAGCGACCGTGTGACCCCTCTCGGTCAGGCCGGTGACAACGTCGATCACCTTGGTGTTACGCAGGTCGGGGACGTTTTCCTTGAAAGTCAGGCCCAGCAACAAGACCCGTCCCGGACCGGACATATTCTCGTCGATGCAGCCGGCGATGAAATCGCCCATGGCATCATTCAGACGGCGGCCGGAAAGAATGATCTGCGGGTCATGACCCAGTTGCTGGGCCTGAAAGGCCAGATAAAAAGGATCGACACCAATGCAATGGCCACCCACCAGGCCCGGCGTAAAGGGTAGGAAATTCCATTTCGTGCCCGCCGCGTCCAGCACGTCATGGGCGGAAATTTTCAATTTCTGACAGATTGCCGCGACCTCATTGACGAAGGCGATGTTGATGTCGCGCTGGGCGTTCTCAATCACCTTGGCGGCTTCCGCGGTCTTGATGTTCGTGGCCCGGTGAATGCCGCCCGAGGTGACCCGGCCGTACAGAGCAGCCAGACGGTCCAAGACCTCCGGCGTTTGCCCGGCGACCACTTTGGTGATCTTGTCAACGGTATGCTCCCGGTCACCGGGATTGATCCGTTCCGGTGAATAGCCGAGGAAGAAGTCCTTGCCGCAAACCAGATTGGATGCCTTCGCCAGGGCCGGGCCGCAAATATCTTCGGTGACGCCGGGATAGACGGTGCTTTCAAAAACCACGATGTCGCCGACCGCCAGCAATTTGCCGATTGACGCGCAGGCGGCTTCCACCAGGCGTAAATCGGGCTGATTCCGGTCATCGACAGGTGTGGGGACGGTGACGATATAGATCTCGGCATCCGCGATGGCCGCGCCATCGTCGGTCAGGGTTAAATCGCAGCCGGACAATACCGCCCCATCAATCTCGCCGGTCCGGTCGTGGCCACGGCGCAGTTCGGCGATTCGGGATTGATCCAGGTCATAGCCGATGGTGGGGAAATTCCGGGCCAAGGCCACGGCAAGTGGTAGACCCACATAGCCAAGGCCGATGACCGCGATAGGGGAAGACGATGTCACGGCGGTTCTCTTAAGTTATGGTTTTTGCGATGTCGCTGCCGGAAATGGCAAAATTGTCTTGCGGCGGCAACCAACGCCGCCATCGCCATTTAACGCCGGGATTTTCATTATGCAAGCCATATCCGGAAGGATTCCACGCCGCCAGTTTCCGAGAACGGCGGACAAATAGCAAGCCCGTGGATGCAAGGGAAGAGCGGATTGGATATTTGTCTTCCGACCCGGTTGTTCCGGAAGTGAACAGCGGTTAGCGCATGGTCTTTTTAAACATGCTCGGACTCATACAAAAAGAGCCATTGAACCAATCATTCCGGTCGCGCCGAATACGTCTTGGGCTCATCCGGTTAATTGAAAATTTCTCTAAATGTGGTTGGTTCAGACGGCTTTGGCCAATTGATGATAAGGCCGGCCGGTCAGCAGCGACTGCGCGACGGCGGTGACGATGCTGCTGCCCGTGATGGGCTCCGCCAATGGCTGTATCACGCGGTGGCGAAAACGCCGGCGCTCCGTGATCGTGAATTCGCCAATGGGTAGTTCGATCAGCGGATCAATCAATTGCTGCAAATAATCCCGCCGCGCCTTGTTTTCGATCGTGAAGGGCAGGGGACCCAGGTCGGTATCCATGATCAGCATGATGTCCCCATCACCGGCGGCAATCTCGCAAAACACGGTCATTTTGTGCCAGATGAAACGAAAAGCAATGGGCAGGTTACCTCGCAGATCGCCCATGACCGAACCGGCTTCTTCCAAGGCCTCATTCAAGCTGGAATACTTCGGCGCTATCATCTCGGCATTGTCATCCATACAGCTTTCAGACATGGCCCCCGCCATGTCCCAGTCTTCCGAAAATTCGTCTTGAAAGTCGACCGACATATATCCGCTCCCCAAGTTCGTGACGATTACACTGCGACAGGGTTAACTTCGGGTAAAGGAGGCGCGCATTTCCTCTTTTTCAGATGAATTTCGTTAATGGATGCTGATTTCCATAGCCAACGCCCCTATTTCTTTACCTTTAAAGTGCTTACATAACAGCCAGATAACGCGCGGCGGCCTCGCGCGATGATGGGAATAGCAAATTATCATGCGCACCACGTTCGATCCCACGGCGGAAAGTACCGGCGGCAGTCATTGGCATACTCTGGCCACGCTGATGCCCTATTTGTGGCCCCAGGGCCGCTGGGATCTGCGCTTTCGTGTCATTGTCGCGATGGTTCTGCTGGCGGCGGCCAAGCTGGCCATCGTTTTCATTCCCTTCATCTACAAAGAGGTCATCGATGCCCTCAATGTCACCGGCCCGGATGGCGGGGTCGGGGCGATGGTGGCCATTCCAATCCTGATGATCGTGGCATTTGGCGCCGCGCGGGTGGCCGGCCAGGCGTTTGGCGAGCTACGCGATGCGGTCTTCGCCAAGGTTGGCCAGCACGCCCTGCGCAATGT
>JAPYPT010000409.1 GCA_029937535.1 Alphaproteobacteria bacterium
ACAATTATACCAATTTACGAACAGACAATTCCCGCGAAGGCGGGAATCCATATCTCGCCAAATAATCAGCGGATTTTGGCCATTCCCTGGATTCCCGCCTTCGCGGGAATGACGAAATTATGGCAAATGCCGGCGCTCAAAATCGTTTTTCAGCAGCCTACTAGTCGTAGGGTCTGAGTAAATCCCGGGCGATGACCACGTTCTGAATTTCCGTGGTGCCGTCAATGTAGTTGGCCATCTTGGCGCAGGCCAAATGGCGGGCCAGGGGATATTCGTGCTTGTAGCCGTTGGCGCCCATGGCCTGCATGCATTCCGCCACGCCCTTTAGCGCCGTGCGGGTGGCGAACTTCTTGGCATGGGCCGCGGGTACGGCGGCTGGTTCGCCGGCATCGATCGCCGCCAACGCCCGGTAGGCCATCAGGCGGGATGCGTGCAGGTCCGTCGCCACATCGGCCAGTTGCCATTGCAGGCCCTGGAAGTCAGCCACCCGCTGGCCAAAGGCCCGGCGGTCGGCGCAATAGGCCAGGGCCACGTCCAGGCTGTTGGCCATGATGCCGCAACACATGGCGGCCACATTGGCGCGGGCCAGATCGATGCCCGCCATGGCGCCCTTGAAGCCCTCGCCGGGGGGCAACAGCACCGCCTCGACCCCGACCCGTACGTCCTCGAAGCGGAAACCGCCCACGCCCATGACATGGGCGCCCATCATATCATAAGGCGCCTCGCGGACAACGCCGGGCAGATCGGCTTCCACCAGAAATGTGGCGATACCGCGCCAGCCCAGGGCGGCATCGGTTTGGGCATAGACGCTCAATAAACCAGCCGTGGCGCCGTTGCTCACCCACGCCTTGGCGCCATTGATGACCCAGCCGTCCCCATCCCGCCGCGCCGTCGTGGTCATGTTGGCGGCGTCCGAGCCGCCCTGCCCCTCGGTCAGCAGAAATGCCCCCAGGCAATCGCCCGATAGCATGGCGGGCAGGTAGCGCTCCCGCTGGGCCGGGCTGCCCGCTTCCGCAATGGCGTTCAGAAAATTGTTGTGGACGATCAGGACGAAGGCATAAGCCATGTCGGCCCTGGATAGTTCCTCCATGACCCGGGCCATCTCCACTTTTGACAAACCGCCGCCGCCCAGGTCCTCCCGTAGCAGCATGCCGCACAGACCGGCAGCGGCCGCCGGACGGATACCGTCCGTGGGCAAGCCCCGTTGCCGTTCCCAGGCCGCCGCCTTGGGTGCGACATAATTCGTGGCGAAGTCCGCGGCGGCGGCGATCATGGCGTGTTCGGCGGGATTGGCGGGGCGATCCATGTTAGTCTCCAGCAATTGAATGACGGCCATCTTCGGTCATGGTGAAGGGACAGACAAGCAAGATGCTATTGGCCATCGAAGGTATTGACGGCGCCGGCAAGGGAACCCTGTGCCGGGAACTCTTGGCCGTGGTCGAGGCGGCCGGTGTGCGGGCGGCGGCGTTGTCTTTTCCACGCTATGAAGAAACCCAGTTCGCCGAACTGATCGGGCGCTATTTGCGCGGCGAGATGGGCGCCATCACCGAGGTGCCCGTGCGTTACACGGCGCTATTGTATGGCGGCGACCGTTTCGAGAGCCGGGACAAACTGCTGGCGCTGATTGCGGCCCACGATCTTGTCATCCTGGACCGCTATGTCGCCTCCAACATCGCCTATAACGCCGCCAAACTACCGGAGGCGGAGCGCCCCGATTTGATCGCCTGGATCGAACAATTGGAATTCGGCCTGTTCGATCTGCCCCGCCCGGACCTCACCCTGTTGCTGGCCACCTCCACCGAAACCGCCGACCGCCTGGTCGGCGAGAAGGGCGCCCGCAGCTATACGGATGCCACCCGCGACCTGCACGAGGCCAACCGCGATTTCCTGGATATTGTCGCCGAGGTGTACGGCGGCCTGGCCCAGGCGGGCGGCGGGAGCTGGCTGCGGGTCGATCCCATGGATGACGCCGGCAACCTGCGCCCGCCCGCCGCCATCGCGGAGGCGGTCTGGGAACATCTTAGTTTTTCCGAGACATTGTAAGTCCTTAGTGGAAGCGACTTTAGGAATTATCCTTCAGCGCGACACGGCAACGGTCCACCGTAAACCATGCTTTCCCGTCTCCTGGCGGAAACTGGGCCGTGAGCGTGGTGTCATCGTCCAAGCCTGGAATGAAGACAATTTTTTTGAACCGGCCGCTCGAATTGATGAGACCTGAAGTTTTGAATCGACCGTATCCAGACGAAAAACCTAAAACCAACTCTAGATCAAACCTTCCTTCCGTCACATACACCTGAATATCGTAGCTAATGGAGGAGCCGTGTATCGTCTTGCCGCATTCATCAATGAACGCGGTCCACTTGCCATCGAAGCGCCCGGGATTGGCCGTTTCTGACGCTGGCCGTGGGTCCGCACGGCCTAACTTTGACGTTTCCCTGCCGGCAGGTGCATTAGGTTCTGCCCGGAGAGTTCGGGTCGGCGTTGTTTTGGTGACATTGGACAGGGCCTTCAGCGCAACCCGGCATTCGTTGACCCCAAACCAACCCTTCTCTTTGCCGTGCGGTAACTGCGCCGTGAGCGTGGTGTCGCTGTCTGTGTCCGTGAAGTAGGTAACCTTTTTCAATCGGCCGCCGGAATTGATGGAACCCGATATCTCGTATTGAAAGTCACCAACGCTGTGACTTTGAGTTATCTCTAAATCATATTTTCCTGCCGTCACTTTTAGTTGCAAATCAAATCTCATGGCGTAGCCGAAGGTGTTCCACCCGCATTCGTCTATATACGCGATCCATTCGCCGTCGAACCGTCCGCGTTTTTCCATCTCGGCTGCCGGACCTTGGTCCAAACCGGCGACCTTCGGCGTTTCCCTGCGGCCGGATGCCTCCAAATCCGCCAGCCGGATGCGGGCTAGGGAGGCATTGGCACCGTCCGGATATTGTTGCAGAAAAATTCTGAGGGCGGCGCCGCCGCCGCTTGCGGCAACCATTTTCCAAGCTGCGGATTCCCTGTTTTGGGCTTGCTCCCGCGCCTGGCGCGCCGCCGTTTGTTTGGTATTCAAGCCTTGCAACCGAAGTCGGGCCAGTTCCGAGAACAGGCCATTTGGATACTTGTTCAGATAGGCCTGGTAGGACCCGGCATCCTGTCTGTCCTTGACGGATTCCCAAAACAAAGCTTCCCGATCAACGGTGCCGGCCGTGCCTCCCGACGACGATACCTTCGGCGT
>JAPYPT010000083.1 GCA_029937535.1 Alphaproteobacteria bacterium
GGATGCCAAAACGCATCATGCAGGGCGTCGTGGTCAGCGACACAAATGACAAGACCATCGTGGTTCGTGTCGAGCGCCGCTTTACCCACGCGCTGTACAAAAAGGTGATCCGGCGGTCCAAGCGTTTCCACGCCCACGACCCGGAGAACAAATTCAAGATTGGCGATCAGGTCCGCATTCAGGAATGCGCGCCGATTTCAAAGAACAAGCGATGGATCGTCCTTGCCCAAGAAGCGGCGGGCTAGGACGGCATTGGCGCGGATGAATTTAGGTAAACAGCTATGATCCAATCAGAAACCATGCTCGAAGTCGCCGATAATTCCGGCGCCCGGCGGGTCCAGTGCATCAAGGTGCTTGGCGGCTCGAAACGCAAATACGCCTCCGTTGGCGATATCATTGTCGTTTCCATCAAGGAAGCCATCCCCCGCGGGCGGGTGAAAAAGGGCGATATTCACCGGGCCGTCGTGGTGCGCACGGCCAAGGACATTCATCGCGCGGACGGCTCGGCGATCCGGTTTGACCGCAACGCCGCCGTCTTGATCAATCCCCAGAACGAGCCCATCGGGACCCGCATCTTTGGCCCCGTGACGCGCGAACTGCGAGCGAAGAGCCACATGAAAATTATTTCATTGGCGCCAGAGGTCATCTGATGGCGAAGAAATTCAAATTGAAAAAGGGCGACGATGTGGTCGTCGTCAGCGGCCGGGACAAGGGCAAGAAGGGCTCCATCCTGCGGGTCCTGCGGGCGGACGACCGGGTCCTGGTGGATGGCGTCAATATGGTCAAGCGGCACACGCGGCCGAGCCAGTCCCAGCCGGGCGGGATCATCCAAAAGGAAGCGCCGATCCATATTTCCAACGTGGCCCTGGCCGATCCCAAGGACGGGGTGGCGACACGGGTCGGTTACAAATTCCTCGAAGATGGCCGCAAGGTCCGTTTCGCCAAGCAATCGGGGGAAGTTATCGATGTCTGATATACCGCGATTGAAACAGCTTTATCGAAGCGAACTGCACGGCAAGCTGAAGACGGACTTTGAGTTCACCCACGACTTGCAGGTCCCGCGTCTGGACAAAATCATCCTCAACATGGGTGTTGGCGCGGGCACCGATGATCGTAAAAAGGTCGATGCCGCTTATGGCGACATGGTCAAGATTGCCGGCCAAAAACCGGTGATCACCATCGCCAAGCGTTCCGTCGCGGTGTTTAAGCTGCGCGAGGGGATGCAGATCGGTTGCAAGGTAACCTTGCGACGTGACCGGATGTACGAATTCCTGGACCGTCTTATTACCGTGGCCTTGCCGCGGGTCCGGGATTTTCGTGGCGTATCGCCAAAAAGTTTCGATGGCCGGGGCAACTATGCCATGGGCCTGACAGAGCAACTCATCTTTCCCGAGATCAATTACGACGAGATCGATGAGGTGCGCGGCATGGACGTGGTGATCTGTACCACGGCGGCCAACGATGATCAGGGCCGGGCGCTGCTTGCCGGGTTCAACATGCCTTTTCAAAGCTGAAACCCGGTCGGGATAGAGGCTGAGACGTTAAGGATTTTCGGTGGAAGTTTCCTAGTTGGAACTTTCGCATCACAAGGGAAACCAAGGGGTTCCATGCATGGCCAAGAAAAGCGCCATTGAAAAGAACA
Organism: Alphaproteobacteria bacterium; assembly: GCA_029937535.1. Classification (GTDB taxonomy): domain Bacteria; phylum Pseudomonadota; class Alphaproteobacteria. Next base: position 1,643 of record JAPYPT010000083.1, read on the forward strand.
AGGCCCGCGCCAAGATGGTCTTGAAGTACGCAGCCAAGCGCAACCGTCTGAAGGCTATTGCCTCGGACAAAAGCCTAGGCCAGGAAGAGCGGTTCGCGGCCCGGTTAAAGCTGGCCCAACTGCCGCGGAATTCCGCGCCGAACCGGGTGCGCAACCGCTGTGAATTGACGGGCCGTGCGCGCGGTTATTACCGGAAATTCCAACTGTCCCGGATCGCCTTGCGCGAACTGGGTTCGCTCGGACAGATTCCGGGCCTGACGAAGTCTAGCTGGTAGAGGAGGGCGTAACGATGTCGATGACCGATCCAATCGGCGACATGCTGACGCGCATTCGCAATGGCCAGCGCGCGGGCAAGGGTTCCGTTCATTCGCCAGCCTCGCGGCTGCGGGAGCGGGTTTTGGAAGTATTGCAGCGCGAGGGCTATATTCGTGGCTATTCGCGGACGGACTACGATCGCGGCAAGGCTGAATTGTCGATCGAGTTGAAATATTACGAAGGCGAGCCGGTGATCCAGCAGATCAAACGGGTCTCCACGCCGGGCCGGCGGGTTTATTCCTCGGTCAAGCAGCTGCCGCGCGTGGCCAACGGTCTGGGCATTTCCATACTGACGACGCCGCAAGGCGTGCTGTCGGATGCCGAGGCCCGGGAAGCCAATGTGGGCGGCGAAGTCCTTTGTCAGGTATTTTAGGGGGAGCCAATGTCCCGTATCGGAAACAAACCAGTGGTCGTGCCCGACGGCGTCACCATCGAATTGGTGGCCCGGGCCTTGACCGCCAAGGGCAAGCTGGGCGAATTGTCCATGACCGTGGTCGAACAGGTTGATATCAGTCACGCAGACAACCAAATCGTCGTGACGCCAAAGGATCAGAGCAAGGTGGCGCGCTCCATGTGGGGCATGCAACGCAGCCTGGCGCAGAACCTCGTGACCGGTGTTTCGGAAGGCTTCACAAAGGAGCTGGAAATCCAGGGCGTTGGTTACCGCGCCGCCCTTCAGGGCAAGATTTTGAAGCTGCAGTTGGGCCACAGCCACGACATCGATTTCCCCATCCCCGATGGTATCGAGATTGAATGCGAGCGGCCCACGGCCATAAAGGTCACGGGCATCGACAAGCAGAAGGTGGGCCAGGTCGCCGCCGTCATCCGTTCTTACCGGCCACCCGAACCCTACAAGGGCAAGGGCGTGCGTTATGTAGGCGAATATATCTTCCGCAAGGAAGGCAAGAAGAAGTAGGCGAAAATGGGCAATTCCAAGGAACTATTCAAACGCCGCCAGCGGCGCAACCGTACGGCTCTGGCGAAGCGCAACAGCGGCCGGCCGCGGCTGTCCGTATTCCGCTCCTCCCAGCACATCTACGTGCAAGTGATCGACGATGTGGCGGGACGGACATTGGCCTCGGCATCCAGTTTGGAAAAAGATCTGCGCGGGTCGTTGAAGACCGGCGCGGACAAGGATGCGGCGGCAAAGGTTGGCGCTCTGATCGCGGAGCGGGCCAAGGGCGCCGGCATTGATGCCGTGATATTTGATCGCGGCGGTTATCGGTTTCATGGCAGGGTGAAGGCGCTGGCGGATGCCGCGCGTGAAGCCGGCCTAAGTTTTTAGACCTGTTTTTTTAGGAAAGGCGAGGGTCGCATGGCACGTAATGATTTCGGGGACCGCGGCGACAGCGAGTTTGTCGATAAGCTGGTCCACATCAACCGGGTTGCCAAGGTGGTCAAGGGCGGCCGCCGGTTCGGTTTTGCCGCTCTGGTTGTCGTTGGCGATCAAAAGGGCCGGGTTGGTTTTGGTCATGGCAAGGCCCGTGAGGTGCCCGAGGCCATTCGCAAGGCCACGGAAACCGCAAAGAAAAGCATGATCCGCGTACCCTTGCGGGAAGGCCGGACCCTGCACCACGATATTCACGGCCGCCACGGCGCCGGCAAGGTTTTGTTGCGGGCGGCACCTCCCGGCACCGGCATCATCGCCGGCGGTCCCATGCGCGCCGTGTTCGAATGCGTTGGCGTCCAGGATGTGGTGACCAAGTCGCAGGGTTCCTCAAACCCCTACAACATGGTTCGCGCCACGTTCGAGGCGCTGAAAAACCAGGTATCACCGCGCACCGTCGCGGCGAAGCGGGGTAAGAAGGTTGCTGAAATTATAGGCCGCCGCGGCCGTGGCCGGTCGTCGGACCATGAAGCGGCCGATGCGGCGCCCGAAGCGGAGACGGCGGACGCATAGGGAGGTGCTGTCAATAGCACCGATCATGCCTATATGTGGCCAAGGGGTAATTTCCCGACGCCGCCAAACCTGACGAGGCCGAAACGAATAAGGCCGTATCTGATAGAGCCAGAGTGGAAAGCGAACCATGGCGAAAGCAAAGAAAACACTGACCGTAACCCAGATCGGAAGTCCGATCGGGCGGCCAAAATGGCAACGGGCGACCTTGGTCGGCCTTGGCCTCAACAAGATGCACAGATCCCGTGAGTTGGAGGATACCCCTTCCGTGCGCGGTATGATTAACCGGGTGCATCATCTGGTTCGCGTCGAAGGAGAGGCGTAAGTCATGAAATTGAATGAATTGCGCGACAATGCGGGCGCGCGGCACAAATCCAAACGTCTGGGCCGGGGCCCGGGCTCGGGCAAGGGCAAAACCGCCGGCCGGGGCAACAAGGGCCAGAAATCACGCTCGGGCGTTGCCATCAAGGGCTTCGAGGGTGGCCAGATGCCATTGTACCGGCGCCTGCCGAAACGGGGCTTCAACAATATTTTCGCGAAGAATTATCAGGTGGTCAATCTGGGCCGGCTGCAGAGCGCGATCGATGCGGGGAAACTGGATGCGGGGACGCCCATTGGCGTTGCTGAGTTGGTCGCCTCCGGCGTCGTCCGCCGGGCCCGCGATGGCGTCCGCCTGCTGGCGAAAGGCGAATTGAAAACCAAGGTGGAGATCACCGTGGCGGGCGCCTCCGCCGCGGCGGTCAAGGCGGTGGAAGCCGCCGGCGGCACGATCAGCGTTACCGTGGCGCGGGAAGTTGCCGCCGATGTTAAGGCTAAAGACTAGACAGCGGCGTAACGGCGGGATTTAGACAGGCGGCGTCGCGGATTGATGCGAGGTTGCCGTAGGGACGAACAATATGGCATCAGCGGCTGAACAACTGGCGGCCAACATAAATTTCAGGGCCTTTTCCAAGGCTACGGAGTTGAAGAAGCGTCTTTGGTTCACCCTGGGCGCCTTGATCGTCTATCGTATCGGGACCTATATCCCCATTCCGGGAATTGATCCGGCCGCGCTGGCCGATATTTTTGAACAGCAGCGCGGCGGCATTCTCGGCATGTTCGATGTGTTCTCCGGCGGCGCCCTGGGGCGGATGACGATTTTCGCCCTCAACATCATGCCGTATATTTCGGCCTCCATCATCATGCAGTTGCTGTCCACGGTTTCGCCTCATCTGGAGCAATTGAAGAAGGAGGGCGAGCAAGGCCGCAAGAAGATCAATCAATATACCCGCTATGGCACGGTGATTTTGACCGCCCTGCAGGCCTACGGCATCGCCGCCGGCTTGGAGGGCATGACGGCGTCGGCCGGGCAGGGCGTGGTTCTGGCGGGCGGCATGTTCTTCAAGGCCAGCACGGTGATTACCCTGGTGGGCGGCACGATCTTTTTGATGTGGCTTGGTGAGCAGATTACGGCGCGGGGCGTGGGCAATGGGATCTCTCTGATCATCTTCGCCGGGATCGTGGCGCAGCTGCCCTCCGCCATCGCTTCGACCTTGGAATTGGGCCGCACCGGCGCCCTGAACACCTTGTTCATCCTGTTTTTGATCATTCTGGTCATCGCCACCATCACCTTCATCGTCTTTATTGAACGGGCCCAGCGCCGCATCGTGGTGCAATATCCCAAGCGGCAGGTCGGCCAGCGCATGTTTGGCGGCGAAAGCACCCATATGCCGTTGAAGTTGAACACGGCCGGCGTCATCCCGCCCATCTTTGCCTCCTCCCTGTTGTTGCTGCCCGTGACCGTGGCCTCGTTTTCGGCCCAGGGCGGGCCCGAGTGGTTGACCACGGTGACCTCCCTGCTGGGACGGGGGCAGCCGCTGTATCTGGCGCTCTATATTGGCGGCATTGTGTTTTTCTGTTTTTTCTATACCGCGATCGTCTTCAACCCGGCCGATACGGCGGATAACTTGAAGAAATATGGTGGGTTCATTCCTGGCATCAGGCCCGGCAAGCGCACGGCTGAATATCTCGACTATGTACTGACCCGGTTGACCGTGGTCGGCGCGGGTTATCTGGCCCTGGTCTGCCTGCTGCCCGAAATACTGATGTCGCAATATGCGGTGCCGTTCTATTTCGGCGGCACCTCATTGCTGATCGTCGTCAGCGTGACCATGGATACGGTGTCGCAGATCCAATCCCACCTGCTGGCCCATCAATACGAAGGGCTGATCAAGAAATCCAAGTTGCGGGGCCGGAACCGATGAAGGTCGGGCCATGAGATTGATCCTGTTGGGCCCGCCTGGCGCCGGCAAGGGCACCCAGGCGCAGCGCCTGGTCGATGCCTATGGCATAGTACAGCTTTCAACGGGTGATATGCTACGCGCCGCCGTGGCGGCGGGCACCGTCATCGGCCAGCAGGCCAAGGCAGTGATGGAGGCCGGAGATCTGGTTTCGGATGATATTCTGGTTGCCATGATTTCCGAACGGGTGAATGAAGACGACTGCGGGAGGGGCTTTATTCTGGACGGATTTCCCCGCACCTTGGCCCAAGCCGAGGCGTTGGAGGGAATGCTGGCGGAAAAATCCCTGTCCCTGGATGCTGTTATCGAAATGAAGGTGGATGACGGTCTGTTGATAGGGCGCATTACCGGCCGCTATACCTGCGCCAACTGTGGCGTGGGTTATCACGACGAAAATTTGCCGCCAAAGGTCGCCGGTATTTGCGATAATTGCGGCCGTACGGATTTCACCCGCCGTTCCGATGACAATGTGGCGGCGGTGACGACGCGGTTGCGGGCATATCACGAACAGACGGCGCCTTTGCTACCATTTTACCGGGAAAAAGGCAGTTTGAAGTCCGTTGATGGCATGGCTGATATCGATGAAGTGACGCGGCAGATTCAATCCGTGTTGAAGATGGGTTAAGGCATTGACTTGGCGGCAAAAAAGCATTAGATCGCGGGGTTCCACATGCATTGTGAACGCCGCTATTGCGGTTGCTCCCGTGGGCGGGGTCCGAACTGGTTCGCGAACCGGCCGGATCACGCGATTTGAGCACCTTTAGACGAGACGTGGACGAGGAGAAACTGGGTGGCGCGGATAGCTGGCATTAATATTCCGACCAATAAACGGGTCGAAATTTCATTGACATATATTCATGGTATTGGCAGGACCAAGGCCAAGGATATTTGCGAAAAAATTGGCATCCCGCGGGAACGCCGGGTTGCGGAACTGTCCGACCAGGAGGTTATGCAGATTCGTGAAGTGATCGACCAGGACCATATGGTCGAGGGCGATTTGCGCCGCGAAGTTGCCATGAACATCAAACGCTTGATGGATCTCGGCTGTTATCGCGGTATCCGTCACCGCAAGGGCCTGCCCTTGCGCGGTCAGCGTACTCATACCAACGCGCGCACGCGCAAAGGTCCGGCCCGGCCCATCGCCGGCAGAAAGAAGGCGTAGGTTAGCCAATGGCAAAAGAACGTACACGCGTCCGCCGTCGCGAGAAGAAAAACATCATCTCGGGCGTGGCGCATGTCAATGCGACATTCAACAATACCATGATCAGCATTTCGGATGTGCAGGGCAATGTCATTGCCTGGTCGTCCGCCGGCGCGCAGGGGTTCAAGGGCTCCCGCAAATCGACGCCTTATGCAGCGCAGATGGCGGCGGAAGATGCCGGCAACAAGGCGCAGGAGCATGGCATGAAATCCCTTGAAGTATTTGTCAAGGGTCCGGGTTCGGGGCGGGAGTCGGCACTCCGGGCCCTGCAATCCGTAGGTTTCACCATTACATTCATCAAGGACGTGACGCCGATACCACACAATGGTTGTCGGCCACCCAAACGGCGGCGAGTCTGATCCTGGCCGCCGGCGCCGATTTCGCGCCGGTGGAAAGAGGATTTAGAATTTCCGGGAACCTCCCGGGTGCAGCGGTTGGCGAGCGCGAGGATACGACGTGATCCAGAAAAACTGGCAAGAACTAATTAAACCAAACAAGTTGAGCATTGCTTCGGATGTAGATCCGGAACGTAAGGCGGTCTTGGTGGCGGAGCCGCTGGAGCGCGGCTTTGGTCTGACCCTGGGCAACTCCTTGAGGCGCATTCTGTTGTCGTCCTTGCACGGCGCGGCGGTGACGTCCCTGCAGATTGATGGGGTTCTGCATGAATTCTCGTCGATCCCCGGCGTGCGCGAGGATGTCACGGATATCGTCTTGAACATCAAGGCGCTGGCCGTGCGTCTGCACAGTGAAGGGCCGCGGCGCATGACCCTGAAGGCGGAAGGTCCCGGGCCAATCACGGCGGCGAGCCTGGAAATGGGCCCCGATATTGAGGTGGTGACACCCGATTTGGTGATCTGTCACCTGGATCAGGGCGCCAAGCTGTCGATGGAGTTCACGGTCGATAGCGGCAAGGGTTATCGCGCGGCGGAACATAACCGCAGCGAAGATTCCCCCATTGGCCTGATCCCGGTGGATTCCGTATTCAGCCCCGTGCGTCAGGTCGCCTATCGGGTGGAAAACTCCCGTGAAGGGCAAATCCTTGACTACGACAAGCTGACCATGGAATTGGAAACCGATGGCACGGTGACGCCGGAAGACGCCATCGCTTTTGCCGCCCGGATCCTGCAGGACCAATTACAGCTGTTCATTAACTTCGAGGAGCCGCGCGAAGAGCCGGTGCCTTTCGAACCGGAACAGCCGCGCATCAACCGCAATCTGTTGCGCAAGGTTGACGAACTGGAACTGTCGGTACGTTCGGCGAACTGCCTGAAAAACGACAACATCATCTATATCGGTGATCTGGTGCAAAAGTCCGAATCCGAGATGTTGCGGACACCGAATTTTGGCCGCAAATCCTTGAACGAGATCAAGGAAGTGCTGACCCAAATGGGCCTGCATCTCGGCATGGAAGTCGCCGAATGGCCGCCCGAAAACATTGATGATCTGGCGAAACAGATGGAAACGGATTTCTAGCCTGCTGAATATCTTCGCCGGGTTGGGCAAAGGAGTAACGACATGCGGCACCGCAAAAGTGGACGCAAACTAAACAGGGACAGTTCCCATCGTAAGGCGATGTTCGCCAATATGGCATCGGCCCTGATCAAACACGAACAGATCAAGACCACCTTGCCCAAGGCCAAGGAATTGCGCCCCATCGTGGAAAAACTGATCACCTTGGGTAAACGGGGCGATCTGCATGCCCGCCGGCTGGCCTATGCCCGGCTCCCGGACCGCGCCATTGTGACCAAACTGTTCGACGTGCTGGGCGAACGTTACAAGGACCGCCAGGGCGGTTATATCCGGGTCATCCGGGCCAATTTCCGCTACGGTGATTGCGCGCCCATGGCTTACATCGAATTCGTCGATCGCGATGTCGACGCCAAGGGCCTGGATTCCGGTCCCGTGGCCGGCGAGGATGAAGACGAGGACGTTGCCGCCTGATCTAATGGCTTGCCAGGCGGCATAGTGGAATACACCGGGGCGGCCTTTGGGCTGCCCCTGTTGTTTTTGAGGCTATTTTTGAGGCTATTTATGGGGCTGTTTTTTTATCGTGCAAGCGCCGTTTATTGGAGAATGGACTAATCTATCGTGAGTAGGCACCTACAAACTTCGTGGATGCTGGCCATGCTGTGGGCGGTGGCGGCCATCGCCATGCCACTGCCCGCCGCCGCGAAAGCCGTGCCTGAAAGCAAGGCGCAGATACAGCTTTCCTTCGCGCCGTTGGTCAAGCGGGCCGCGCCCGCGGTGGTCAATATCTACACCCGCCGGGTGGTCGAACAAGTTGCCCGTTCGCCGTTGTTTGATGATCCGTTCTTCCGCCGGTTTTTTGGCGATCGTTTTGGCGGCACCGGCCGGAGGCGGCAGCGGCAGCAGAATTCGCTTGGCTCCGGCGTGCTGTTGACCGGCGATGGCATGATCGTCACCAACCATCACGTGATCCAGGGCGCGGATGAAATCACGGTCGCCCTTTCGGACCGCCGGGAGTTCAGTGCAACCTTGATCCTGGATGACGAGCGCACGGATTTGGCGGTCCTTAAAATTGATACCGACGGCGAAAAACTGCCCTTTCTCATGCTGCGGGATTCCGACAGTTTGGAAGTCGGTGATCTGGTTCTGGCCATCGGCAATCCCTTTAACGTGGGGCAGACCGTCACCTCCGGCATCGTCTCGGCCCTGGCGCGGACGGGTATTGGGGTCTCTGATTTTCAGTTCTTTATTCAAACCGACGCGGCCATTAATCCCGGCAATTCCGGCGGCGCGCTGATTACCATGGACGGCAGGCTGGTGGGCATCAACTCCGCCATCTACTCCAAAACCGGCGGCTCGCACGGTATTGGTTTCGCCGTGCCCTCGGCCATGGTGCGCGCGGTCCTGACCTCCGCCAAGGCCGGCCTGGGGCATGTCAAACGGCCCTGGCTGGGCGCATCGACCCAGGCTGTCACGGCCGATATCGCCGCCTCCATCGGCATGAAGCGGCCCCTGGGCGTGATGGTCCGTTCCCTCTTTCCCGACGGACCGGCCGATCGCGCCGGCATGGCCGTGGGCGATGTGGTGCTGGCTATCGACGGCCATGATGTCGCCTCGCCCAAGGCCCTGAATTTCCGCCTCGGAACCCGTATGATCGGCGAGGACGCGCCCTTTGCCATTCTGCGTGACGGCAGCATCCGGAAGGTTACCTTGAAGTTGGAGGCGGCACCCGAAACACCGCCCCGAAACCTGACCAAATTGCTGGGCCGACAGCCCCTCAGCGCCGCCACCGTCGCCAATCTTTCCCCTGCCCTGGCGGAGGAGCTGGGACTGGATACCCTGAGCCGGGGCGTCATCATCATACAGGTCGGTCGGCGCACGCCGGCCCGGCGTTATTTGCGCCCGGGCGACAAAATTCTGCAGGTAAACAAAGCCCGCATTAATCTGGTGGGAGACCTCGTATCGGTTTTGCATAAGCCCGCCGAAGAGTGGCGGATCACCACGCAGCGGGGCGCCAAGACACGCACCATCAGGTTTGGTTTATGAGCAATCTGTTCGATGCCGCCGGCCTGGACCAGGGGCCCTTGCGCCCCCTGGCCGAACGCCTGCGGCCAGTTGATCTGGAGCAAGTCATCGGCCAGGACCATCTGCTGGCCGAGGATGGCGCGATCCGCCGCATGCTGGCGGCGGGGCGACTTGCCTCGTTGGTTTTGTGGGGCCCGCCCGGCAGTGGCAAGACCACCATCGCGCGCCTGCTGGCGGTCCATGTGGGATTGCATTTCGAGCAGCTATCAGCGGTGTTCTCCGGCGTGGCGGATCTCCGAAAGGCCTTTGCCGCGGCCGGTGAGCGGCGTATCAGCGGCCAGGGCACATTGCTGTTCGTGGACGAAATCCATCGCTTCAACCGCGCCCAACAGGATGGTTTCCTGCCCTTTGTGGAAGACGGCACCATCGTCCTGATTGGCGCCACCACGGAAAATCCATCGTTCGAGCTGAATGCCGCGCTGCTGTCCCGCTGCCAGGTGTTGGTCCTGAACCGCCTGGACGACGATGCCCTGGAGGAATTGCTTTGCCGGGCGGAGGCCGCCGCCGACCGGGAACTGCCCCTGCGGGCGGAGGCCCGCGTGAGCCTAAGGGCCATGGCCGATGGTGACGGCCGCTTTGCCTTGAACCTGGCCGAGGAACTGTTGGCCCTGGACGATATAGAGCCTCTGGATATAGCCGCCTTGAGCCAAACATTGCAGCGCCGGGCGCCGGTCTATGACAAGGCCCAGGAAGGCCACTACAACCTGATCAGCGCCCTGCATAAGTCCCTGCGCGGGTCCGACGTGGACGCCGCGCTTTATTGGCTGGCCCGGATGATGACGGCGGGCGAGCAGCCGCTGTACATCGCCCGCCGCCTGGTGCGTTTCGCGGTCGAGGATATCGGCCTGGCGGACCCTCAGGCCCTGGTCCAGGCCAATGCCGCCAAGGAGGCCTATGATTTTCTGGGCAGCCCGGAAGGTGAGTTGGCCATTGCCCAGGCGGTGATTTATCTGGCCACGGCGCCCAAGTCCAATGCGGCATACGAAGCCATGAGCCGGGCCAACCGCGCAGCCCGGGATACGGGCTCGCTGATGCCGCCGAAACACATCCTGAATGCGCCGACGTCGCTGATGAAGGATTTGGGCTATGGCGACGGCTATGTCTATGACCATGGCACCGAGGCAGGTTTCTCCGGTCAGAATTATTTTCCCGAACAAATGGCCCGGCAAAACTACTACCAACCCGCGGAACGTGGTTTTGAGCGGGAGGTGGCCAAACGCATGGCATATTGGGATAAACTGCGCGGGCAGCGGGAGGAGGAGCCGGGGTCATGAATATGCTATTTGCCGTCGCGATGGGCGGCGCCCTGGGCGCCATGGGCCGTCATCTGGTCTCCGGCCAGGTCATGCGCTGGGCCGGCAGTGGCTTTCCCTGGGGTACCTTGACGGTAAATGTCCTGGGCTCGTTCATTTTGGGCATGTTGGTTGAATACATTGCCCTGCGCTGGTCCACCACGCAGGAAATGCGGGGATTTTTGGTGGTCGGAATGTTGGGCGGTTTCACGACTTTCTCGGCCTTTTCCCTGGATGCGGTCTTGCTGCTGGAGCGGGGCAATCTGGGTCCGGCGTTCGCCTATATCGGGGGCAACGTATTGTTGTCGATCTTGGGCTTGTTCGCGGGCTTGGCGTTGTTTCGTGAGGTGTTGACATGAGCGTGGTGCAATTGGTTGAGGTGGATCCAGACGATGGCGAGGTGCGCCTGGACCGTTGGTTCCGCCGCCGCTATCCCGCCCTCAGCCATGGCCGGTTGGAAAAGATGCTGCGCAAGGGCCAGGTCCGGGTCGATGGCGCCAAGGTCAAGGCCGGCCATCGCCTGATGCCGGGTCAGATGGTCCGCGTCCCGCCCCTGGATGCGCCTAAACCCAAAATATTCCGGCCAAGGGTGGCCGATCAAGACGCCAAGGAACTGCGCGGCCGCATTCTGCATCAGGACGCATCGGTCCTGGTGATTGATAAGCCTCCTGGCTTGGCCGTGCAGGGCGGCAGCGGCACCTCTCGTCATATAGACGGCATGCTGGACGCCTTGAAATTCGACGCGGCCGAGCGGCCCCGCCTGGTGCATCGTCTTGACCGTGATACCTCCGGCGTGCTGGTCCTGGCCCGCCATGCCCGTGCCGCGGCAGCCTTGACGGCGGCCTTTCGTGACCGCGATACCGAGAAACTCTATTGGGCGATCACCGTTGGCGTGCCGGCGCTGGGCCGGGGCCAGATCAATCTGCCGTTGGCCAAGGTCCCCGGCAGGGACGGGGAACGGGTCCGGGTTGACCGCAAGCTGGGCAAGGTGGCGCTTACGGACTTCGCCGTCGTCGAGAAAATTGGCGATCAGGCGGCCTGGTTGGCTTTGTGGCCGCGTACGGGGCGAACCCATCAGTTGCGGGCCCACTGCGCCGCCATTGGCACACCGATCCTGGGCGACGGTAAGTATGGCGGGATCGATGGGTCGCTGCCGGGCATGGATCTGGGCCGGGGCTTGCACTTGCATGCCCGCGCCATCACTCTGCCGCATCCCGACGGCGGCACGCTATCGGTCGAGGCGCCACTGCCGCCGCAGTTTCGCAACACCATGCAAACCCTGGGGTTCAACCCGGAGGCCGCCGCCGAACGGATGGCCGAACTGCAGCTAGAAGATGAACTTGGGCAATATTAGAGAGGAATAACGCCATGCCACATATCCAGGCCGAAGGGGCCAAACTGTATTACGAGGAAGCCGGAGAGGGCGATGCGATCATTTTCGTGCACGAGTTTGCCGATGATCTGCGTTCCTGGGAGCTGCAAATGAGTTTCTTCTCCCGCCGCTACCGCTGCATCAGCTATAACGCCCGCGGCTATCCGCCCTCGGACGTGCCCAGCGATCCGGATCTCTATTCCCAGGACTTGGCGACCGATGACATCGCCGCCGTGATGCGCGGGCTGGATATCGACAAGGCCCACATCGTCGGTTGTTCCATGGGCGCGTTCGCGACGTTGCACTTCGGTTTGCGTTATGCCCAGATGGCCCGCAGCCTTGTGGTATTGGGTTGCGGCTACGGCGCCAAGAAAGACAGCCGTGACGGCTTCAACTCCGAAGTTGCGGAGCTTGCCCAATCGTTCATGGACAAGGGGATGGAGGTTGTGGGCAGGCCCTATTCCCTGGGCCCGACGCGGGTGCAGTTCCAGAACAAGGATCCACGAGGTTTTGCTGAATTCCAGGAACGTTTCTTGAGCCATTCGGCGGAAGGAACGGGTCGGACCATGGCCGGCGTGCAGGCCAAGCGGCCGTCTCTGTACGACCTGGAAGACAGCTTGCGGGCCCTGGAGGTCCCAACCCTGTTGGTGATTGGAGATGAGGAAGAGCCTTGCCTGGAAGCCAATCTGTACCTTAAACGGACCATCCGTTCGTCCGGTCTGGTGATCCTGCCGCGCACCGGCCATGCCGCTAATCTGGAGGAACCGGGAGCCTTCAACCAGGCGGTGGCCGAATTCATCGCCACGGTGGAGCAGGACCGTTGGACCTTGCGCGATCCGCGCTCGATCTCCTCATCCGCCGTGGTTGCCGGCCCGGCCGAGGATTAAGGGAGGTCCCGACGCCCGTGCGCCTGATCATCTTCGATTGTGACGGCACCCTGGTGGACAGCCAGCACAACATTATTGCCAAGATGGGGCTGGCTTTCGACGATTTTGGTTTGCCGCCGCCCGACCCGCGCGCCATTCGTGGGTTGATTGGCCTGTCGTTGGAAGAAACGTTGCGGCATCTGTTGCCGGCTGCGGGCGAAGGCGATATCGAGGGGTTGGTGGCTGCCTATCGGCGGCAGTTTTTTGCCGGGCGTGAAGGAGAATTCTCACCGGAACCGCTTTTCCCCCACGCCGCATGGGTGCTGCGGGAACTTAGTGAGCTGGGCTATCTGCTGGGCGTGGCGACGGGAAAATCCCGCCGGGGCCTCGACGCCGTGCTTGGCGGACACGGTTTGCGGGATATCTTCGTGACCCGGCAAACCGCTGATACCAACCCGGGCAAGCCGGATCCATCCATGCTGTATCAGGCCATGGCGGAGGCCGGCGTGGACCCGTGCGATACCATGATGCTGGGCGATACCAGCTTCGATATGGCGATGGCCGTGAACGCCAAGGTTCATCCCGTCGGCGTGGCCTGGGGGTATCATTCCAGCGATGATCTGAACGAGGCGGGCGCCGGCGTGGTGTTGACCGATTTTCGCGAACTTGTGACGCTCGTGGGTGAACAATGGCCCGTGTCCTGAAAATAATCCGGCTTGGCATGGGCCTTGTCGCGGGCCTTGTCATCAGCCTTGCCGCGGTCCTCTATTTTGTTGATTTCAATGAATACCGCGGCCTGCTGGCGGCCCACCTGAGCGACAGCCTGGGCAGGCCCTTGCGCATCGACGGCGATCTGAAACTGCGCCTGGGCCTGCGCATTGAATTTTCCGCCACCGATCTATCCCTAGGTGACGGCGGTGGCGGTGGCGGTGGCGCTGGCGCGAAGGGCGAGCATATGGCCCGGATCGGACGCCTATCCTTCGGATTGGCGCTGCGCCCGTTGCTGGGGCGAAGGATCGAAATCGATCAATTGCAGATCGAGGATGCGGAAATTCTGATCCGGCGGGGGCCTGACGGGCGGCTCAATTGGGCCCTTCCCCAGAATGGCGGGGACAGCCAATGGCAGCCGCCGCGCTTTGAAAGTCTGCGCCTGATCCGTACCACATTCGTTTATCGCGATGGCGCCACGGACACCGTCTTGGCGGCGGACAAATTGTCGGTTCAACGCGCCGCCTCCGGCGCCGCATCGGTCAACCTCGTCGGCGGTTTGCAAGATCTGCCCATCGTAATGGCGGCACGGATCGATGCCATCGATGCCTTGTTCGCGGGCCATGAAATTCGCATCGATGGCACCTTCACGGTTGCGGGCGCGACGGCCGCCGCGAAGGGGCGGGTCTTTCAGCCCTGGGCGGCAAAGGGCATCGACATCCATATCACCGGCGGCACCGATCAGGTGCGGCCCCTGCTGCGGGCCGTGGGGATAAAATCCAACCTTGAAGGCGGCGCGGATGTTGCCTTCGATATCAGTGACCGGGATGGCCCGGTCGCGCTGCATGACCTGACCGCCCAACTGGCCCCGGCGCCGGGGGTCCGGATCGATCTTCGCGGACGGATTGAAGATGCTCTTGCCTTGAGCGGGTCGGCCCTGGATATCCATGTCCTGGCCACGCAGGTGAGCGCGTTGTCGCCGCTGCTGAATTTAGAATTGCCGCCTCTGGGCCAAATGGAAATGACCGGACGCCTGAGCGGATCGCTCCTGGCGCCCAGTCTGGAGGCGATCGATGGCCGTATTTCCCTTGCCGACGGTTCGGTCATTGATTTTCAAGGCGCCGTGCGGGACATCTTCCAGGGCCAGGGCGTGAATATGCATGTCACGGGCCGCACCGAGCAGGCCCGCGATGTGCTGCATTCCATTGGGTTGGAGACGGTTTTGCAAGGGTCGGCCGAAGTGGCCTTTGATGTGGCGGGCCATGTCGGCAAACTCGGGCTGCGTAATATTAAGATGGAATTGCAACCCGCCCGTGGTGTTGAGGTGTTCCTCGGTGGCCGCCTTGACGATGCCGTTGCCATGACCGGCCTGTTTCTGGACTTCCGCCTGCAGGCGGACGACAGCGCCAGTCTGACACCCCTCGCAGGCGCTGAGATACCGTCCTTTTCACCCCTCCGGGTACAGGGACGCATCGTGGGGTCGGCGGCCCGGCCGGCTGTCATCGACCTGGACCTCCGCGCCGGAACCCCGGACCGGGTGCTGCTGACGGCGCGAGGCACCATCGCCGAGCCTTTAAAGGCGGGCGGCCTTGATCTGCGCCTCCGCTTGCAAGGACCCGACAGCGCCGTGCTCTCGATCTATGTCAATACTGCGCTTCCCGTCCTCGGCCGGTTTGATCTGACGGCGCGACTGAAGGGCCAGGTCCGGGCGCCGCGCCTGGATCGGATCGCCGGGCGGTTCCGACATTCCGATGGCTTAAAAGTCGATCTGGACGGGTCCGTGGCGAACCTATCGCACGGGGAGGGCATTGATCTTGGCTTCAGCGCGGAAATTCCAGGCCGCTCGGCACTTTGGAGTTTGCTTGCCCTGGAAAGACGGATTGCCGGCGGCCTAACCGCCAGTGGACGCATCGTTGGCTCCTCCGCGGCCCTGCATCTGGATAATTTGGCATTGACCTATGGTGACAGCGATCTTACGGGAGATGTGAATATTGATGTCCGTGCCCGGCCGCTTTTGTTCAACGCGGAACTCCATTCCAAACACCTTGATTTGAGTTTTTTGACGGCTGAACCGGGTTCCCCGAAGACGGCCAAGGTCCGTCCATCTCCGCGGGTGATTCCAAATCAATCATTCAAACCAGGCGCATTGGCTGCTTGGAACGGGGAGTTGAAGTTTCGGGCGTCACGGCTGCGTTGGGATCGCCTGATCATGAGCGGTGTTAATCTGACCGTTGGTCTGAAAGATGGCGCCGTTTCCGTGCGGCCCAGTACGGCTGAAGTGGCGGGCGGGCAGCTTGTGGTGGAGGGGCGGTGGGGACCGGATGGCGCCAGTTTGAAGATGGATTTGCGCCGGGCCGCCATGGCGGCGCTGGGTCCCGTCTTGGACATTACCGACGTTGACGGCGATCTGGATCTGGCGCTTGATCTGCGCGGTTCCGGGAGGGATTTACGGACCCTGGCGGCTGGTCTGCGGGGCAGCGCTTCCGTCGTGGTCAGTCATGGATTTATAGACAATCAGTTTCTAGAGCCCCTGGCCAGGGATCTGATTGCCGCACTGTTGGACCGCCCGTCATCGAAAGAGGGCGCGCGTCTGCATTGTTTCGCCAATAGCTATGACATCAAGGACGGCATCGCGGTCAGCCAGGTTTTGTTGCTCGATACGGAAAATATCACTGTTGTGGGCGAGGGGCGGATCGATCTGTCGACGGAGGCATTGCGCTTTTATCTGACGCCGCGGCCAAAAGACGCCAGCCTGTTATCCCTGGCCACGCCCATCAATGTTGGCGGTACCCTGGCCAATCCTGAATTTACACCAGACAGCGTGGCGCTGGCGGGCAGTGTGGCGAAGGCGGTGGTTGGCAATCTGTTGCTGCCGGGCGTGGGTCTTTTATTGCCATTGTTGGACGCCGGTACGGGTGAGGCGCATCCTTGCCTGAATGTGGTAAAAGACGGACAAGCCAGGGCCGCTGACAAGGCCCCCGAAGGTAGCGCCTTGGGCCAACTGGGTGACCGTATCGTCAAGGGCGCGGGCAGCCTGCTGAAACTGCCAGGCAAACTATTGGAATCGGAATGAAGCGTTTTTATGACCAGGTCGCCGTCGCGGCGAGTGCGGCAGGTTTTGCTATTGAACTGGACGGCAGGCCGATTAAAACTCCAAAAAAGTCCACCTTCTCCGTCCCCGCCGCGGCCGTGGCGGCGGCCATTGCCGAGGAATGGCGGCAACAGGGGGACGAAATCAAGCCCGAGAACATGCCCCTGTCCCGTCTGGCCAATACCGCCATCGACATGATTGCCGGGCAGCGCGATGCCGTGGTGGCTAACCTGGCCGGATTTGGCGAGACGGATTTGCTGTGTTATCGCGCCGATGGACCGGCGGATCTGGTCCTGCGTCAGGAACAACTCTGGTCTCCTTTGGTGGATTGGGCCGCATCGCGGCACGGTGCCCGTCTGCTGACAACCAACGGCGTTACCCACATTGCCCAGGAAAAAGATGCTTTGTCCGCCCTGCACCGTGCCGTCGATGACCATGATGTCATGGAGCTGGCCAGCCTGAATGATCTGGTCACCATCGCCGGTTCCCTGGTGCTGGGCCTGGCGCTGAGTGACGGCGCCATCGACGTTGCCAAAGCTTGGGCCGCGGCCCGGCTGGACAACGAATTTCAGGCGGAAAAATGGGGCCGCGATGCCGAGGCGGAGGCCCATGCCGCCCGGCTGCGCGTTGAATTCGAGCATGCGGCGCAGTTTTTAAGACTCCACCGGGTGGTGTGACGACGCAAGTTTTTCTAGTGTATTTGCCGCCGTCGATTTGTTAAACCCTAGATGCTGCAATGTTTTGGGGCCAGTACGTTCCATGATCGTGGGGGCGGTCAGGTTAAGGTTTATGGGGTTTGCTAATTTAATGGATGAGGATTCAGCCCGGCGGCGATTGCTCGACCTTGGTCGTGTGTTCGATCATATGCCCTTGGGCTTTTGTGTCTTCGATGCGGACTTTCGTTATGTCTATGTGAATGAGGCACTAG
>JAPYPT010000084.1 GCA_029937535.1 Alphaproteobacteria bacterium
CAGCAGCAGCAGCAGCGGCGGCGGCGGCGATGGCGTCGGCGGCGGCGGTGGCAGCGGCGGCGGCGGCGATCTGGACGACGAAATTCCGTTCTAGACGATGGTCTAATTGATGGTCTAGCCGATGGCCGTCCGGCATCTGGTACTGGACTCTATAGAAACACCCAACGGTGACCGTTGCGTCGATATCTTCCGGCGCGACGACAATACCTATGGTTTTGAAGAATACCGCCGCGACATGGAAGACCCGCGCGGCTGGTTTCCCATCGGCCATCATCAGTTCAGAGTTTTCGAGGCCGAAGCCGATGCTCGAACCGCCGCCAGGACTGAAGTGGCATGGCTGCCGCAAAGTGCTGGAACGGCCGGGTCCGCCACCTAACGGAACGCCGGTTCGTCGAAACTTCGTAGCTTGCGGGAATGCAGGGTTTGATGGACCACGTCCTCGCGCATGGTGTTGACCGCTTGCAGACAGATCTTCAAATGCTGGCTGACCCGTTCGGCGTAAAAGGCATTGGCCATGCCGGGCAATTTAATCTCGCCATGCAAGGGCTTGTCGGACACACACAAGAGCGTCCCGTAGGGTACGCGCAGGCGAAAACCGTTGGTGGCGATGGTGGCGGATTCCATATCCACGGCGATGGCGCGGGATTGGTTGAAAAAGGTCGATAGTTCGTCGTAACGCAACTCCCAATCCCGGTCGTCCGTGGAAACAACTGTGCCGGTGCGGACCCGCTGCTTCAATTCGGAGCCTTTCAATCCGGTGATATCTCCTACCGCTGCGGTCAAGGCCACCTGCACCTCGGCGATGGGCGGCACGGGGATGGCGATCGGCAGGTCATCGTCCAGCACGTGGTCCAGGCGGGCGTAGGCGTGGGCCAGGACGTAGTCGCCCAGGCGCTGGGTATGGCGCAGACCGCCGCAATGGCCGACCATGACCCAGCAATGGGGGCGCAGGACGGCGACGTGATCGGTGATGGTCTTGGCATTCGACGGCCCGACGCCGATGTTGACCAGGGTCACCCCCATATGGCCATCGGCGACCACGTGATAGGCCGGCATCTGTGGCAACCTTTGCATACGCTCGCCACTGGCGGGCAGGTCGCTCAAACGACTGTTGGGAGAGACCGCGTTGCCAGGCTCGACAAAGGCGCGGAAGGTATCGCCGTTTTCAATCTCGTGCCTGCCGAATTCGATGAATTCATCCACATAACGTTGATAGTTGGTGAACAGCACGAAACGCTGGAAATGGTCCGGGTGGGTGCCGGTGTAATGGCGCAGGCGGGACAGGGAATAGTCCACCCGCTCGGCGCTGAACAAGGACAGGGGCTGCGGCTCCCCCGGTTCGGCGCGAAAGGTGCCGTTCACCACGTTGTCGTCAATCTTCGCCAGGTCCGGCAGGTGGAATTTCTGGCTTAGGCTGGCGACCTGTTCCTGATGCAGATCGGCAGTCAGGTTTTCCAGGGCGAAGGTCAGGGGGATCTGCCGGTGGGAAACGCCAACCCAGACCGGGACCTTATGATTGTCCATCAACAGCCCGATCTGCTCCAGGTAATAGCTTTTGAACAATTCCGGATGGGTCACCGTCACGCCGAACGAACCCGGTTCCCGCACCGTGCCGTAGGACAAGGTGCCGCCACCGCCGATTTCCACGTCCTGCACGTCAATCCAGAGGTAGGGATAGCAGGCATCCGCCTTTTGCAAATCCTGCTCGCCATCGGCAAACTTTCGGAAATGCTCTTCCAACAGGCTCCGGCCACGATCATATATCTTGATCAAGTGGGCCACGGCGGCGTCTGGATCAGTGAACGACCGGGGCAGGGTCATGACGGACTTGGGCGGCGGGCTTAAGCTCAATTTGGCACCTCTCGGGTTTTGCAAATAACTGCAATACCACGAAATTGTGTCGGAATTGCTACCGTTTCCCCGGCGGCCAGTGGTAATAGAAATAGTGCTGACAGACGGTCAACGGAACAGATTGGTGGTAATCGGCCATGGCGAAAAACAAAACCGGAATAGGCGCGGCGGTACCTCGCAAGGAAGACCGGCGTTTTTTGACCGGAGGCGGCCAATTCAGCGACGACATCGTGACGTCCGGGGCCCTATCGGCAATAGTCCTGCGCGCGCCCTTGCCGCACGCCGAAATTACCGCGATCCATACGGCGGCGGCCCTGGCCGCGCCCGGCGTACGCGCGGTGCTGACGGCAGGGGATATCGAGGCTGAGATTACCGGGCCGATACCGTCGTTTTACGCCACGCCGCCTTTCGATATCGGCCGCCTTGATGGCGGTGATGCGTCGGATGCGGCGCAATTTCCCCTGGCCCGGGGCCGGGTCCGCTATCTGGGCGAACCCGTGGCATTTGTCGTGGCCGACACCGCGCACCAGGCCCAGGATGCGGCTGAGTTGATAGATGTCGACTACCGCCCCCTGGGCGCCGTGATGGAAATCGACGACGCCCTTGACCCTACCGCCGAACAGATCTGGCCCGATGCGCCGGGCAATGTCTCCTTCGATTGGGAGATCGGCGACAAAGAGGCGACCGAGGCCGCCTTCGCCGCCGCCCACCATGTCACCCAGCTACGCCTGATCAATAACCGGGTGGTGATCAATTTCATGGAGCCGCGCGCCGCCGTCGGCAGCCATGACGCCGCCACCGGGCGACTGACCTTACAGGCCGGCTGTCAGTCCCCGCACGGCATGCGCGCCTCTCTGGCCGGGATGTTGGGTATAGAAGAAGACGCTGTGCATGTGCTGGTGCCCGATATGGGCGGCGGATTTGGCGCCCGCAATAGTATTTATCCGGAATTCCTGCTGGTATTGCTGGCTGCCCGCCGCCTGGGCCGCCCGGTGAAGTGGACCGCCAGCCGTGGCGAGGCCTTTTTGAGCGACTATCAGGCCCGGGATCACGTCTTCCATGGCGAGTTGGCGCTGGATGCGGCGGGCCGGTTCCTCGGCCTGCGCGTGCGGGCGGACTGGCGTCACGGCGCCTATCACACGGGGCGGGGGATATGGGTCATGGCGCACTATCTTTCCCAGGTCCTGGGCGGGGGGTACCGGATGCCGGCGGGGTATTTGTATCTGCGCGGCATTGTCTCCAACACCACGCCGCAGGGCCCCTATCGCGGTGTCGGCCGGCTTGAGGCCAATTATGTTCTGGAGCGCCTGATCACCCAGGCGGCGACCGAGATGGACATGGACCAAGTCTCCATCCGCCGTCTCAACCTGTTGGGCGCGGACGATCTGCCATGGCGCACGCCGGGCGGCGCCCTGATCACCTCGGGCGCATTTGCCGACAACCTCGACCGCGCCGTCGAAATCGCCGGCTGGCGGGATGCCCCGGCCCGGCGCAAGGCGGCGGAAGAGAGCGGCCGTTTGCACGGTATCGGTTTGGCCATGTACGCCGAGAACGACGGCAGCACGCCGACCGAGTTCGCGGAAATCGCCGTGGGCGGCGATGGCCGGGTCACGGCGCTGATGGGCACCCAGGATTTCGGCATGGGCCATGCCACCATCTATTCGCAGATCCTGTCGGAGAAACTGGGCGTGGATTTTGACGATATCGACGTGGTTTTCGGCGATACGGAGCGCGTCAAACGCGGCGCGGGCACCCATGGCTCCCGCTCCACCCGCATGGGCGGCACGGCGGCGGTGATGGGGGCCGAAAATGTGATCGTCCGGGCCCGCGAAGAGGCGGCCGATATATTGGAAGCCGCCGTCGCCGATATCGATTTCGCCGACGGCCGTTTCACCATCGCCGGCACCGATCGCGGCATTACCCTGTTCGAAGTCGCGGCCCGCATGGAGGCGGGCGGCAACCGGCTGTCCGAAGAGGCCGATTTCAATGTCAGCGCCGAAGTCATATCCAACGGCGTGCATGTGTGCGAGTTGACGATAGATCCTGCTGACGGCCGCTTGCGGTTGGAGAACTACACTGTTGTCGCCGACGTTGGACGGATCGTCAATCCGATCATCGTCAATGGCCAATTACATGGCGGTGTAACCCAGGGCATCAGCCAGGCATTGTTCGAAGGCATCGTCTACGAACCCGGCAGCGGCCAGACCCTGACCGGCAGCCTGATGGACTATTGCCTGCCCAGGGCCGATGACCTGCCGAATTTCAATATCGTATTCAATGAAGTGGTCGAGGTGGACAACCCCATCGGCGCCAAGGGCGCGGGTGAAAGCGCCACGTCCGGCGCCCCGGCCGCCGTGATGAACGCCATTGCCGATGCCCTGCGCCACGCCGGCGCGGAACCCATCGATATGCCGGCAACGCCGGAGACGATCTGGCGCGCCTTGCACGCGGCGGGCATGGTTCGTGATCGCCCCATAACCTGATATCATGGCCGGCGTACCGGCCCCCCACCCAACCATCAAAGTCACGGGATCATGCGCTACTTCACATTGCGGCAATGGCTGATCCTGTTCACGGTACAGTTCGCCACCCTGTTATTTGGCGCCACCATGACCTCCGTCGCGGTGATCCTGCCGCAGATGAAGGGTGCGCTTTCGGCCACTCAGGATCAGGTTTCGTGGATCATCACCTTCAACCTGGTGGCCACCGCCAT
Organism: Alphaproteobacteria bacterium; assembly: GCA_029937535.1. GTDB lineage: Bacteria > Pseudomonadota > Alphaproteobacteria. The sequence continues at coordinate 4,565 of JAPYPT010000084.1, forward strand.
CGCCACGCCGCTGACCGGCTGGCTGGCCTCGAAATTCGGCTGGCGCAATCTGATGATGAGCGCCATAGCCGGTTTCACCACGTTTTCCGTGCTGGCCGGCATGGCGGAGACCCTGGAGGTCATGTTGGTGACCCGGGTCTTCCAGGGCCTGTTCGGCGCGCCCATATTTCCCCTGGGCCAGGCCATTATATTGGCCAGTTTCTCCCGGGCGCAGCATCCCCTCGTCCTCATGGCCTGGGGCGTCGGCGGCGTCATGGGGCCAATTCTGGGGCCGTTGTTCGGCGGCTTGATGGCCGAAATGATCAACTGGCGCTGGGCCTTTTTCATGATCCTGCCGCTGGGCATCATCGCCATGCTGTTCGCCTTCGCAGCCCTGTCGAACGAAGAAAAAAGCAGCTCTCAGCGGTTCGATCTTACGGGCTTTATCATCATCGCCGTCGCCATTGCGTCGACGCAATTGATGTTTGACCGGGGACAGCGCCTGGACTGGCTGGACTCCTTCGAGATCCAGTTGGAGCTGCTGCTGGCCGTCGTGTTTTTCTATCTGTTCGTGGTGCACACCATGACCACGCGCGATGCCCTGTTCGAACCGGCGACCTTCGCCGACCGGAATTTCACCATCGGCATTACCCTGGCCATGATCATGGGCATGCTGCAGTACACGCCGATGATCCTGTTCCCGCCCTTGCTGCAGGAATTGCGCGGCTATCCCGATTCCGTCGTCGGATATTTGCTCGCAGCCCGCGGCGTGGGCAATCTCATCAGCTTCATGTTCGTGGTGCCCTTTACCAAGTTCAATCCCCGACTCTGTTTGTTTACGGGCCTGGCCATACAGTCGATGGCCGGATTTTGGATGTCGTCCCTGGACCTCAACATGACCTCGTCGGATGTGTTCTGGAGCAATATTCTACACGGCATCGGCTTTGGCACCGCCTATACGCCCATGGCGGTGCTGACGTTTTCCACCCTGCCCATGCGCCTGTTGACCCAGGGCAATGCCATCTTCTCCCTGCTGCGCCTGTTGGGAAGCTCCATCTTCATTGCCCTGACACTGGTGGTGTTCTTCCGCACCGCGGCGGTGGCCAACGTCAACCTGGCCGGCCTGGTGGACGCGTTCGATCCGCGTAATCTAACCGCCTGGATTTCCATTTTGGGCGAGGCGGATCAATCGTCGGGGCAGCGCCTGCACCTGCGCCTGCTGACGGAAATGCGCGAGCAAGCCGCGATGATCGGCTACATCAACGCCTTCCACCTGCTCACCCTGGCCTCCGTCGTCGCCGCACCCCTGGCCTTTCTGTTCGTCGTCCGGCGGGCCGAGAAAGTTTAGATAAACTTCGATATTCATCGGGCTGCCGAGCCGCCCGGTTCCCGCCAATAATACAGCGAGGGATCAAATCAGCTGTCTATTCGGCGGCGGCGGCGTGCAAGGCGCCACCGCTCATGAAGCCTTCACGCAGGTCGCGGTCAACATCGCCGGCGGCGCGATCGCCCGGTTCGCCATAGCCCGCACCGCCCCCCGTTCGAATGACCAGAATGTCGCCCTTTTCCAAAGGATAACTGATTTTGGAGGGCAGATTAATCACCTTGTCGCCACGCAACACCTGGGTTGAAGCGCGGGCGCCGTCGGCACCGCCGAACAGGCCTTCGGGTGCCAGACGGAAACGGTCCGAGTAGGTGGCGAAGGTGACGTTGTCACCCAGAATATGATAGCGGCGCTGAAAACCCAGACCACCGCGATACCGGCCCGCGCCGCCAGAATCCGGCAACAAGCTGTAATCCTCGACACGGAAATAATCGTATTCCATGTCCATGGCCTCCACCGGCACGTTGGAACAGTTCGACAGCGGGCTGTCCACCGCATCGCAGCCGTCGCCGTGGGCCGATGCGCCATAACCGCCACCGAGGATTTCCAGATAGATCTTGTAGCCGTCCCGGCCTAATTGGCTGAGCACGATGATCTCGGTTGAATCGAAGCCCGATGCGATGACTTTTTCCGGCGCCGATGGCGCCAGCGCTTTCATCACCGCGTTAAAGGCCCGATAGGCCGAGACCATGCGCGCCCGCACTGGGGCGGGCCGGCGGGGGTTGAGAATACTGCCATGGGGGGCGCGTACTTCGATTGGCCGTTTGCTGCCCGCGTTAAAGGGGATATCGGGGCTGGTCAGCACGGCTTTCACGCAACTGAGTCCGGCTACGATGGTCGAGGCAAAGGGGGCGTTGATGTTGCTGGCCACCTGATCGCAGGTGCCTTCATAATCGATAATGACGCTGTCGCCCTTGATCTCCACCCGCGCCTTGACCCGCAGCGGTTCCTCCCCCACGCCGTCATCGTCCATGAAGTCCTCGCCCTCGTAGACCCCGTCGGGTAATTCCCGGATCGCGGCGCGCATGCGGCGTTCGGAATAATCCAGCAATTCGTCCATGGCCTCGATCAGGACATCCGGGCCGAAACGGGCGCACAAATCCAGGACCCGCCGCCGGCCAATGCCGTTGGCCGCGAATTGCGCGTTGAAATCGCCGATGGTCTGGTCGGGCACGCGGATATTGGCGCGGATCAGCCGTTCCAGCGGGCCACCGTGCCAGTCATGCGCCATATTGTATTTCGACGGCGGAAAAATCAGGCCCTCCTGATGCACGTCCGTGGCATCGGGGTTCAGCCCCGGCGCACCACCGCCCAGATCAAGGTGATGGGCTACGGAGGCGCCAAAACCCACCAAAACGCCCTCGAAGAATATGGGCGAAAACAAGAACACGTCCTGGAGGTGCTGGCCGCCCTCGAACGGATCGTTGTTGATGTAGAAATCCCCCTCCACCAGGGTATCGGTGGGAAACAGCTTGGCACAGGGGGCGAAGGTGACGCCGAGGGAGCCCAACTGCATGGGGTTTAATTCCGCCTGGGCCACCACGTTGCCGAAACGGTCCAGCAGGGCGGCGGCGCAATCATTGGCTTCCCGCACCACGGGAGAATAAGCAGAGCGGACCAGTTTGATACCCATTTCACGGGCGCTGGCAATCAGCCCCTGGCTGATGACGGCTTGATCGACGGTGTTTATGGCCATGTCTTCAGTCTTTCGCCAGTTTCTTACAGTCTATGCAACAGGATATTGTCCTAGGCGTCGAGGCCGGTCAAATCGCCTTTGTACTCGCCCTCGTTATCGCGTTCTTGCTGGCCGGTTTGTTCCTAAGGCGTCTCGACGCTGCGGGAGCCGCCATCAACCTAAATCCGCTTCGATTGCAGTGCCCCGCCGGCTATGTCGTCGGTATATTTGCTTCCTTCCGACTGATTGATCGCGTTGCGGGTTTCATGGCGTAATCAGAACAGCAACGATGTTTGCTCCGCCATCAGATTCCTATTCGATGATGAGTAATCAGATCCACACTGCCGTCGCCGTTGAAATCTCCAGATTTGGCATCTAAGGGAAAATCCCCGACTGACAATACTGTTTCAGCCCCAAAAGTTCCGTCGCCATTTCCAAGGGCTATGTTAATACTGTCAGTGTCTTTTTCGGTAACGGCAATGTCGAGATTTCCATCGCCATCGTAGTCTGCCGAGAGAACGGATGTCGGGTCACCGTTGTCGACGCTTGGTATCGCCAATCGCGAGAACGTTCCATCTCCATTGCCAAGAAAAACTTCGTTCCTGCCGATAATGTCTTCGAACCCATCGTTGTTGACGTCACCGCCGGTCATGCCTTTGGTGTTTCCGGCCAAAGGTGTGACCAGGGGTGAGCCTGTTCGAGCATCGCCGCCAGCCGGATGATGCCGCCGTCGCCCATCATCGGGCCGACGATTTGCACGCCCGCGGGCAGGCCGTCGGCCATGATGCCACAGGGTACCGTGATGGCCGGATGGCCGGTCATGTTGAAGGGGTGGGTGTAGGGATACCAGCACTGCCGGATACCGCCCGCCACCTGGTTGCCGATGGTGATGGGCTCATGGAAATCATGATCAGCGTTGATGGCGGTGCGGCTGAGGGTGGGCATCATCAGGAAATCCACCCGTTCGAACCAGGACTGGATGCGCCGGTAAAGTTGCGTCCGGAAGGTGATGGCGCGCTGCAGTTCCACCGCCGAATAGGTCTTGCCCTCCTCGATCCCGCGCAGCAGGGTCGGCGTCATGCGCGGGCCGAATTCCTCCAGCTTGTCCTCGAACCGCGCCACCCAAAGTGATTGTGTGATGACCAGCCAATAGGGTTCGGTATTCTCGAACGGCTCGTCGAAGGGAACAATCTCGGCGCCTCTTTCGGCCAGGGCATCGCGGCGTTCCATACAGGCGGCCAGAACCTCTGGGTCGATCAACTCGTTGCCCATATGGCTCAGCCAGCCGATTTTCACGCCGGCCAGATCGCCCTTTCCCTGGGCGGCGGAGACATAGTCATCGATTGGCAGGCCATGGGAATGAGGGTCATTTGGGTGGGGCCCCGCCATCACCGCCAGCATTTGCGCCGTATCCGCCACCGTGCGCGCCATGGGACCGAGGTTGGAGAAATTGCCGAAGCCGTCGGGCGCCGTGTCGTGGGGCACCAGGCCCATGGTTCCCTTCATCCCGACGACACCGCAGCAGGCGGCGGGAATTCTGATCGAGCCGCCCGCATCCGTGCCAATGGACAGCGGCGCCATGCCAGAGGCCAGGGCCGCCGCCGAGCCGCCCGAGGATCCGCCCGAGGTGCGCGTTGGGTCCCAGGGGTTCACGGTACGGCCAAAGAGCGGCGATTCATTCATCGGTTTGTGGCCAAATTCCGGTGTCGAGACCTTGCCTACCAGCACCCCACCCGCCGCCTTCATGCGGGCCACGGCGACGGCATCCCGGTTGGGCACATTGTGTTCGAGAATGGCCGAGGCATAGGTGGTGCGCACGCCAGCCGTATCAACCAGATCCTTCACCGTGTAGGGCACGCCCAGCAAGGGGGGCAATGCTTTATCCCCGGCGCCCGCCAGCATGGCCTCCGCCGCCGCCGCTTCCTCCCGCGCCCGGGCTTCGCTGACGGTGATGAAGGCATTCAGGGCCGGGTTGGTCCTCTCCATATGCGCCAGGGTGATATCAAGCACCTCGCTCGGCGAGATTTCACCGGCCTTGATCCGCGCCGCCAGTTCAGTGGCGGATAATTTGACTATGGTCTCGGATGTCATGGCCGGCTCCCGCAATTCCCGATGATCGGCTAAGATAGGCGGGCATTGCCTTTGGGGACATGGTTTTGTTGCCCCGACACCCCGGCTATGGGAACAATGGTGGCATGGAAGCCCAGCTAGAAACCGTCTTGAAACGCGAAATACCCAACTGCCGGGGCCTGCGGTCCGCCGAACGCCTGTCGGGCGGCGCCTCCCAGGAAACCTATCGCCTGACCATCGTGGATGAAAACGGAGCCGAGCATTTGCTCGCCATGCGCCGGGCACCGGGGGGAGTGGCAAATACCCATACATCCTATTACCCCGGCCTGGCGGCCGAGGCCCTGTTGATGCAGTCGGCGCGGGCCGTGGGCGTGCCGGAGCCAGAGGTCCATTACGTTCTGCAACAGGCCGACGGCCTGGGCGAAGGTTTCGTGATGTCCTGGCTGGAGGGGGAGGCCCTGGGCGCGCGCATTGTACGTTCGCCGGAGCTGGCGGATATCCGCCCCAGGCTGGCCTTTGAATGCGGCCAGATCCTGGCCCGCATCCACGCCATCGATCTGGACGCGACCGGGCTGAATACGCGCCTGAAAACCCTGACGCCCGAGGCCTACGTGCATGACACCTGGGACCGCTACAAGGGCTTCCATACGCCGCAACCCATGATCGACTACACCGCACGCTGGCTATTGGAACATCTGCCGGGCGATGTGGCGATGACCCTGGTGCACAACGATTTCCGCAACGGCAACCTGATGATCGCACCCGAGGGCGTCGTCGCCGTGCTGGATTGGGAGGTCGCCCATGTCGGCGACCCCATGCGCGACCTGGGTTGGATCTGCACCAATTCCTGGCGCTTCGGCTCCACCCTGCCCGTGGGCGGCTTCGGCAGCTATGATGACCTGTTCGCCGGTTATGAAAGCATCTCGGGCCAGGCGGTGGACCGGGACAGGGTCAAATTCTGGGAGGTTTTCGGCTCCTTCTGGTGGGCCATCGGCTGCCTGTCCATGGCCGAACACTACCGCACCGGCCCCGACAACACGGTTGAGCGCCCGGCCATCGGGCGCCGCACGTCGGAATGCCAGGTCGATTGTGTCAATCTGTTGATACCGGGGCCCATAACGTTGGTTGAAGCGGCGCCAGGGGGCGACGATGAAATGCCCCGGATCGATGAGCTGCTGACCAGCGTCCGGGATTTCCTGCGCGGCGATGTGATGGAGGCAACCACGGCGCGCACCAATTTCCTCTCCCGCGTGGCCGCCAACTCTCTCGATATCGTATTGCGGGACCAGGCCCTTGGCCCCCGGCATCGTCAGCTTGAAGAAAGCCGCTTGCGGGCTCTATTGGACAGCAATGACAATTTGAAAGATCTGCGCTGGCGTCTGACCAAAGCCCTGCGCACGGGCGAGATCACCCTGGATCATCCCGGTCTGGCCGATCATCTGCGACAAACTGTAGTTAACCAAATCGCCATCGACCAGCCAAAATACTCCGGCTTCAAGATGGCGACGAAGAACGGAACCGCCACAACGAATCGAGGATATTGACGTGAGATTTCCCACACCACACGACACACTGTCATCCTCGGGCGTAGCGAAGCGGAGACCCGCAAATACTGGCGATCCAGGGCCGCAAACACATGAGTTTGTTGCCCTGGATTGCCGGGTCAAGCCCGGCAATGACGTCAATGAGGCTGTTTGTCGTTTAGTACGGAGATTTTTTGCAAAACTCATACTGGCCATTGCCTCGCTTGCCGTCCATGGCTTCACCGTCCAGGCCGAAACAAGCCAGTGGCCCACATCCACACCGGAAGCCCAGGGCATGCGTTCGGAGCCCCTGGCAGAGATGCTGGCCGAGCTCGGCGAACACAACCCCGGCATCGACAGCATCACGCTGATCCGCAACGGGCACATGGTTTTGGACGCCTATTTCCGGCCGTACCGGAAAGATCTGACCCACACCATTTATTCCTGCTCGAAAAGCGTCACCTCGGCGTTGATCGGCATCGCCATTCAGCAGGGGCATATCGCCGGCGTCCATGTGCCGGTGCTGGATTTCTTCCCCGATAGGCAATTCAAAAACACCGATGCCCGCAAGAAAGCCATGACCCTGGAACATCTGCTGACCATGACCTCTGGCATGGAGTGCCAGGATAACTGGCGCTATGGCTGGGTCGGCCTGTCGGCCATGCTGAATAGTCCCGATTGGGTCCAGAATGTGCTGGACCGGCCCATGTCGGAGGCGCCGGGGCAAAATTTTGAATATTGCAACGGGGCTTCCTTCATCCTTGCCGCCATTCTGGAGAAATCCACGGGGATGAAGGCGCTTGATTTCGCCCGCAAATATCTTTTCGGGCCCTTGGGCATGGGTGACATCACCTGGAACGCCAGCCCCAAGGGCATCAATGCCGGCTATGCCGGCCTGTGGATGCATCCCCACGACATGGCCAAGGTCGGCCAGCTCTACCTCCAAAAGGGGCGATGGGACGGTGTCCAGGTGGTCCCCGCAGCATGGGTCGAACGTTCCACCACAGCCCACGTGGCGGCCCGGTCTCTATTCTCCCACTACGGCTATCAATGGTGGCGTGACCGGGACGGTATCTATTCCGGCCTTGGTCATGGCGGGCAATATATTCTGGTTGTCCCCAAGCATAATCTGGTCGCGGTTTTCACCGGCGATCTAAAGGGCCCTACTATTGGAATGCCGCGCGGGCTGCTGAGAGGCAAAATATTCGATTCCATCGCCGCCGATAAGCCACTTCCGGAGAACGGCGCCCAACAAGCCCGCATCGCCGCATTGGTCGCCACATACGCGAAGCCGCCGGAAGGCGGTTATGTCTGGGGCGGGGGCGATAACGGCCACGCCCAAGCGGGCCTGTTTGTCCGCCGCGCGCAACCGGCCTTTCAGTTACGCTATCCCCTCGGCAGCCGGCGGATGGATAAAACGGACGCCTGGCAGGTTATGCGCCTGAAAGGGCCCGGCGGCATCAGGATGAGCGCCAGCATATTCGATATCCCAAAGGGCGCGACAATTTCCGGCATCGGACCGGGATCATACATGACGCTTCTGGCCAAGTTCGGCAGTGAACTGAATCTGCTTTCGAATGTACCCGTCACCTTGGCGGACGGCACCAGCGCCTATGAAACGACGGTGCGCTGGAAATACAACAGCGTGCAATTGACCTCCCTAGCCTTGTCCGTTTTCAAGGACGGCAATTGGATCCTCGTCAACGCCACCGCTTTTAGCGAACCGGAAAAGGCCCGCGATTTCGTCCGCGGCCTGACCTTTCAAACCAAAAATTAATCCAGCCACTCCGCCCGGTCCGAACCCAGGGCCGGCGCCGGCCGGGACCAGCCGGGTTTGGATTCCGAGAACTTGATGACGGGGCCCAGATGGCGGATGGCGCCATAGGCGGTATCGCTGTCCATTTGCAGGGCGGCGGCCTCCGCTGTCGAATGGCCCAAATCCGCACCGTCATAATCCACCCGGCCCTGGCGGTACAGGAACATGCCGGACTGACAGAGCGAAACCTTGACGTGATAGCTGCCGCCCTCAACCGCGCGCCGCGCCAGGGCCAGCAAGGTTCCATAGGCGCCTAGATAACCGGTGGTGTAGTCGCAGGCGGGGGCGGGCAGCAACGCCGGGGCGCCGCCCTCGCCATTTTCGTGGCAGATGCCCGTCACCGTTTGCGCCACTTGTTCCCAGCCCGCCCGGTCCTTGAAGGGGCCGTTCTGGCCATAACAATTGATCGAGGTATAGATCAGCCCGGGCCGCAGGGCCGCCAGTTCGTCCGGGCCGAAGCCACGGCCCTCCAACGCGCCGGGGCGGTAGCCTTGGGAGAACACGTCGGCGCCCCGCACCAATGTCCGCAATTGTTCCAATTCCACGCCGTTATTGAGGTCCAGGTAGCAGCTACGTTTGCCATGGGAGAGGTCGATGACGAAATTCTTGATCTGCGGTGTGTTTTTAGCCGCGACCATCAAGACATCCGCGCCATGCTCGGCGCAAGTGCGGGCCGCGACCGGGCCAGCCAGAATGCGGGTCAGGTCCAGAACCCGGACCCCGGCCAGGGCCGGGCCATCCTCGGGGAACGGTTCGGGTTCGCTCTCGCCGATCTTTTCAATCTCCACCACCGGCTGGGCGGCCAGGGCCCGGCCATGGGGATGGGCCAGCCATTCAGCATTGTCCCGCACCATGCCGCCGCAGGCCCTGGCCTCGGCGATGGCGTCTTCCAAATCCTGGGCATCCCATTGGGCCACTGCCTTCGCGACCGGGCCGGGGCTACCTTCACATTCGAGGACACTCAGCACCCGTTCTTTCAGATGGGCGATACCGAAGTGCGGCAGGAACCAACGCCCGTCCTTGGTGGGGAATGGCTGCGTAATCAGATAATTCGCCGCCGCGGCGCCCGTGTTGCCGAACACCGCGTATGAACCATCCTCTTGGCGCATTTGCAGAAACGCATAGCTTTTCAGGGCGGCCGCCGCGTGCCGCACATCGATGGTCACGGTCTGCCGCCGGCCGGTCTTCATCCGCCAGATATCTGCAACCGCGACGCCGACGGCGCCTAGCACCGCCGCCCCGGTCTCGCCAATCTTGAAGCGGGTGGAAAAAACCGGGTCGGCGCCGGTTATTTCGGCCACGCCCTCCGGCTCATTCGTAGCCGATCGGTCGCGAACATCCATGAGTTCCTGAAATGCCGCATTCATTTTTACCAAAAACTCCTACAAACACGCAGAACAAGGGGGGCGGCTAACCGCAATCGCTAACCGTTGTCGCCAACCGGCGTTGGCACCCGTTCCCGTAACCGTACCATTTCCAGCGTCATCTTGCGCAACATGGCCCGGGCGAAATCATCATTATTTCGGCTGACCTGCAAAAAAGCTGTCGGGCCGCCGATCACTTCGCGCCGGTAATAGGCGGACAGCACGCGGACAGCCTTGCCCTGGGCCATCACCAGGCCATTAATCGTAATACCCCTGGCCAAGGTCTCGTCCCGCGCGATGGAGGCGATACGGCCGATATTGGAAATGCCGTCCCCGACCATGTTGATGACCTTCTTGGAGGCCCACCACGGCAGGGTGTACATCTGTTCCGCCGCCATCTTTATGCCCCAGGCAACGTCTGTTTGCTGGCCGTGGTTGGTCTGTTCGCCCCGGTCGCGGAATTTCTCCAGCCAGACGGCGGCCATGCGGGCCTCTTCGGCGCTGCCGATCCGCATCCACGGCATGATCAGCTCCTGCTTGGCGAAGCTGGACCAGGTGATGGCGGAAAGCGCAATGCGCCGGAAATATCCCGACGCCACGGCGGCGTGAAAGCGGGGGTGGCGCAAGGTATGGACGAGGCCCTGGATCTGCGCGGCGGCCTCGGCCCGGTCAATGGATTCCGAACGGTCGTAAGAGACCACGATCGCCACATCCACCGGCTTTTCATCCCCGGCAAGGGCGGCGAACGGCAAGCTGCACAGGATGAAAGCCAAATAAAGGCGCATGACGGAACCTCCAATTGCGGCAGCGAGCCAGGGTAGGGCCAATCGGGGCGAAGGCGAAGGCATTTTTTACTGGTGCGGCTGACGAGACATCGCCATCCAGGGTGATAAAGGCATATCTCCGTGGTCGTAAGAAAATATTCATTTTGACCGGCGACATTGGGCCTATGAAACAGAGTAATGTAATAAGTCTTCCCCAGCGGCTAGACCTTTTTGACACCGGCGCATTCGCGGCGTTGAACGCGCGGCGGGCCAAGACCGTGGGCGGGCGGTTCCAAGGTATCGGATATAAAGCCCGTGTCGCGGTGCCGGACTACGATCACATCATCGCCCACCACTATCGCACCACCGCGCCTGACGGGTTGGCGGCGGCCTGCAGCCTTGCGGATATTCATTTCGACACGCCGCAATTCGGCCTGATCATCGACTTTGACGACCCGGCGGAGCTCGCGGTTCATGATGGCGATCTGGTCCTTGATGATTCTATCCGAACCCTGGTCGCTCAATTCGGTGCGGTATTTCTGCACAATGCCACCATTGCCGGCACGTCGCGGGAAAAGTTTCACCGCAATATCTTTCCCCATCTGAAGTTTCATGTGGATCGCGGTCCGACCTCGATCAACCAGCATTCCTGCTTCACCCGAGATCCCGACGACCCCGTGCAACGTGAACCGCGCCGGTCATCAACCCTGTTCATCGCCAACATCGTTGCCTGGCTGGAAATGGTGCGGACCTCGCGCGCTGATCCGAAGTCCGAGCGAGGCACGCGGGCCAGTTATGAATTGTTCCAAGAGGGCAAGGCGGCCAAATTGTTCGGCAAGATTATTCTGGAACAGGCCTGGGAGGCTCCGCTGGGCATCGGCGAAATCGCCATCATCGACAACCGGACTGTATTGCACGCCACCTATGACAAACAGAAAAAGCTGCGCGGCTATCCCATCGGTGCGCGGTATTTAATCTGATGGCGCGCACCGATGGGATAGGCGCCAAACCTGATCACTGTCGTTTGGCGGTTATTGGCGGCTTGGCGGACTTGCCGTAGCTGGCCAGCCATTCCCGGGTTAATTTTTGGGCTTCACCAACCTGGTCAGGGGACATTTTGGCCGCTATCCCGTCCCGTTTCTGGGTCACTTCATAGTCTCCGGCACTTGCAATATTGTACCACATAAGCGCCTGTACACCGTCCTGAGCGACGGAGCCGCCATGGTAGTACATATTGCCCAGCACGACCTGCGCCTTGGCATGGCCCCGCCGGGCAGCCTTTTGGAAAAATTTCACGGCCTCCGCGTCGTCCCGCGCCACCCCCTTGCCCTCGGCATACATCGTACCGAGGCTGTAGAGGGCGGCGGCATCGCCAATCTCCGCCATGGGACGCCACAAGAACAGCGCCGTGTCATAATCGCCGGCTTGATAGGCCCGCTGTCCATCCAGATACTGGTACACGGTGAGATCGCACCCGGCGATCATTAGAACCGCGATGATCCGGCACAGACGTTTCATCGCGCCCAACCCGGTCATGGGTATTCGTGATCCTGTCAGCATCGAAACAAGCCATCTTTCATCGCATGTGACTACTACCAAAGGTCATTGCCCCGCACGCACCAGCACGGATACCATGCTATCTAATGAAAAAAATGTCCATCAAGACGGATCTGCTGATCATTGGCGCCGGCACCGCGGGCTTGCCGGCGGCCATTGAAGCCAGCGCGGCGGGGTCCAGCGTCGTTCTGGCGGAACAAACAGACCGCATCGGCGGCACGTTGCATGTTTCCGCCGCCCAAATGTCAGGCGCCGGTTCGCGACTGCAGCGCCAGCGCGGAATTGACGACACACCATCGGCCCACTTCGACGATGTCATGCGGATCAGCCGGGGCACGGCCCAGGCCGGATTGGTGGCCAAGGCCACCGAACGTGGCGCCGGTACGATTGACTGGCTGATGGATCACGGCTTTGACATGGCCCCTGAATGTCCGGCCATTCTTTATTTTCACGAGGCTTATGGATTGCCGCGGACTTATTGGGGCGTGGATGGCGGCCGGTCGGTTTTATCTGTTTTAAAGACGCTCTTCGACCGGGAGCGGGAGAATGGCCGTATCGATCTGCGCCTCGGCGCGGAGGCCGTTGAACTGTTGTGCGGCGAGGCGGGCGTAGGCGGCGCGCGGCTGGTAGACCGCGCCACCGCCCAAGAATTCGACGTCCGGGCATCGGCGACCGTGATCGCCACCGGCGGCTATGGCGGCAACGCCTCTCGTTTTGCGGACTGGCATGACGGTTTGCCGCTCTACTCCGCCGCCCTGGCGACAACGTCGGGCGGCGGCATCGCTTTGGGATTGAGCGTGGGCGGCAGACTGGATCACGGACAGCATCATTTGCCGACCTTCGCCGGCATCGTCACCCGGGTTGGCGAGCCCTGGATCGATTGGGACCTGCTGCCGCTACTGACCCCGCAAGCCCGGCCGCCGTGGGAGATCTATGTGGGCCGCGACGGCGGGCGCTTCGTACAAGAAGACATCGACAGTGTCGATGCCCGGGAAAGAGCCCTGTCCGCCCTGCCCGGCCAAACATTTTTCGCCGTTTTCGATGACCGCATTTGGCGCCAGGCCCCCGCACTTCTGCCGGGCTGGCCGGACGGGCAACTGGCCGCCGCCTGGACCGATCACGGCGCCTTCTTCGCGGCCAGCACATTGGATGGTCTTGCTGATGCCGCCGGCATCGACGGCGGCGGATTGGACCGAACCGTGGCGCTCTACAACGAGGCCGTTGCGGGCGGCAAAGCCGACCCCCTTGACCGGCGGCACTTGCCGCTGCCCATTTCCGAGCCGCCTTTCCGCGCGATCATGATGCACGGCACGGTTTTGAAGACGGCGGCCGGTTTGGTGGTGGACGATGGGCTGCGCGTGCTGGATGGGGATAGCCAGCCGATCCTCGGCCTCTATGCCGCCGGCGAAGCGATCGGCGGCGGCGCCTTGTCCGGAAATGCGTTCGTTGGCGGCATGAGCGTCACCCCGGCCCTTGGTTTCGGCCGCTGGCTGGGGCAAACCCTGGGCCGCGATCTCGCCGCCAATAATACCAAGGTGCGATGATAAGCCACCGGGTTAAATTTCACGCGATCCAAATGGGAGCGGTTGAGAATTTTGCGGTATCGGGCGCGGCTTGCGATCAGATTGGCAAAACCGATAAAGCCAAAAAACTCTTTTGCCTCCACGCAGCACCTTGCTTCGGCTTTCAGTGCCGACGTCAAGCTTGCGTCAATTTGGTGAAGAATTCACGAGAACAACACCTATGCTCTGGCCGGCGCAGGCCGGCCGCTCTGGTCAAACTCACCGATACGATAGGTGCCTTTCGGGTTGCCATTTCGGTTGTACGAATAGTACTCGACATCTGTGGAGGGCAAGCCAAAGCTTCTTGTGATAGGGCGTCCGTCCTCATCCTCCTCTGTCTGCCACATGTGCAGCCATTTGAGCACTCCCGCACCGCATTCTAATAATCCGGCCGAATTGACCTCTTCAAGTTCGTCGGCCGACATCCAGCGATGCTCACGCGTTAAATCGTTTGCTGAGTTGAGCTCTGGGGCTGCCGTTAGCAGGCGATGGCCATAGACCCGACATCGCCACTCCCCCGTGCCGCCGTCATGGGCCGAGCCGGGGAGGTCGGCTAACCAGCTGAGCCACGGCAATTGCAATCCCAGTTGATCGCGCGATTGCGTGACGACGGAACCCATTACATTGCAGACGTCCAGAATGCCCGCTGATGGGTCCTCGGCGGCTGCAAACCGCGGAAGCTGCCAGCCATCGGTGTCGTTACCCAGGACAAGCACCTTTTCATCGCTATCTTCGATCAACAGCCGTGCCTCGTCGATGCCGCCCACCGGCCCGTCGCGCAGCGCGGCGTACTGACCGTCGCCCCGATGATAT
>JAPYPT010000410.1 GCA_029937535.1 Alphaproteobacteria bacterium
CGCACAAGACCAGGGGAATGGCGATCAGCGATACCCACATCAGGCCCGGCGTGGTTGAGATCAACACAACCTCCAGACCAATCAGCAAAAACAGCACGGCATTCAGGATTTCATCGATCAAGGTCCAGAAATTGGTCAAATGGTCCCGCGTGGTCTCGCTCATGGCCAGGCGCGTGCCGTGATTGCCGATCAGCAACCCCGCCACGACCACCGCGATGGGACCGGAGGTGTGCAGCATATGCGCCACTTCATAGGTCACCGTAACCAGGGCCAGGGTGATGATGACCTCGAGGTTATATTCATCAATGGAACGCAGGGCCCAAAAGGCAATGGCGCCGGCCGCTAGCCCGAGTACGGCGCCGCCCACGGCTTCGCGCAGGAACAGGACCGCGATGCCGGCTGGATCCATGGCGCCGCCAGGCCCCCCCTCCGCCGTTGCCATGGCCAGCAGGATGACGAAAACCACCACGCCAACGCCGTCGTTGAACAGGCTTTCCCCGGCGATTTTGGCTTCCAGGCTGGCGGGCACCTTCGCCGTTTTCAGAATTCCCAACACCGCGACCGGGTCCGTGGGCGATATCAAGGCGCCGAACACCAGGCAATAGATCAACGGCAGGCCCAGGCCGACCAGCTCAAAGGCCAGCCAGATCCCGCCGCCCACGAGGACGGTGGACATCAGCAACCCGCCCGTTGCCATGGCCGCGATGGGCAATCCCCGCTTGGCCAAATGGCCCAGATCCACATGCAGGGCGCCCGCGAACAGCAAAAACCCCAACATGCCGCGCATCAGGGTATCGGTAAAATCGATCTCGATCAGCGCCGCCCGCAGGCCGGGACCCACGCCCCAGCCCGGCACCACGGCATCGATCGCCAGGGCGGCTAGGGAGGCGGCCATGGCGATCATCACCAGACCGATGGTGCGGGGCAGTCGCAAAAAGCGGTGGTTGATATAGCCAAACACGGCGGCCAGCCCCAGCAGGGTGGCGATATCACGGGTGAGATGTTCCATGGCGGTCCTGCGTGTGTCCGGATTATGGGAGGGGAGGAGCTTCAGATGGGCGGGTCATGATGGGCAATTGGTTATTCGGCCTTGTCTTGAAACGGCGCCAGGGACATGACCGGATCGCCATTCACCGCCAGTAGCCCATCGGGTTGCATGGCCAGGGCAAACAACAGGCCCCGCCCGGCATCGAAGGGGTCGCCCAATTTGATCAATTCGGCGAGGGCCGGCAGATCCTGAATACCCAGTGCCGAAAGCAATTTGGTCAGGCCCCAAATGCGTAAATCACCACCGCCGACAAAGCCGGCCTTGGCACTCTCATCCGCCAGCAGGGTCATCGCCATGTCGATGCTATAATCCCGGGCCGCCACTTTTACCTGCTTCAGTCGCAGCACTGTTGTGGCGTCACTTAATTCCCGCCGCAGGCGGTTGAACTGTTTAGCGCTGGAATTCACCCCTCCCAGCAAGGCGATCTCAACCGCCGCCGTGACGCCCACATTGGCCAGTGTTGCAATGGGCAGGTTTTCCAGGGCCATGGCAATGTCCAAGTCCTGGGGCATCATGGCCCCGGGCGCCGCACCGCCCATGCCGCGCAGGCCCGTGTGCCGCAGGGTCAAGGCAAAATTCAACAGTTTTCCATCGGGGCTGGTTAGCTCCAGCCCGTAGTCCGCGTTTGCCAGTTGGAAAGCGCCCTGGTCCGGGTTTCGCACGGATAATCTTTCGATCTTCACCTGTAGACCGATACCGCTGGCCATGGTCAGCATGCTCTCCAGCGTCGGCATGCCGTCACCCCCGGCTTGCTTGTCCTTATGCGGGATTGTTCCGTATGCGGCATAGGCAGATAGATCCAGGTCCTGAAAATTTAAGACAATTGCAGCACTTTCAAGCTGCAAACCGGACTGATCACCGTCGGTCAGATTTAGCTTGCTTAACGAAATCCGCACGGGCCCGCTCCAGAGATCGTCCGCTTCGGTGACATCCGCCCGCGCCAGAAGTTCGCCGATGCGCCCCTTTTCAGCGCCGGCGCCGTCCAGGAAGACCAATTGGCCCAGACGGACTTCAAACTCCGTGCTGATCTTCAGTTCGCGGTCCCAGCGCAGTTTGGCCAAGCGTTCGGCGATGGTGGCGCGGCCACGGAGTCCGGCGGCACTACGGAACCGAATTTCACCGGGCAACGCCAGGGTAATCGCATCAAAGCGTTGGTCGAGGTGCCTGACCATGGCCGATATCTCGCCCAGCTCAAATAGATCGCCCTTTGACGACCGGACAACGACATCCGGGATCGTCACTTGAATGGCATCATCCAGTTTCCGGCTTTGCAGGCCGCCATAATGCAATGTGCCGTCATCGGCGAACCTTTTGCTGATCTGGCGCAACAAATTCCCAACCGCCGCTTCCGTGCGTTGCAGATCGGTCAATTGGCGTTTTGGCTCGGCTGGTTTTGCTTCTACGTCCGCCGCCGCCGCCCTGGTCTTTGCCTGCAGTTTTTGCAGTAATATTTGCCCCGGCTTATAGTCCTGGTCAGCGGCCCGTCTCGCCCATTCAAGGGCCCTTGCATCGTTCTTTGCCAGGCCCTGGCCCTTTTGATAGAGCACCGCCAGGCTGTATTGCGCCCGGGCATCGCCTTGTTGGGCCAAATCCCGCCAGACGACAAACGCGCCGGCATAATCGCCCAGGGAATACAGTCTTTGGCCGTGGAGGAAATCATTCGCCACGGCCACCGGGCCGCCCCAAGGCGCCAAAGCCATGGTCGTTGCCAATAGGGCGGCGACGGCGGATTTTTTCATCACAAGATATATCCCTAAGACCAGCGACGATCATAACCAACCGCAAGCCCGCGTGCTGGAATATTCATCATCCCGGGTGATGGGTGCCGGATGCCGGGCCGGCAGGGTGAATGTCTCTCATAACGGAACGTCCCTCTCGATTGATTGTCCTGTTTTGGGACGCTGGGTGCCCATGCATCGATAAAAAATGGCAGTTTACCGCTTTTTTGAGCTTCCTTGGTCAGTTGGCACGGATCATGCATTGATATTGACAGGATGCAGCCATCGCCGCAAAGGCGCGGGCGTAGCGCCGGAGATCGTTCAGGGAGTGGTTCAGATGGAAGCGACAACAGTAAGACATTCACAGCCGGTATTCTTTTTGGTTGCACTGGGTTGGCTGATTTCAGTGGGCGGTCTGGGATATATGTGGCATCTGCTGA
>JAPYPT010000085.1 GCA_029937535.1 Alphaproteobacteria bacterium
ATGCCTGGGAATTCCAATCATACGAGGATGGACCGCTGGAATTATTGCAATGGCCACCGAAACTCGTTCTGGTTATCGGTGTCGCCCTGTTTACTTTGAGATTGCTGGTCGATTTGATTCAATCCGTGCATGGAATCGTTACGGATACGGCAACGGCGACGCGGTCTGAAGAAGACCGTATCCTTGACGCAGAATTATAGAATTTAAGGTAAATAATGGACGCTTTTGTATTAGGTATGCTGGGCCTGGGCGCGATGCTCGGCCTGGTGTCGATTCGCGTACCGATCGCCTTTGGCATGGCGATCGTCGGCTTCCTCGGCATGATTGTCGCGGTTGGGTGGCAGCCGGGCGAAGAGTTTGATTTCGAACGTGGTTTCGACGCCTCCTTCGCCTACGCCTCCGTCGAGCCGTTTTCCTTTATCGCCTCTTTCCCCATTGTCGCGGTGCCGTTATTCCTGCTGATGGGCTATGTGGCGTTTCACGCCGGTTTCACCCGCGATATCTATGACACCGCGCGGGTGTGGATGTCTAAGCTGCACGGCGGCCTGGCCCTGGCCTCGGTGCTCGGTTGCGCCATGTTCGCCGCCGTCAGCGGCTCCTCCCTGGCGACAGCGGCCGCCATGGGCAAGCTGGCGGTGCCGGAAATGCTGCGGCACAAATACGACCCCGGCCTGGCGACGGGCGTGGTCGCCGCCTCCGGCACACTGGGCTCCCTGATCCCACCCTCCATTTTGATGATCCTTTATGGCATCTTCACGGAGGAGTCCATCGGCCAGCTACTCATGGCCGGCCTGATCCCCGGCGTTTTGTCCGCCTTGATCTACATGATCATGGTCTGGATCCGGGCTCGGCTCAAACCGGAATTCGCGCCGCGCGGCGAGCCGACGAGCTGGTCGGAGAAATTTGTCTCCTTGAAGGGGACGTGGTCAATTCTGACGCTGTTCATGATCGTCATGGGCGGTATCTATTCCGGCATTGTCACCCCGACAGAGGCCGCCGCCGCGGGCGCGCTCGGCGCTTTTGTTCTGGGTTTCCTGGCCCGGCGGCTGACCTTGGAAACAGCCCGCGACGCCCTGGTTGAAACGGCGCGGCAGTCGGCGAATATTTTCGCCCTGGTTCTGGGCGCGAAATTGTTTGTCGGCTTCATCGCCATCACCGGCGTCGCCGCCGAATTGACCATCTGGGCCGGCACACTGGACGTACCACCGGTCATGATCTTGTTGTCGCTGTCGGTCATTTACATCATCCTCGGTACCTTCATGGACCCCTTGGGCATGATGCTGTTGACCCTGCCCGTGGTGACACCGGTAATCCAGGATCTGGGCTATGACCTGGTCTGGTTCGGCGTCATCATGGTCAAGTTCCTGGAGATCGGTTTGATCACCCCGCCTGTCGGCTTGAACGTCTATATTCTGAAAGGCGTGGTGGGCGATGCGGTGCCGCTTGAAACCATATTCAAGGGTATCATGTGGTTCCTGGCCATGGATGTTTTGACCCTGGCCTTGCTGATCGTCTTCCCGGATATCAGCCTTTGGCTGCCGGAACTGCTCTTGCGCTCCGGATAACCGGATCGTGGCGTAGCGGCAAAACCATGGAATGGAAGATGGCGGACGGCGCTCGCGCCGGACCGCCGTGGCAATTTGTCCGACCGGATGGGGATGTGCCCGGGGCACCCTTGGGCTATGCTTCGAACTGGACTGGATTTCAAATTGAACGATAAGTAGAGGGCGGGATTACAGTCCGTTGTATGACGGACCCCTGTTAAGATTATCTTGAAAATATTGCAATGGCTTGAACGCCTTCTGGTGGTGATTTCCGTCGCCGCGGTGGCCATATTGATGGTTCATATCTGCGTTTCGGTGACGGCGCGCTATCTTCTGAATTCGCCCATTCCAGACGATTTGGTAATAAGCGAATTCCTCATGGTGGTCATTGTCTTCCTGCCCCTGAGTTCGGTTCAGGCGGAGCGGGAGCATGTTTTCGTCACGATTTTCACGGAATGGATGCCGAACCGGACTAAGGTGATAATGGAAACCTTCGGGGTCTTTATCGGCCTGTTCGCCTTTGCCGTTATCAGCTTCGCCACCTACGCCGACTTCAAGCACGCCTGGGATTACGGCTCCTACGTGGAGGGGCTTTGGGAACTGGTTGAATGGCCCGCCAAGTTCGCGGTGTTCTTCGGCATTTTCCTCTTTACGGTGCGTCTGGCCGTCGATTTGGTGCAATCGATCGTGGGCATCGTCGATGGCAGCG
The DNA here is from genome assembly GCA_029937535.1 of Alphaproteobacteria bacterium. Lineage (GTDB taxonomy): Bacteria > Pseudomonadota > Alphaproteobacteria. Next base: position 2,254 of record JAPYPT010000085.1, read on the forward strand.
CGACGGCGACCCGGGCCGAGGAAGACCGCGTCCTCGACGCCGAGTTGTAGCGCGAATTCGTTTGTTCGTTACCCTCGACACCGATTGGTATACGCTGCGCTTGAGCAATTCCGATCCAATGTGAATTGCGAAGCGATTCTAAGTGATTGGAAATATTGCTCTGATCTTAAGAATCGGAGCATTTCCAATTCGGAAATGCTCTAGGCGTGCGATTGAAGAGAGTTCACCATGGCCAGGCGCGTTGCGCTGATTACCGATACAAACCTTCACCTTGGCCCCGATCTGGCCCGCATTCTGGCCAGGCGGGAGCATGACCTGGTGCTGGGCGATCCCCTGCCCGGTCTGGTCGGGGAAGTCGAGGCATTGGGCGCCGATGTGGTTGCCCTGGACGGCATGATGGATTTGGGCGACGGCCATGCCATTGCCCGGCTGATCGAGGCCGGCTTGGATCGTTTCGGCCACCTGGATGCCGCCTGCGTGCGGACCGGCACGATCATCGGCGGGCGCCTCATGGATGCCAGCCTGGAACAATTGCACACTTTGCAACGGGCCAATCAGGAGGCCGTGTTCCATGCCCTGCAGGCTTTGCTGGGGGTGATGGTGCCTCAAGGCGCGGGGCAGATCGTCATTGTAACCTCTGCCACCGGGCGACGGCCCATGCCCGGCTCGGCGTTGTATTCGGCGGCGCGGGCGGGCGCCAACATGATGGTCAAGGCCGCCGCCCTGGAGGTTGCCAGCACGGGCGTATGCATCAATGCCCTGGGCACGGCCTTTCTGGACTACCCCGGCTTTATCAAGGCGAGCGGATCGGACGATCCGGAGGTCCGCAAGCGCGTGGAGCGGCAAACGCCCCTGCACCGGTTCGGCCGGCCCGACGAGATCGCCCATTTCGCGGCCTCGTTGCTGGACGGCGGCAACCAATTTCAGACCGGGCAGTTTTTTTCCCTGAGCGGCGGATGGAGTGATTAATACCCATGACGGAACAACAATTTTCCGGCCCGAACAGCGCACAATCGAAATACTGGAACACCGCCGCCGGCGATCAATGGACGGCGGACCAGGAAACGATGGACCGCTTTCTCAGCCTGGTGAGCGAACGTCTGTTTCAACACGCCGCCATACAGCCGGGCGAACGAATTTTGGACATCGGTTGCGGTACCGGGGCCACGGCCTTGGAAGCCGCCAAGGCAACGGGAGCCGGCGGCGCGGTGCTGGGCATTGACTTATCCCACGCCATGCTGGGCCTGGCCCGCTCCAGGGCCGAGGCGATGGACGGCATGGCGACACTGACCCTGGAAGTCGCCGATGCGCAAAGCCACGCATTTGCGCAAGGCGCTTACGATTTGTTGCAATCACGCTTTGGCGTGATGTTTTTTGAAGATCCCAGGGCCGCGTTCGCCAACCTGTTGGGGGCCTTGCGGCCTGGCGGCAGGCTTTGTTTCGTCTGCTGGGGTCCCCTGGCGGAACACCCTTGGTTCAGGATTTCGGGCGCCGCCGCCGGCAAATTCCTTGGCAAACCGGAAGCCGCCGATCCCAGGGCTCCAGGCCCGCTGGCATTCGCCGACACTGATTATGTTACCGGGATTTTGTCCGGCGCCGGATTTGAGGACATTCGGATCAGTTCCGAGACCTGCGAATTGCTCGGCGCCGCCAACATTGCCGACGCGGCTGAAAATGCCTTGAAGCGGGGCCCCGCCGCCAGGCTGATCGGCGCCCACAATCCACCGCCCGAAACCATCGCCGCCATCCGGGCCGAGATTGAGACGGGACTGGCCCCGTATCAGACCGCTGGCGGCTTAAGGGTCCCGGCCGGCCTGCATTTCGTGCACGCCCAAAAGCGCCTTTGATGACCGAGGTTCATTGGCTGTCCATTGGCGACGTTGGCGCGCGCCTGCGCCGGGGTGATCTGGGCATCGTCGAATTGACCCGGATGATGCTGGACCGGATTGCCGACCTGGACGGAAAATTGAACAGCCTTATCACCGTGACGGCGGAACTTGCCCTGGCCCAGGCGGAAGAGGCGGAGCGGGAATTGCGCGCGGGCCGGGACCGCGGGCCCTTGCATGGGGTGCCCGTCGCCGTGAAGGATCTGCTGGCGACCAAGGGCATCCGCACCACCTTTGCCTCCCGCGCCTATGCCGACGATATCCCGAATTTTGACGCAACGGTGGTGCGCCGTCTGGCGGAGTCCGGCGCGGTGTTGGTCGGCAAGACCAATTTGTCCGAGGGCGCGGCGGATTCGTCCTCCCAATCCTCGGCTTTCGGCGGCCCCGCCAATCCCTGGAATACGGACTATATCACCGGCGGCTCCTCGGGCGGCTCGGCGGCGGCGGTGGCGGCCGGGCTCGCATTCGCGGCGATCGGCAGCGATACCGCCATGTCGATCCGCCAGCCCGCCGCCCTGTGCGGCATCGTCGGCTTGAAACCCACATTCGGCAGGGTCTCGAAACAGGGCGCCATGGTGCTATCCAATTCCCTGGACCATCTAGGCCCCATGACCCGGTGCGTGGATGACGCCGCCCTGGTCTTGCAGGCCCTGGCCGGCCACGATCCAGGCGACCCCGACAGCGCTGATGTGCCGGTATCGGGATACGTGGCCGGCCAAGCCGCCGCCCAGGGCGCCAGATTGGCGGTCCCCCGGAATGATTTTTTCACCGGCACGGACCCCGAATGGGTCGCCGCCACGGAGCGGGCCATCAAGCTGTTTCAGGACCAGGGCGCGGTGGTGGAAGAGATCACCCTGCCCGGTCTGGAGGAACTGAGCTATGCCGCCAATCTGATTATCGGGGTGGAGGCCGCCGCCTTCCATGCGCAGAGGTTCCAGGACCGGCCGGATGATTTTGGCCCCACGCTGACCCGGGTGATTGAGGCGGGGCAGAGCCACGGTGCGGTGGCCTATGTTCAGGCGCAATTAATCCGCGCGCAGGTGAAGGCGGCCATCATGGGCGTCTTCCATGGCTTTGACGCCATGGTGCTGCCGACGACCGCGCTGGCCGCCTGTCCCATCAGCGACGATGACCCAGGCCTGGTCCGCGCCAGGGCCCGCAACACATTGCCGTTCAATGCCCTTGGCCTGCCGGCGATTTCACTGCCCTGCGGCTTCGGGGAAAACGGTCTGCCCCTGGGCCTGCAAATCGTCGGCCAGGCGTTCGACGAGGAACGGGTTCTGGCTCTGGCAAAAGCCCATGAACAAGCCACCGCCTGGCACCGGAAACATCCAGAGATCTAAAGGTCGGCGTATTTATCGATGATGTCGCGCCAGTTCTTGACGTCGTCGGGGTTGGAAATCCTGGTGGCCAGGCCGGCCATGGGCGTGACCGGGACCAATATCCGGTCGACGCCGGCGGCGGCCAGGGCCGGGATTTCATCCATGTCGTCGGGCAGCGAGGCGGTAATCTCGATGGCGTCGGGGTCGCGGCCGCATTCGCCGGCGCTTTTGCGGGCCAGCTCGATCAGATCAGCGGGCGCGCCGCGGGCCGGGAAATAACCATTGCCCAGGCGCCCGGCCCGGCGCGCCGCCGGCTTGGAATGACCGCCGACGATAATCGGCACGGAACCGTTGATGGGCTGGGGCCGGCAATAGACGTTATTGAAACTGGCGAATTCGCCGTTGTAGGAGGGTTTTTCCTGACTCCACAGGGCCCGCATGGCGGCGACATAGTCGTCCGTCCGCGCGCCCCGGTCATCGAACGGCACGCCCAGCGCCTCGAACTCCTCGCGCAGCCAACCGACACCGATACCGAGGAGAACCCGCCCGCCGGACATGAAATCCAGCGTCGCGATCTGCTTGGCGGTGATCACGGGGTTGTGCTGGGGCAGGATCAAAATGCCCGTGGCCAGTTTGATGCGGGAGGTCGCCGCCGCCACATAGGCCATCCAGATCAAGGGATCGGGCAGGGGCACATCGTCATGGCCGCCGGCCATTTTCCCATCATCGGAGTACGGATAGGCGGAAACGTAGCCTTCCGGGACGACCGTGTGTTCCACGGTCCAAGCGGATTCGAAGCCCGCATCCTCCCCCGCCTGTACCAGCTCCACCGCCTTTGCCGGATCAATGTAGCGGCCCGTATTGCAATACCGTAAACCGAATTTCATGACTTATCTCCCAATATTGATTAACGCCATCATGGGCGTGGTGGCGCGCGTTTTCAACCACCCGGCATCAGAATGGCGCCCGCCATCCAAAACAACCGCAGGCCAAGAATGGTCAGCAGGATCGTCAGGGCGAACCGAAAGCGGCTGTCGCCCATGCCATGCAGCACCTTCCGGCCTACCAAAGTGCCCAGAAAGCCCGTAACAATCATGCCGCCAACCAGGGGCAGATAAGGCGCGTAGTTGAAGCCGAGGACGCCGAACACCGCAATCTTCAAACCATGTTGGAAAACCATGCAGCCGGCTTGGGTGCCCACATGCGCCATGCGGTCCAGGTTCAGGGTTTTGATCACCGCCGCCACGAACGGCCCGGTGCCGCCGATGAACATGGTTAAAAAGCCCGAGACCCCGCCGCCCAGGAACAGCGTGGCCCGGCCCAGGCCCAGGGACCCCTTGCTCCACGCCGACCACAGAACAAATGTTCCAACCGCCAGGAACAACAGCCAATCGGGCAGCCGCACGGCGATCAGGCCGCCGATCATGGCGCCGATCAGGCCGCCCAGGGTCATGGGCAGCAGTACGGGCAGGTGGATATAATGGGCCATGACGGCGGCCCGCGAGATGTTGGAGCCGATCTGCACCACGCCATGGACGGGCACCAGGGCGGCTGCCGGCAGGATTGTCGCCATCACCGCCAGCAGCACCATGCCGCCGCCCAGACCGAAGGCCGCGGAAATGAACGACGTCACCGCGCTCAACCCCAGCAGACCAAGGGCGATCCAGGGTGAGAGGTCACCGGGTAGCAGCGCGGCCAAGTCCGCCGGAATCAAGCCGGCGTTCCATTTGGCTTAATCAAGGCGGTAAATCCGCGTGGCCGTATCGTGATACAGCTTGGCCTTTTCATCCGCCGTGTAATCGGCCGTCAGGCGTTTGAAGCTGTTCCACAGCACGTTGTAGCTGCAGGTACACATATCCACGGGAAAATTGGATTCGAACATGCAACGGTCCGGGCCGAATTGTTCGATGGCGTGTTCGTAATAAGGCCGGGTCGCCTGCATCAATTCCTGCGAGCTGGGCGGGCGGTCCTGTTCATGCCAGCCGAAACCATTCAATTCCATATTGATGCCGCCCAGCTTGGCCACCACATTCTGGCATTTGGCCAGTTCCGTGATGTCGGCCCGCCATTGGGCAAAATTCTCTTCCATCTTGCCCTGGTAGGGCCCGATGCCAATGGGCCCGCCGAAATGATCCAGAATAATGCTGGTGTCGGGGAAGGCCTGGGCCAGTTCGGTCAGGTCACTGATCTGAGTGTGATAGCACCAACCTTCAAAGCTCATATTCAAAGGCGCCAGTTGGGCGAAACCCTGACGGAATTTATCATCACGGTACAGATATTGGGGCGGTGCGCAACGGGCATCGGGAACATCCGGCGAGGGGTCCCAGGTGCAGGAATGACGGATGCCGCGGAACCTACCCCCGCCCGCCTGTATATGCGCCTCCAGGACCTGGGCCGCGCCATCGCCAATGCACAGATCCACATGCCCGACGATGCCGGCGGCGACCCGCGCCGTGCCGTACAGGCCCGATGCGCTCATGGCGGCGATGCCGTTAACGAAGGCGGTCTCGTTGACCATGCGCAGGGGTGAGGGATCTTTAACGTCGATCATGGCGCCGCATTCGATGAACACGGTGGAAACCACGTTGTGGCCGCAATTCAGGTCGACCAGGATTTCGTCCAGCAGATAGCGAGACGCCACGCGGCCCTGCACGAATTCCCAAAGATGGTGGTGCGGATCGCAGATCGGCAGGCCGGGATCAATGGTCTCTTCTTCCCCCTGCGCCAGCCAGTCAAAGTTCGTTGCTTTCGTCGCCATGGTTCTTTCCTCCTCAATGCAAATTTTAGGGCAGATTTTCCCGACAGGTTTGTCCAGGGCGATGAATTGGTCAAGCGAATTGGCAAGCATGATAGGATGATCGTCCAAAATTGATGACCCAGGTGCTGACCAACCATGCCCGATGCTCCCCAAAACGATGCCGGTAATGATGCCTTGATCGACGCCATCACCAACCTGCTGTCGCCGCTTCTCAATGCCATGGAGGCGCTCAGCTATGTGGGCCGGCGGCTGCATCCGCCGCTGTTGGCGGAGCTGGCGGCCAGCGTCGGCGAGGTGGACCAGCCCTTGCGCCAGGGCCTCGAAGGCTTTCGCGCCGTGACCTGGCCGGAACACTTGTCTGATTTCAGGGATAACATGGAACGGGCGGCGGACGCGGTCTGCCTGGGTTTCGATGGCTTGCGGGAGGCGGCCCAGGCGACCGACGGCACCTATCAGGCCTATCGCGCGATCCGTCAGAACACCAAGGCCTTCGCCGCCCTCTATCCCGCCGCCACCATGTTGCCGCCCATCAACCGCTTTTTTCTCGACGATGCCGGGCGGACGGACGAGGCGCTGGTGGAGAAACTGGCCAGCGCCGATGGCGCCCGGGAAAACGTCGGCATCATGCATGCCAACAACGACAAGGAAAGCCGGGGCGGCTTTTCCATGTATGTGCCGGAATATTATGACGCCGACGTTGCCTATCCCCTGATCATGGCGCTGCATGGCGGCAGCGGCCATGGCCGGAATTTCTTGTGGACCTGGCTGCGGGAGGCGCGCAGCCGGGGCGCCATTCTGATCACGCCGACCTCCGGCGAGGGCACCTGGTCATTGATGGCGCCGGAGGCCGATAGCGCCCGGATCGAGGGGCTTGTGACCTTCGCCCAGGAACAATGGAACATCGACCCTGATCGTCTGTTGCTGACCGGGATGAGCGACGGCGGCACCTTTACCTATGTCTCGGGGCTGGGAGAAGGTTCGCCCTTCACCCATCTGGCGCCCATATCGGCCTCATTCCATCCGCTTCTGCTTGAAATGATGGACCCGGCCCGCATCAAGGGCCTGCCGGTCTATCTGACCCATGGAGCCCTGGACTGGATGTTCCCCATCCAGATCGCCCGCGATGCCCAAGGGGCCCTGACCGCCGCCGGGGCCGATCTGCTCTACCGCGAAGTCGCCGATCTGTCCCACACCTATCCCAGCGACGAGAACGCCCGCATCCTGGATTGGTTTCTGTCCACCACCTAGATATTTTTTCCGGCGACGTAGTAATTATATAAACAGCAGAATTTAGGCAATTATTAACGGTTTTCCGTGATTTAATTACTACGTCACCGTAATAATTATATGACGCCGTCGCTGCGTAGTTTTGCCACCGCCGCTGTATCCATGTCGAGCCAGGTGCCGAAGACATCCTCGGCATGCTCTCCCAACAATGGCGCGGGCGCCAGGGGCGGGGGGGCGCCGTCGTGGCGCACGGGCCAGGCGGGCATCTTGAAATCGCCGTTGGTGGGATGCGCCATGGTCTGCATGATGCCCCGGCGTTCGAAATCCGGATCGTTCTGCAATTCATCCGTATCCAGCACCGCGCCGGCGGGAATGCCGGCGGCGCCAACCAGGCGCATGGCCTCATGCTTGTCATGCTGGCGGGTCCACTGCGAGACCATCTCGTCGATCTCGTCCTCGCGCTCACCCCGGACGGCGCCGGTGGCATAGTTCGGATCATCGATCAGATCCTCGCGCCCGATCAGCTCCAGCAGCCGGCGCCAGTGGGCCGGATTGGCCCGGCTGGTGTAAATATAGACATAGTCGTTGGGCCCGCCCGGCTTACAGGGAAATATACCGCAGGGTGGATTGGGCCCCGACAGCAGTTTGGCACCGGCCCTTGGCGCGGCCTTGTTAAAGCCGGCCTGGGAGGCGAAGGCGACGCGGATGTAGTGCAGCATGGCATCCTGCATGGCCAGTTGCAGGCGCTCCCCTATTCCGGTGTCCTTGCGCCGGTACAGCGCGCCCAGGATTGAGATCGCCAGCAACATCCCCGTGCCCGTATCGCCCAGGGTGGCGCCGGGCTTCACGGGGGGTTGGTCCGGCTCGCCGGTAATGCTCATGACGCCGCCACAGGCCTGGGCGATCATGTCAAAGGCCAGATTGTTCTCGAACGGGCTGCCCTCGCCAAAACCCTTGACCTGGGCATAGATCAGCGATGGATTGACCTCGCGCAGCACATCATAGCCCAGCCCGAGGCGCTCAATGGCGCCGGGCGCGAAATTCTCCACCACCACGTCCGCTTGCTTGGCCATGTTCTTGACCAGGTCCACGCCGCGGGGGTCCTTCAGATTGATGGTGACGGATTTCTTGGAGGCGTTGAACAGCAGAAAATACCAGGAATCCAGGCCCGGCGGCTCGGCGAAGGACCCGCGTCCCGGATCGCCGCCATTGGGATTTTCCACCTTCACCACCTCGGCCCCCAGCCAGGCCAGGGCCTCGGTGCACGATGGCCCCGCCTCGAACTGGGTCAGGTCCAGAATGCGCACGCCGTTCAGGCAGCCGGGGCCGCCGATTTGCTCGTTCATGTTTGCTCGCTCCCGAAGTTTTTTGCTCTTGTTCCCATTTTGACAGCAACCGTATAGAAAGGTAGCGGAAACATTTTGGGAGCATTGATCTTATGATTTACGAGTTACGCATCTATCACTGTGTGGCGGGCCGCCTACCGGATCTGTTGAAGCGGTTCGATACCATCACCTTGCCGCTGTGGGACAAACACGGCATCCGTCAGGCCGGCTTTTGGACCACCTTGATCGGCGAATCCAATCAGGACCTGACCTATATGCTGGCCTGGGAATCCATGGCCGAGCGGGAAGAGAAATGGGGCGCCTTCGGCACCGATCCGGAATGGCTGGAAAAACGCGCCGAGACGGAAGCCAACGGCCAGATCGTCGCTTCGTTGAGCAGCCAGTTCCTGGCCCCGACGTCTTTTTCGTCCGTCAAATAATCAGAGCAATTTCCAATATTAATGTCATTGCCGGGCCTGACCCGGCAATCCAGGGCTACAAACTCAGGTGTTTGCGGCTCTGGATCCCCGGGTCGAGCCCGGGGATGACGGTGTGCTGTGTAATGTGAATTGCGGTCGCTAGCGCCGCTGCTGTAACGCATCGTTTTCAATTCGGATGCGTTGCAGCAGCAACAAGGCGTTGAGGATCGAAAAGGTGACGGCAATCTTGTAGGCCGAAAAGGCCAGGGGCAACGCGGCGATTTCGACAACCACGATGATATAATTGGGATGGCGGAACCACCGGTAGGGGCCGGACCTCACCAACGGCGCCTCGGGCAGGGTCAAAATACGGGTTGTCCAAAAGGGTCCCAGGCTGGACAGAACCCAGATCCGTCCGATTTGCGACACCACGAACAGACCCAGCCACCACAAATTAATGACGGTCGCCGGCCCAATCGGCCCAATAGAAACTGCCAGGGCCACCAGCCAGCCGCCATGCACCAGGAAAAACAACGGATAATGTCCGCGGCCCGCCTCGACCGCGCCGCGGGCCCGCAGGCGGGCTTCGTTGCGGCGGCTATATAGCAGCTCGGCCAGGCGTTGGGCCGCCACCAGACCCAGAATGATCCAGGCGATCAAGCCGTCTCCAGCAAGGCGAAGGCGGCGGTGAAACCCGGTCCCATGCTGGTCAACAGCATACGCTGGCCGGGGGACAAACCGGCGGCGCGGATTTCATTTAGAACAAACAACACGGTGACAGCGGACATATTGCCGTGGCGGCGCATGACCTCTCGGGCTTCGGACAGGCCGCCGGGGTCCAGGCCGAAGACCACCTCCAAGGCATCCAATACCTTGGCGCCGCCGGGATGGGCGACAAAATGATCAATCTGCTTTCGGTCCAGGCCCTGGCCGTCGAGAAATCCGTCCAGGGCGGCACGGAAATCCTGTTCGATGATGGCCGGGATATCGCGGGAAAATATGACCTTAAGGCCGTCGTTACCCGCGTCCCAGCCCATGACATCCAAGGTATCGGGCCAGGTATGTTCGCCCCACGCCGTCACCGCCGGACCGCTGCCGTCGGTTGAGATCACCGCGCCCGCCGCGCCATCCCCAAACAGGGCGGTGGCGATGATATTGCTTTTGCTGCGGTCGCCGTGGCGCAGGGTCAGGCTGCATAATTCGACCACCAACAGCAGAATTTTCGCACCAGGCTGCCCTTGCGCCAGAACGGCGGCCCGGCTGAGGCCTTGTACCCCGCCGGCGCAGCCCAGGCCGAAGATGGGCAGGCGCTGGACATCCTGGCGAAAGGGCATGCGCTGAACCAGCAGCGCATCCAGGCTGGGCGTTGCGATGCCCGTGGATGATACGGTGACGATGGTATCGATCTGGCCGGCCGTCAGGCCGGCGTCGTCAAGTGCTGCTTCCGCCGCCTGCTGCAACAGTTCAACAGCGTGCTGCAAATAGAGGCCGTTGCGTTCCGCGAAGTCATGGGGTTGCAAGTACCATTCAAGGGGCTGGCAGGTGTTTCGGGTATCGATTGCCGTGTTGCCGAAAATACGGGCCAGGCGTTGCGGAGAGATTTCCACCGCCTGGCGGGAAAAAAATTTCGCGGCGGCGGGCAAGGCGTCCACCTGGCGCATCAGATGTTCCGGCACCGCCGTCGCCAACCCGTTTAAACGCGCCTGTACCATTGTGTCGTCACTCCAAAAATTCCGGCCTCAGGAATAGCAAACGACGGGCCGGGGCGCCATGCAAGAAAATTGACCGGTAGCGCCCTTTGGTGTTTTGCCGAAAAATGCGTATTCTTACAACCCAAGTACCTGATCGAGAGGAAATGGGTCTGCCGCATCGTATGATCGTGCTGCCGGGCGACGGTATTGGCCGCATCGGCGGCATTGGGCCGGAGGTCACCGCCGGCATGACGCATAACCATAAATCAAAAACTGGAAAGGCCATCACATGACCACAGGAGTTATTTCAGCGGACTGCCATATTGATTTGATCTGGCTGCCCGCCGACGTTTTCACCGACAATGCGCCCGCGGCCATGAAGGAGCGCATGCCCTACGTCACGGACGGACCCAAGGGACCGACCTGGGTCTCGAAGAACGGCAGTCAGTTCGGCCTGCAGAACGGCATGGGATCGGCTGGCCGCGAATATGTCCCCGGTGTCATCCACCGCTCCGACCGCATGGCGGAGCAGGGCCTGTATGAAGACGGCAAGAACGGCATCCGCCGCCTGACGGAACCTGATCTGCGGATCAAGGACCAGGATCTGGACGGCGTCGTGGGCGAGGTGCTGTATGGCATTCTGGGCGGCGCCGCGCGCCTGAACGACCCGGACGCAGCCATCGTCATGATGCAGATCTACAACGACTGGCTGGCCGAATTTTGCGGCACTCATCCCGACCGCCTGGCGGGCATCGCCTCAATCCCCGGCCATGATATCGACGCAGCCGTGGCGGAGATTGAGCGGGTGGCCAAACGCGGCGCGGTCAGGGGCCTGGAAATCCCCTCCGTACCCGATGGCAAGCCGCTGTATCACAAGCACTGGCACCCGGTGTTCGCCGCCGCCGCGGCCTCGAAACTGCCGCTGCATTTCCACACCGGCGGGGCCAAGGCGCCGGACTATGACGCCATGGAACCCCTCGAGGCGCGCCAGGCCTTCGCCGTCTTTATCACCGCCTTCCAAATGGATATGTCCAACAAGCTGATGCAGATTATCTTCGGCGGCACGCTGGAGATGTATCCCGACCTGAAGGTGGTCATCGCCGAAAGCGGCATTGGCTGGATCCCCTATATCCTGGAACATATGGATCTGGAGTGGGAGGATCAGTTCAAGGATCTGACCCTGAAGATGAAGCCGTCGGAATACTGGTACCGGCAATGTTTTGCCACCTTCCAGAGCGATCCGGTGGGCATGAAGCTGGTCGATAATCTGGGCGAGGATAACATCATGTGGGGCTCCGATTTCCCGCATCCCGATGGCATCTGGCCAGACAGTCAGGAGTTCATCGAGCGGGAAATGGGTCATCTCTCGGACACCATCCGGAAGAAGACGACTTATGACAATGCGGCGAAACTGTACGGTTTCCCGCAACAGTGAAGGCGAACCCAACCCCGGGTCCGGACATATGGAACGACACCACCACCCTGGCCGATCTGCCGCGTTTGGCGGCGGATCGCTGGGGCGGGCGCGAGGCTTTGACCTTCGGGGAGGAGCGGCAAAGCTTCGCCGAGATTTCGGAACGGACCGATCAGGCTGCCCGCGGCTTGATCGCGGCCGGCGTGGGGGTTGGCGATAGGGTCGGCGTCTGGCTGAACAATTGCCCGGAATGGATCCATCTGCTCTTTGCCATCGCCCGCATCGGCGCCATTCAGGTGCCCATCAACACCCGTCTTCGCACGGCGGACGCGGCTTATGTCATCGCTCAGGCCGAATGCTCCACCCTGATTACCCATGACACCTCCGGCCCCATCGACTATTGGGGCATGGTGCAAGTGATGGTGCCCGCTGACCAGCGGCGGCCCGATGGCGCGATCGAGGCCAAGACTTTCCCCGATCTGCGGCGGATCATCATCAAAACCGCTGATCCTGGCGCGGCGGCGCCCTTCGGCACCCAGGCCTGGATGGAGGTCGCGCGGAATAACAACGCCGCACTGAACGGGGAGTTGGAACGCCGCGCGGCCGCGGTCCGGCGCTCCGATCCCGCCTTCATCATGTACACCTCCGGCACCACGGGGTTTCCCAAGGGCGTGGTGCGTAGCCATGAATTCCTGCGCAACCAGACCGACCGGGTCCGCATTCTGGGCACCACGGAGCGGGACGTGATGTACAACTATCTGCCATTGTTCCATATTTTCGGCTATCTGGACGGGCCCATGCTGTCCATGGCCACGGGAAACCGGCAGATCTTGACCGAGACATACGACCCGGATGCCTGCCTGGACGCCGTCGAGGCGGAGGGTGTCACCCAGGTCTCCGGCTTCGAGATCCACGTCAAGGGGCTGATTGACGCCCAGGAGCGGCGGCCGCGGGATTTGTCCTCGCTCCGAACCGGCACTTTTGGCGTCGGCACCGCCTCCGCCGTGCCCATCTACCGCAAGGCCCTCGACGTCCTCGCGCCGCTTTGGCCCATTGCCGCCTTTGGCATGACCGAGATCGGCGGCAACGCCTGTCTGTCGTTTCTCGACTCCAGCAGCGAACAGGCGTGCGAAACCTCCGGTCATCCTTGCGATGGCTTCGAATTCCGCATCATTGACCCCGAGACGGGAGAGGACCAGCCCCTTGAGGTGCCGGGGGAGATCATCGTCAAAAGCTATTGCCTGATGCTCAGCTATTACAAGAAACCGGAAGAAACCGCCAAATCCTATAATGCGGATGGCTGGTTCCTGACCGGCGACATGGGCTATCTGCGCCCCGACGGGTTTTTGCGGTTCCTGGGCCGCTACAAGGACATGTTGAAAATCGGCGGCGAAAACGTGGACCCCATGGAGGTGGAGGCCTATCTGCAAGGCCATGACGATGTGGCCGATGTGGCGGTCATCGGCCACCCCGACCAGCGCCTGACGGAGGTTGCGGTCGCCTTCGTCGTGGCGAAAGCCGGCCGTGATCCCGGCGAGGATGAAATTCTGAATTATTGCCGGGGCCAGATCGCGTCGTTCAAGATACCCCGGCATGTCCTGTTCATCGCGGAATTGCCCATGACCTCCACCGGCAAGGTGCGCAAGGCGGAGCTGCGCGACCTTGCCATGGCCCGTCTATCGCCCGGCTAGAGCAACCCGCATTCAATTGGATTCAATTGAATGCGGATAAGTTGCTCGATCTTAAAGGTTTTAGCGCATGGCCTCGCGTTCAATTGAACGCGACATGCGCTAATCGGCGCACCTGCTGCATCAGCGCTTCAGCGTGGGCGGTGCCCGTTGATTTGATTTTAAAGCCGGCTGCCCGAAGCGCCCGCGCGGTCCAGGTATTGCAGGTATTGAGAAGGTGAAAGCGTCCCGTGGCGGGGTAAAAGCCGCTGTCCGCATAGAGCCCCTGGGCGGACGCCTCGACCCGTGCGGCGCCGGAACGTTTAAAACTGTTATCGATGAATGCCAGCAGCTTCCGGAAGCGCGCTTGACCGAGGGATAACGCGATAATTTCGGCTTCGGGAAAATAGCGCTTCGGCGACGTCCACAGCGCCACCACATGCATCACCGCCGGCGTCGGCAGCAACGCGGCTTGCATGGTCATACCGATCGTTGCCTCCTTGCTGGGGTAGAATTTCGCATCGCCCCAGCCGAATTCGAAATACTTCGCCGCCGGGTAATCGCCCAACTCCGGCAACAGACCGTCCGGTATGTCGGCTTTCGCCAGGACGATGCCCGTATGCCAGCCGTTGGAGGTGACATGGATCGTTGTTTGGCCTTCCTCTTCGCCCTGGTGCGGCGGGGCGGGCGCGGCACAGGCTGCCAGCAGCACGGGCAGCGCCAGGATGAGCCAATAGTGGCAATGAAACCATTTTGGAAATTCCGTCATGACGCATCCTACAGCACGCCTTGCCAAGCCGTCGCATCCTGACGCAAGCTAGGCGCGATGAACAGCAGTGTTGAAATTCTGGCCCGCCGCCTATTTCAGGCCGGTTGCCGCCATGCCTTTGGTATTCCGGGCGGCGAAGTGCTGGCGGTGATGGCGGCGCTGGACGGCGCCGGCATCCGCTTCGAATTATGCAAACATGAGAATTCCGGCGGTTTCATGGCCGAGGGCACTCATCATGTAACCGGCGCGCCGGGCATTCTCTTGGCGACCTTGGGCCCCGGCGTGGCCAATGCCGCCAATGTCATGGCCAATGCCTTGCAAGATCAAGTGCCCCTGATTTTTATCACCGGCCGGGTCGATGAAGCCGAGGCCGCCACTTATACTCACCAGATATTCGATCATGGCGCCATGCTGGCCCCGATCACCAAGGCTTCCCTGACATTGGTGGACGGCGCGGTGGCGGTGCTGGTGGATAAAGCCATTGCCATCGCCACGGCTTTCCCCCCCGGTCCCGTGCATATCGATGTGCCGATTTCCGTCGCCACCATGGATCAGGGTGCGGATCAGGGCGCGGATCAGATCGCCGCGCGGGCCGCGCCACAACCCCTAGCGCCCGCGCCGGGCCCGGAATGGCGGGCCGCGCGGGACACATTCGCCGCCGCCCAACGGCCCATCCTGATCGCCGGCGTCGGGGTGCTGCATGATGATGCAAGCGCGCAGGTCGCGGATTTCGCCCGTACCTTTCAGGTCCCGGTCATCACGACTTACAAAGCCAAGGGCGTGCTGGCGGAGAACGAGCCCCTGGCCCTGGGCGGCGCCGGCCTGTCGCCCCTGGCGGACCGGCATCTGCTGCCCCTGGTGGGGCAAAGCGATTGCATCATATTGGCCGGCTATGACCCCATCGAAATGCGGGCCGGCTGGCGCGATCCCTGGCCGGCGGATACCAATGTGATCGAGCTGGGCGGTCTGGAGAACACCCACTACATGCACCGGGCGCGCTGGTCCTTCCGCTGCCATGTGGGCGCCGGCCTCACGGCCCTTGGTGCCGATACCGGCGGCGGTCGCAACGAAACTTGGCCGGGCGGTGAAGCCGCCGCCACCCGTCAGGCTCTGCTCGCCGCTTTTCGCGCTGATGAGGACTGGGGGCCCGCCGCGCTGGTGGATGAAATCCAAAAACACAGCCCTGCCGACGCCATCGCCACGGCCGACAGCGGCGCCCACCGCATCATGCTAAGCCAGGTCTGGCAATGCCTGCAACCGCGCGGCTTGCTGCAATCCTCCGCCCTCTGCACCATGGGTTGCGCCCTGCCACTGGCTATCGGCGCCAAGCTGGCCGAGCCGGAGCGCATGGTGATCGGCTTCATGGGCGATGCCAGTCTGGAGATGGTCATGGGTGAATTGGCCACGGCCCGGGATTTGCGCCAGAACATCCTAATCGTGGTGTTCGTGGACCGGACCCTGGCCTTGATCGAAAAGAAACAGCGGGAAAGCGGCTTCGCCAAGCTGGGCGTGGATTTTGGCGCAACGGATTTCGTGGCGCTGGCCAATGCCCTTGGCGGCCATGGCGTCGCCATCGAAAACCGGGCCGGTATCGCCGAAGCCATGGCGGCGGCCAAGCAGCGGGAGACCTTTACCCTGCTGGCCTGCGAAATTGGCGAAAACGCCTATGACGGGCGGATCTAAAAAAAACCATCGGAGAGAGCTATGAGCGACAAGAAACCCAGCGACAAGAAACTGACCGGCAAGGTTGCCGTGATCACCGGGGGCGCCCGCGGTCTGGGCCGCGGCTACGCTCTGCATCTGGCCGGATTGGGCGCGGATATCGCCATCATCGACCGTAACCTGCAAGCGGCGGAGGTCTATGAGTTCGAGCGCGACCTGATGACCGCGCCAACGGTGGTGGCGGAATGCGAAGCCCTGGGCGTGCGCGCCATGGGTATCGAGGCCGATCTGACCGACCGGGCCGCGAACGAACGGGCCGCCGCCGATATCGTGGCCCGGCTGGGCCGCCTGGACATCGCCGTCTGCAACGCCGGCGGCGGCACCGTGACCTTTGCCGACGAACGAACGCCCGAGCCGGGCGCCAATGAAACCCTGGACCTGGTGACCACCGGCACGCCGTCGGATTGCTCGGAGGAGATGCTGACACGGGTTCTCGACATTAACATCCGCACCTGCATGTACACCTGCATGGCGG
>JAPYPT010000086.1 GCA_029937535.1 Alphaproteobacteria bacterium
AACCTTTAAGATCGAGCAACTTATCCGCATTCAATTGAATGCGGGTTGCTCTAGTCGAAGACCTGGCTGGGCAGCCAGTTGGCCAGCAGGGGAAAGGCCATGACCAGTCCGATCACGAACACCTGGGCGCCGACAACGGGGATGATGCCGCGGTAGATATCGGTGATCTTGACCTCGGGCGGGGCGGCGCCCTTCAGGAAAAACAAGGCAAAGCCAAAGGGCGGCGTCAGGAACGAAGTTTGCAGGGTCAGGGCGATCAGGGTTGCCATCCACAACGCCGTCGCCGTGCCCTCGCCCGCATGATCGGTAAAATCCAGATCGGCCAGGACGGGCAGAAACAGCGGCAGGGTGATAATGGTGATCTCGATCCAGTCGATGAAAAAGCCCAGGATGAAGATGATCCCGATAATGGTCAGCAGCATGCCCCAATCACCAAACGCCAGACCCTGCAGCATGCCGCTGACGACCTCGTCGCCGCTGAAAAAACGGAACGGATAGGAAAATACATTGGCGGCCATGACGACGAAGAAGACCATGGCCGTCATTAGCGCGGTGCCTTCAATGACTTCACGAAACAACGGCCAGGTGAGGCGACGGTTCAGCAACATCAGCAGCAGGCCGCCCGCCGCGCCCACGGCGCCCGATTGCGACGGCGTGGCCCAGGCAAAAATAATCGATCCCAAGACCAGGAATATCAGACCCGCCGGCATCACGAGCCCACGGATATAAAAGCCAAACCATTGCAGCGCCGACCAGCCGCGACTCCAGTCCCGCGCGGTCCGGCCTTCCGGCGCCACTGGCGGCGAGATGATGGCCGAGATGATGTAATAGGTCA
The DNA here is from genome assembly GCA_029937535.1 of Alphaproteobacteria bacterium. GTDB lineage: Bacteria > Pseudomonadota > Alphaproteobacteria. The sequence continues at coordinate 836 of JAPYPT010000086.1, forward strand.
GATACAGCACGACCAGGATGCCCGCCGGCCACAAGGCGGCCAGAAAGATATGCCCGATTGGTGTCCTCAGTTTGCCGGCCAGAAAAAACAGCATGATCGCGGGCGGCAGAATAAGACCCAAGGTTCCCGCCGCCGCCACCACGCTGCTGGCCAATGACGGCTTATAGCCCTGGTCCAGCATGGTCGGCAGCGCGATCAAGGCCAGCGTGGCGACCGAGGCCCCGACAACCCCTGCCGTGGGCGCCAGCAGAATGCCCAATAAGGTGACAGCGATGGCCATGCCGGCCGGCATGCGGCCGAAAAGATGTTGCAGGCACAACAACAGATCCCGGGCGATGCCGCTTTTTTCCAGCGCCATTCCCATGAACAGCAGCATGGGAACCGTGGGATAGATCTGGCTGCCGTTGATGCTGCCGTACAGGCGCAGGGGAATATTCAACAGCGCGATCCACTGCATCTCGTCCAGGGCGATGCCGATCAGGCTGAAGGCGATGCCCAGACCAGCCAGCAATATGGCCACCGGCAAACCGGTAAATATCAAGATCGCCAGAGAGGCCAGCATGAGGTACGGCAGAACTTCCACGAACTCGAACATTGCCGTCTAATCCTTGCCGCGCCGTTGGTTCAGATTGCGCAGGGCGGCGACAATGGCGGCCAGCAGAAGCAGGCCCAGGCCAAAGGGCATGGCGCCCTTCAACAGCCAGCGGGCGGGTCCGCCGAGGGCCAGAGCCGACTTCTCGCCCATATTGTAGCTTTCGATGACGTACGGGATGCCGAAGTAGAAAATGACCATCACGAAGGGCACGATCAGCAACAACAGACCAACAAGTTCAATGCGGTTGCGCATCACCGGCCGCAGCCGGTCCCGGATAATGTCGACGCGGACATGGGCGCCCCGCACATAGCCATATCCCAGCGTAAGAAATACCAGCAGCAGGAATAATTCCCATTCCAAGAATTGTGGAAAGTTCGAGGGAACGCCGAAAACCTTGCGGGCGACAATCTCGTAGACGCGCACGCTAATCATCGCCGGCAGGGCGACGGCGGCGGTCCAAAATCCAACGCCGGCGACAAAGCGGTCCAGAAAATTCAATAGAGCAGAAAATTGATCCTTTCTGGGCAAGGCGCGAAAGGCCGCCCAGCGTTGGGGCCAGCGCGCCCGGCTTGCTCTATGTCTTTGGCGAAGATTGTGCATATCCAATTGGATTGCGATCAGGGCGGGAATAACCAACAGCACCAGGAAGGTGGCGACGGCGAGGCCAAAAATCATGGTGATGGCCATGGGAATGAGAAACTGCGCCTGCAGGCTGGTTTCGAACAACAGCGGCAAGAGGCCGCCGATGGTGGTCAACGAGGTCAACAGCACCGCGCGCAGACGATCCTGGCTGCCGCCGATGATGGCTTGAATGGTCTCTTCACCCTTGGCGATGCGTTCATCGATGGTCGAGACCAGAATAATCGAGTCATTGACCAAAATTCCCGACAAGCCCAACAGCCCGACCAGGGTCAGCAGGCTCAGATCGAACCCCAGCAGCAAATGCCCGATCACCGCGCCGATGATGCCAAAGGGGATCACCGCCATGACCACGATGGGCCGGGTATAGGAGGAAAACACCCAGGCCAGAATGATATAGATCGCCGCCATGCCAACCAGGGCGCCCAGGCGCATGTCCGACATGGTGCGGGACTGTTCCTCCGCCCTGCCGGCGAAGTTGTATTGCAGGCCGTACTTCCGGGCGATGGCCGGCAAGTCGCCGATTTCGAGGGCGGCGATCAATTTACCGGCACGGATTTTGCTTTCGTCCAGTTCCCCCGTGATGGCCACTTCACGCTGACCGTTGCGGCGGCGGATGCGGGCGAAGCCGGTCTTTTCCCGCATGGAGACCACTTCGCTAAGGGGAACGTCGGCGCCAGCGGCATTGCGCAGATACAAATTCAATAGATCCTCGGTGGTGATGGCGCCACGGGCGTACTGCACCTTCACGGTGATCTCTTCATCACCCCTGGGGAAACGCTTGGCGATGGTGCCCTGGAATGCCGCGCGCACCTGCCGGCCCACGCTGTCGGTGGAAAAGCCCAAGGCCCGGCCACGGGGTGTCAGTTCCAGAATGACTTCCTGCTTGCCGATCGGCAGGTCGTCTTCCACGTCCGTGACACCGGGGAAGCGGGCCAGCAATATCTTGACCTCCCCCGCCGCCGACTTCAAATCACGGGTGCTGCCGCCGCTCAACCGGATATCGATCTCCTTGCCGGGCGGACCGCCCTTGCGCTCATTCAGGTTGACCCGGTCGACGCCGGGCTGCATCTGAATGTTGTGGCGCCAGGTTTCGATAAAGTCCGGCATGCGGACCTGGCGATGGTCGGAGGGCACCAATTGCACATAAAGGCCGCCGTATTTATCCCCGCTCACGCTGCGGAATTCACGGGCCTGGGATTTGCCCAGCTTGCCAAACGTTGAATGGATCAGGCTTTCGCCTTCGGCGGCGCTTGCCTCTGACGTCGTTGCCGCCGCGCGCGCGGCGCGCTCCAACTCCTCCACCATGGCCTCGGTCCGCTCGCGGGGCGTGCCCGGCAGCATCACCACATTGCCGTAAACAATATCGCCTTCCGGCGTGGGAAAAAATTGAAAGCCAACCCGCCCGCCGGCGATGACGCCCAAGGACAGGATCAGGGCGCCGATGGCGCTGGCCAGTGTCAGATAGCGCCATTCCACGCATACCACCAGAACGCGACGGTACAGACCGCTGCGGAAGCGGTCAAAATGATTGTTGAACCAGACCCGTGGGCGGGATTCCTGATCTCGTCCGGCGCTCAATGCGCCGCGCAAATGGCCCGGCAGGACCAGGAAACATTCCACCAGGCTGGCGATCAGAACCGAAACCATGACCAGGGGAATGGCCGCGAGGATGGTGCCGATGATGCCGCTGATCAGGATCAGGGGCAGAAAAGCGGCGATCGTGGTCAGCGACGAGGCAATCACCGGCGCCAGCATGCGGAGGGCGCCTTCCTCGGCCGCCTCCTGCGCGCTCCTGCCATGGCGCCGCAGCGAGGCGCTGTGCTCCCCCACCACGATGGCGTCATCGACGATTATGCCCAGGGTCATGATCAGGGCGAACAGAGAGACCATGTTGATGGACTGCCCGCCCAGCAACATCATGCCCATGGTCGCCATCAGCGCCACGGGAATGCCGGCGGCGACCCAAATGGCGACCCGCAGATTGAGGAAGATAAAGAGGATGATCAGAACCAACGCCAGGCCGCCAAGGCCGTTCTTCAAAAGGATCGCGATACGTTCGCGGATCAGGCCGGCCTGCACATCGTAATGTTCCACCGTCAGGGTCGGCGGCAGGGTTTGGCGCAGTTCGCCTAGGTATTCGTCAACGGTTTTGGAAATGTCCAAGGCATCGGCGCCGACCGCCCGCTTGACATGCAGTTCGATGGCCCGGTCCGAGGCCAGCCGGCCTTCCGGTGCGTTGGCCTCGAACGCCTCCCGGACCCGGGCGATATCCCTGAGCCGGAGTTTCTCGCCATTGGGCAGAGAGCGGATCTCCATGTTGCCCAATCCCGTGGCCGTGGTTTCGAGGCCAAGGCTGCGGATCTGTTTTTCGACCTGCCCCTCGATACTGCCCGACGGCAGGTCCTGGCTGCGCAGCCGTATGCGGGCGGCCACATCGTCCAGGCTCAAGGCCAGACGGCGCAGGGTCCGGGGCGTCATATCGACCCAGATTTCTTCATCCCGGGCGCCGAACATCAGGACCTGATCGATGCCGCGCGCCAACAAGCCCTCGCGGACCCGTTTGGCGATGGCCTTCAGGGCGCTTTCGCTGAAGGGCCCGGACAGGGCAATGCGTGAAATGGTGTCGTATCGGGCGACCCGGCTGATTTTCGGGTTCTCGCTGCCCTCGGGCAGGGTGGTGACCTGGGATACGGCGGACACCACGTCCGAGCGGCCGGCCTGCATGTCGCTGCCGGCGTTGAATTCCACCAAAATTGTACCGAGGCCCTCGACCGCGAAGGAGGTGATTTTGTCCACATTGTTCAGAAAGCGGACTTCCGGCTCGATCGCAGTGATGATGTTGGCTTCCACATCGTCGGCGCTGGCGCCGGGCCAGACCACGGTGACGGACACCATGTCGATGCCAAAATCGGGAAAAAACTGCGTATTCAGCCGGGATAGGGAAACGGCGCCCAAAACCAGCATGATTACCATCAACAAATTGGCGGCGTTGCGGTGGCGCACGAACAGGCGGACCAGATCGGCGGGGGACATTTAGCGCACTTCCACCTTTTGCCCCGGACCGATTTCGGCGAACCGGGTCACGGCGACTTGATCGCCATCATGGATGGCGCCGCGCAACAACACATCATTGCCGACCCGCGCCACCAGTTCGACCGCGCGCTTTTCCAGGCGGCCGTCCGTGATGACATAGACGGTATCGGTATTGTAAAGTGCGCTTTCGGGCAGCCGTGCGACGGATTGATAAATCTGGTCGGGCATGGTGATGGCGACAAAGGCGCCGGGCCGCAGAGGTTTGGTTAAATCAGCGCCCTGCAGGCGGGCAAAAACCTGCACGCCGCCGCTGGTGGCATCGATCCGCGCGCCGATGCGGTCCAGACGGCCGGCGTAGCGGAATTCGTGTCCGCCGACCCGCCAGGTCACATCCGCCGGCCGGCCCGCCAGGGGACCGGTTGATACCAGGCGGCCATATTGACGGTCCGACAGGGTAACCCGCGCCTCCAGCCGGCCCGCGTCAATCAAACGGGCAACACGGTCATTGGCGCCCAGCCGTTTGCCGAGCTGGGCCTGCACATCCGTCAGAAAACCGTCGAACGGCGCGGTCAGGCGGACCCGTTGCAAATTTCGCTTGGCCCGCCGCAAACCAACATTCAGGCGGTTGATCACCGCCTCCTGCTGTTTGACATGGGCGGTCTCCGCCGCGTGGTCGCTTTGCCGCATCTCCGTCGCTTTTTGCTGCTGGACCAGCTCCATGCGCGCCGTGTCCATTCTTTTGTCGGACACGGTGCCTCTACCTGACAGGGCATGCATGCGTTCGACATCGCGCCGACGCAGCGCGACCATCTCCCGGTCCCGGCGCAGGGCCATTGCATAAGAGTTGCGCCTGGCCGCGATTTCCTCCAGCCGGGCGCGGGCCTCGCGCACCTGCGCCGACAATTCGTCAAATTTGGCGCGGTAGTCGAACTCGTCGATGGCAATGATCATCTCGCCACGGCGCAGGGTGCCGCCATCGACGAAGGTGTCGGCCACCGCCACCACCTCGCCCGCCACCAGGGCCCGCAACTCAACCTCCCGCCCCGCGACGATTTCGCCAAACAGATGAAGACTGGGTTGAATATCGGCCAACTTGACCCGGGCCACGGAGACCAGCCAGGGCTGTTCCGATTTATCGGACGGCTCAACGACCGGCTTGGTGCGCACCAAGGTAATCGCGCCCACAATGGCCGCCACAACCAATATGGCGGGCAATACCGCCTTTCGAACCTGCCAGGACATGGCGGGAACCTACGCAGTCCCGTACGCCCGATCAAGCACGGTTAAGCAATTATTCCGTAACGCAAAATTGCGATTGGTGGACCGCGCGGCCAGGCGCGGCTATTCTGGACGAAATCTTATCATGGGGACCATGCATGGCCGCGCAAACATATACGCCACGGGAGATGATCGACCGCTTGGTGGCATTCGATACCACCAGCCGAGAATCGAATTTGGGACTGATCCATTTCGTTCGGGATTATCTGGCCGAACACGGTGTCGAATCCACCCTGATCCACGACAAAAGCGGCGCCAAGGCGAATTTGTTCGCCACCGTGGGGCCCATGATCGACGGCGGCGTGGTGCTGTCGGGCCATACGGACGTGGTCCCCGTGGATGGCCAGGACTGGGCCACGGACCCCTTTCAGGTGACCGAGCGCGAGGGCCGGCTGTATGGCCGGGGCACGGCGGATATGAAGGGATTTTGCGCCATCGCCCTGGCCCATGTGCCCGAGATGGTGGCCGCCGGCCTCACTCTGCCCATTCATTTCGCTCTGTCTTATGACGAGGAAATTGGCTGTCTGGGCGCGCCGGACCTCTCGCGCCATCTGCAGGGCCTGCCCTGCCGCCCGCAAGCCCTGATCGTGGGCGAGCCGACGGAGATGAAGGTGGTCAATGCCCACAAGGGGTGTTGTGCCATCCGGACCAGGGTGACGGGGATGGAGGGCCATTCATCCGAGACCCACAAGGGCGTCAATTCGATTTTCGCCGCCGCCAAGTTGATCAATTATCTCGCTGACCTGGCGGAGGAATTACAGACCTCCAACGTCAATCCCCGCTTCGATCCGCCCTACACCACCGTGCAGGTCGGCACCATCGAGGGCGGTACTGCGGGTAATATCATTCCCAAGGAGACCACGTTCTGGTGGGAATACCGCGCCTTGCCGGACGTGGACGGAGCCGCGATCGTCCGGGATTTCGAGGCCTTCGCCCAGGCCGAGGTCTTGCCGAAGATGCGCCAGGTGCATCCCGGCGCCGATATTGTGGTCGATGTCCGGGGCGAGGTGATCCCCCTGCTGCCCGAAGACGGCTCGCCGGCGGAAACCCTGGTGTTGGCCTTGACGGGCAGTAATCAGACCCATGCGGTGTCCTACGGCACGGAGGCGGGGATCTTCCAAAAGGGCGGTGTCGCCTCGGTGATCTGCGGACCAGGCAGTATCTCTGTCGCCCACCGCCCCGACGAATTTCTCGAATTGTCCCAGGTCGAGGCCTGCACCGAACTCATGGGCAAATTGATCAACCACCTGGCGCCTTGATTCAGCGCCTGAACCGGAGCAGGCGTCAATGCGCGGCGGAGGCTACTGTTCCGTCATCGCGGCCTAGCGCCGGAACGGCGCCATGTGATCGTTGATGTTTTTCGCCATGACCTGGTCGAAATCCTTGGCCGTGGCTTCGACGAAGCTGTAAAGGGCGTCGTTCCGCTCGTTGATGGAGACGCCTTCGGACAGGGTGCGTTGGCGGCTGGCTTGGGCGGTGGCGAAACCCTTGCCCAGGCCGCCCGAGGTTTCCACTTCCAGTCTGGCTTCAAGCATGGCGTCATAGCGCATGACTTGATTGACGGTGAAGATCGCCTTCACGCCCTTTTTCTTGGCTAGGGTCTGGGCCTTCACGGAGGCGTCGATGATGATAAATTTGGCGACGCCGCTCTTGCCAACGGCGCGCAGGCGGTCCGTGGCCCAGTTCCGCATGGTCAGGGCCGGCGCCAGGGGTATTTGATGCTCCACATTGGGCGGCCGCAGGGGTGATTGGTACCGTTCGATGATCTCAATGCGGGCGACGTCGAGTTTGATTGCCGGCAAATGATTAAACCGCAATTCAGGATAACTGACTTCCGGCAGGGGGCTTTCGCAGGAGGTCAGTAAAGCCCCAAGGCACAGGGCGCACAGGGCGCACAGGGCGGATAGAAGCCGCGAATAAGTCATCATTCAAGCCTCTTGGTTGGCGGGAAGAAACTGCTCGAGTGAGAAGGTATAGGAAGCGTTGCAAAATTCACAGGTCACAATCAATTCACGATCCACCGCCAGGCCGGGCAGCTCGCCGGGTGGCAATTGCGCCAATATGCGTTCGGCCCGTTCTTCGGAACAACGGCAGCCTGGTTGCAGTTTGGTCGGCTCGAAAATACGCACGCCGTCTTCGTGAAATAGCCGGTACAGCAGGTCATCGCCGGACAGCTTCGGATCCGTCAGTTCATGGTCCTTGGTGCTTGCCAGCATGGTGACGACACGGCGCCAGTCATCTTCGGAAACATCGTCCCGCTCCACCTCCACGCCGCGCGCCAACAGGCTTGGATCGCCTTCGGGCAGCCGTTGCAGCATGATCGCGCCGCTGCGCCACCGCCCGCCACCCGGTACCTTGCGGCTGGCCAGAACCATGGCCGTTTCGATTTGCTCGGATTCACGGAAATAGTTGTGGGCGCAATCGGCCAGATTTTGACCTTCAAGCGCGACAATGCCTTGATAGCGTTCCGTATCGGCGCCTTGATCCACGGTGAAGGCAATATGCCCGGCGCCCAGCAGGCGTGGGATGGATGGATAGGAGCCGGCTTCAAAACCGGCGATAGCCTCGCCATCGAATTGCGCGTAGCCACGCAAGTCGCCGGGTGATCTGACGTCGGCCACCAGGGTCGATACCGGGCCATCACCCTTGGTCTGCAGGGTGAAGACGCCGTCGAATTTCAAGGCCCCCGCCAAGGCCGAGGACAGGGCGACAGCCTCGCCCAGCAGGCGGCAGACAAGTTCTGGATAATCATGGCGGGTCAGAATTTGATCCAGCGCCGGGCCCAGGCGGACCAACCGCCCGCGCACGCCCATGCCCTCTATCTGAAATGGCCGGATCAAGTCATCCGGAATAGCGTTCAACGCCCGCTACCGATGGAGATTATCCCAGGCACCACGTCAGAATACCCTTTTGCGCGTGCAGCCGGTTCTCGGCTTCATCCCAGGCCAGGGAACGAGGGCCGTCGATGATCCCGGCCGTGACTTCCTCGCCGCGATGGGCCGGCAGGCAATGCATGAAAACAGCATCGTTTTTTGCGTGGGCCATCAGCTGTTCATTCACTTGATAGGGCGCCAGCATGTTGTGGCGGTCAGCGCTATCTTCGTCATGCATGGAAACCCAGGCATCCGATACCACGCAATCGGCGCCCGCCACGGCTTCCTCGACCGATTCAGTCACGGTGATGGCCGCACCATTGTTCCTGGCCCAGCGCACGGCGCGTTCCGAGGGATGCAATGGTTCGGGACAGGCAAGGCGCAGCTCGTAGCCGAACTGGGCGGCGCCATGGATCCAAGATGTGGCGACGTTGTTGCCGTCTCCCGCCCAGGCCACGACCTGACCATCCGCCGCGCCGCGATGCTCTTCCAGGGTCATCACATCAGCCATCAGCTGACAGGGATGCGAGGCATCGGTCAATCCGTTGATCACCGGGACGGTTGCGTGGGCAACCAGTTCGCTCAGCATTTCGTGGGATTTGGTCCGTAGCATGATGGCATCCACGTAGCGCGACAGCACGCGCCCCGTATCCGCCATGGTTTCTCCCCGATCCAATTGCAGATCATCGGAATTCAAGACGATGGTCTCACCGCCCAATTGCCGCATGCCCACATCGAAGGACACCCGGGTCCGGGTCGAGGGTTGAATGAACACCATGGCCAGAATTTTGCCCGCCAGGGGCAAATCCTGGTCGGTCAGGCCTTTAGCTTGACCGGCGCGGGCGGCCTTGCGGGCCTTGGCTTCATCCAAAATGCCGCGCAGGGCGGCCCCATCAATCTGGTCGATATCCAGAAAATGGCGCGGCTGGCTCATTGGCCGAGGTCCCGGCAGACATCTTCCAACGCGGCGATCGCCTCATCAATGTGGCCTTCCTCAATATTCAGCGGCGGCAGCATCCGCAACACATTGTCGCCGGCGGGCGGCACCAGAACGCCTTTGCCCCGCATGGCGGTCACCAGATCCATGTTGGGGAATTTGCATTTGATGCCCAACAACAGGCCCCGGCCGCGGACATCTTCGATCACGGCATCGTTGCGCTGGCAGAGGTCTTCAAGGCGGCCGCGCAGCAGATCGCCCAGGCGCTCCACGTTCTCGATGAAGCCGTCGGCCAAAATGATATCCAGCACCGCGTTTCCGGCGGCGGCGGCCAAGGGATTGCCGCCGTAGGTGGAGCCATGGGTACCGGCAACCATGCCCTTCGCGGCTTCCGCCGTGGCCATGCAGGCGCCAATGGGAAAGCCGCCGCCAATACCCTTGCCGAGCGTGGCGACATCGGGTTTCACGCCGGACCATTCATGGGCCAGAAAACGGCCCGTACGGCCCATGCCGGTCTGAACCTCGTCCACGATCAGGAGCAGGCCGTGGGCGTCACAGACATGGCGGATTTGTCGCATGATCTCGTCGTCCACCACCATCACGCCGCCCTCGGCCTGGATCGGCTCGATCATGATAGCGGCGGTCTCGGGGCCAATCGCGGCCTTGAGAGCCGCCATGTCGCCGACGGCCACATGGTCAAAGCCTTCGACCTTGGGGCCAAATCCGTCCAGGACCTTTTCGTTGCCGGTGGCTGCTATGGTTGCCAAGGTGCGACCATGGAAGCAGTCTTCGAAGGTGATGATGCGATAGCGTTCCGTATTGCCGTTGGTATGGTGGTAGCGGCGCACCAGCTTGATCGCGCATTCGTTCGCTTCCGCCCCGGAATTACAGAAAAACACCGTATCGGCAAAACTGTTGGCGACCAGCCGGTCCGCCAGACGCTCTTGACCCGGTATGTTGTATAGGTTCGAGGTATGCATCAAGGTGGCGGCCTGCTTCTGGATTTCCCCGACCAGATGGGGGTGGCTGTGTCCCAGACACAGCACGGCCAAACCTGTGGCGAAATCGAGGTATTTGCGGCCCTCGGTGTCATACATATAGGCGCCTTCGCCCCGTTCGAATGCGATATCAATTCTACCGTAGGTCGGCATGACCGCTGCTGTCATGGCGGGTCCCTCCTGCACGATGATCGCGGCATTTCGACGCCGCTTGGGAAAGGGGGCGGATTATCTATGCAAAAGCCCGCCTGTCAATGCGCCATTGCGCCTTTTTATGTCGCGCCCTCGTCGGATTCGGGCGGAACGCCGAAATGTTCCCAGCGCTGGCGCCCGCCTTCGATATCCAGGTAGTGCAATAAAGCGGAGACGGGCCGGATATCAAAGGCGGTGCCGGTGCCCGACATCAGCGCCTTTTCCGCCTCGTCGAATGTCATGCCCGGCCGGTAGGCCCGGGCGCTGACCATGCCGACAAAGGCATTGGCCACGGCAACGATGCGGGCGGTTGGGATAATTTCCTCCGCCACGAGGCCGCCCACCGCCGTCCCAACGTTCCTGAATTTGCCGGATGGTATCGGCGACGGGGCCTTCGAATTCGACTCCTTCGATCAAATCCGCGCTGGTCAGGACGGATTGACGGATCATGGCCAGTTCTTCGTCGGTCAGCTTGCCGGTCTTCGTTAGCACCTCATGGGGTATCGTGACCTTGCCCAAGTTCATCAGGGCGCCCGCGATATCGCAGGTCGCGACGGCGGCCTCGTCCAGATGCATGGCCTCGGCGATGGCGGAGGAAACTTCGGCAACCCGGGCCGAATGGTAGGCCGAGAACGGATCACGCCGATCGACCACGGCGACACAGGTTTGCACCAGATCCCGCATGACCTTCGCCCGGCGCTCCCTCTCGTCCACCAGATCGGTGATATCTTCCAGGATCATCAAGACGCCGGAAAGGTCTTCGCCGTTCGAAAACAGGGGAATGTGGTCGGACTTGATCACGCGGCGGCCGCTGTCCTTTTTCTCCACCCGCCACTCCGTCACCGGCTGGCCCTTCTCGATTACTTGATCGTTGGCCCGCCGCAAGGGCTCCGCCCGGTCAGCGCCCATGGCGTTGATCAGATTTTTGCCGAGCAGATCCTCGGCATCGATGCCGGTTTCTTCGCCGGCCTTGGAATTGGCGAAAATCACTTCGCCATCCCGGTCAATGGCGGCGATAGCGGTCGGTTGACTGTCAGTCACGACACGCAGGAAATCGCTCATGGACTGCAATTGATCGTTGGAAACGCGTAAACCTTCCGCCGCCGCGGCAACCCGAACCGACGAACCATGACGCCAGACCGCGAAGATGACCGCCGTAATAACGGCAATGACCAGCCACAGGCCGATCAATAGAAACATTTGCCGGCGGTCTGAAACCGCCAACGCTTCATTCCGGTCAACGCTACGGATCAGTGCCCAGGACAAGCCTTGGAGGCCACGGGAGGTCGCGACAACATCGCTGCCCTGGTAGTTGGCAAATATGCCAAAGCCGCCGATCTGCGTCAGCAGTTTGGCCGCGGCCAGACGGTTGGTATCGAGGGCGAGGCTCTTCTTCAGCGGTTTGGTGCCATCGGCCAGGGGTGATAGGTATTCCACCGTGGCGCCGGATTTGCGGACCAAATAGGTCTGCCCGCTTTTCAGTGCTTCCCCCGGCTGTACCAGGCGCGTGAACAGATCATCGCCAACCACGCGGATGCCCAGAACCGTACCGACCTGATCGGCCGGCCGGTTTTCGCCCTGGACGGCGAATACCGGTTGCAGAAATGCGATCGTCGGCTGGCCGGTCGGCCCAAGATAAAGATCAAGGATGCCGCGCGTGCCTAATTTCGTGCCGCGCACAAAATCCTGCAGGCGGCTGTCCAGGGGCGGGGTGCCGGGGGTGGTGACCAGGATCTCCCCCTTGCGGTCCAACAGAGCCAGGCCGGCGATACCGACCCGCTCCACGTTTGCCTGTACCTCCGTGCCGGTCACCGGGTTGGAGAACCCGGACCGCTCGGCGGTGACCACCAATAAATTACCGAGGTATTCAGCCTGCGCGGATTCATCCGTGACGGCGCCCGCCTGCCCCTCGAACATGGACAACTCGGTCAAGTAAAGCTGCAGGGACAGATTGTCGGCCAGTCCGGACAATGTCTTGAACTGCTGGTCACGCCATTCCAGCACGGCCTGGGCGCGGCTGGCGGCAACGATCCCGAGACGCACCTGCCACTGGTGCAAGTCCCGCTCACCTTGGGCGGCGACAAAGCGATGGACGCCAAACATGCCCAGAACGGCGCAGAACAACAGGACAGCGCCCGCCGCGACGACATTACGGTTCATTTTAGCCAATGGTCTGTCTCCAGCGTTATCCGTGCTTCATATCAAAGGTTTAGGACTTCTCCCGCATCCGCTCCATGATACACGAAATTGGCAAAAAAACCGGTGTACTTCAGGGGCCTTTTCCCGTCCTACTGCCAAGCACGCCTTCAGCACCAAAAACTCAGCGATTTCAGGACAATTTCCGCGATGCAAATGCCGCTCCTTGCGGTCGCCATGGCACTGGCAATCAACATCCTTTGGGGCGCCAATCCGGTCGCGGTCAAGTTGGGACTGGCGGCCTTTCCACCGTTGTGGAGCGCCTTCTTCCGCTTTGCCATAGGAATAGTGTGCATCGCCCTATGGGCCCGCATCAACGGTATTCGATTGTGGCCCGAATACCGCGAATGGCCCGGGCTGTTCGTCCTGGCAGCCTTGTTCATGACGCAAATCGCCATGATGAATTTCGGCATCAATCTGACATCGGGCGCCGCCGCCGCCGTTATAACGGCGACGGTACCGTTGTTCGCTGGGATTTTCGCCCATTTCATGATTGCCGGGGATCGTCTCAGCCTTGTCAAAACCACCGGGCTGCTCATCGCCTTTCTTGGCGTCGCCTTGGTCTTGACGGGGGGTCGGATTCCGGACGAATTCACCCGCGCCAATCTCGGCGATTTGATCCTTTTGGTCTCTACCATTTTGCTGGGCGGGCGGATGATCTTCACCGCCCGCCTGGTCAGCAAAATTGAGCCCACGCGGGTGGTTCTATGGCAAATGTTGCTGTCATTGTCCGGCTTCGCCATTGGCGCGGCCCTGTGGGAGGATATTGTCTGGGAGAGGGTCGGTTGGTTGCCCATTGGTGCCTTGGTCTACCAGGGCGCCGTCATCGCGGGCCTGGCCTTCATGGTCAATGCCTGGCTGATCAAACGGTATAGTCCCTCGGTCATTGTCGGTTTTGCCTTCATCTCGCCCATATCCGGCGTTACCTTGAGCGCCCTATTGCTAGGCGACCCCTTGACCTGGGATTTGGCGGCGGGAACCGTTGCGGTCGGCATCGGTCTGATTATTTTGGCCCGCCGGGCGCGATATCGATCGAAGGACCACTAGTACGGGGACGTGCCTTGCGCATTTCCGAATTGGAAATGCTCGGATTCCTAAGAATAGAGCCGTTTTTCCAATCACTTAGAATCACTTCGTGATTCACATTGGATTGGAACTGCTCTAGCGGCATAATTGCGATGGGGAGAGATTATATATGAACGCAAAACCGGAAATTCATTTCAGTGCCTGTCCGCACGACTGTCCATCGACTTGCGCCCTGGAGGTCGAGAAGCTGGATGCCCGGACAATCGGGCGGTTGCGGGGGGCCCGCGACAATAGCTATACGGCGGGCGTGATCTGCGGCAAGGTGGCCCGCTATGCCGAACGCATTCACCATCCCGACCGCCTGACCCGGCCCTTGCGGCGCATCGGCGCCAAGGGTTCCGGCGAATTCGAAACCATCGCCTGGGATGACGCCCTGGATGAGGTGGCGGAGGCATTGCTGCGGGCCGAGCAGAAACAGGGGGCGGAAACGGTTTGGCCCTATCATTACGCCGGCACCATGGGGCTGGTGATGCGCGACGGCATCAAACGCTTGCGCCATGCCAAGAAATACTCCGGCATGCACGAAACCATCTGCACCACGCCCGCCTGGAGCGGCTTCATGGCCGGCACCGGGCGTCTGGCCGGCGCCGACCCGCGGGAAATGGCAAAGGCCGATTGCCTGGTGATATGGGGTACCAACCCGGTCAATACCCAGATCAACGTCATGACCCATGCCACCTCCGCCCGCAGGCAGGGGGCCAAGATCGTTCATATCGATATTTACCGCAACGGCACGGCGGAACGGGCCGATATGTTCCTCTGCGTCCGCCCTGGCACCGATGGGGCCCTGGCTTGTGCCGTGATGCATGTGCTGTTCCGGGATGGTTTCGCAAACCGCGAATACATGGAGAAATATACCGACTGCCCGGCGGAACTCGAGGCGCACCTCGCGGACAAGACGCCGGCCTGGGCCGAGGCCATCACCGGCGTCCCGGTGGACCAGATCGAGGCCTTCGCCAAGCTGGTGGGCGAGACACCGAAGACCTACTTCCGGCTCGGCTACGGCTTTTCCAGACAGCGCAACGGCATTGTCAACATGCATGCGGCGTTGTGTATTGCCGCCGTTACAGGGGCCTGGCTGCACGAGGGCGGCGGCGCCTTCCACAACAACGGCTCCATCTATCATTGGAAACGGACCATGATCGAGGGACTGGATGTGGCCGATCACAAGGTGCGGGTGCTGGATCAGTCCCGCATCGGCCCGGTATTGACCGGCGACACCGGGGCGCTGGGCGACGGCCCACCGGTCACCGCGCTGTTTATCCAGAATACCAACCCCATGCGGGTGGCGCCGGACCATAATCTGGTGCGCCGGGGCTTCGCCCGGGATGATCTGTTCACCTGCGTGCATGAACAATTCATGACGGAAACCGCCAGCATGGCGGATATCGTTCTGCCCGCCACCATGTTCCTGGAACATGACGATGTCTATCAGGGCGGCGGCCATCAATTTATCACCCTGGGTCCCAAAATCGTCGAGGCGCCGGGCGAATGCCGCTCCAACCACGACGTCATCGTCGCCCTGGCCAGGCGATTGGGGGCGGAACATCCAGGCTTCGAGATGACCCCGTTGGAGCTGATCGACTGGACCCTGAAAAACTCCGATTGGGGAGATTTGGAAACATTGCGCGAGCAGCGTTGGATCGACTGCCAGCCGCCTTTCGATCGCGCCCATTACATTGAGGGGTTTAGGTTCCCGGACCGCAAGTTCCGCTTTGCCCCCCGATGGGATCAAGTTCTCCCCCATGGCTTTGGCCCCGGTGGCGCATCGGCGCGGATGCCGAAACTGCCCGACCATTGGCCGGTCATCGAGGAGGCGACCGAGGCCATGCCCTATCGCCTGGTGACCGCGCCGGCGCGGAATTATCTGAATTCCACCTTCTCCGAAACACCAACCTCCGCTGCCCGTGAAGGCAAACCCACCGTGATGATCCATCCCGATGATGCCGCCGAACTGGGCGTGGCAATCGACGATAGGGTCGTCTTGGGCAATGACCGGGGTGAAGTGCCCATCGCCGTGGAAATCTTCGATGGCCTGCGGCGGGGCGTGGTGGTGGTGGAAAGTATTTGGCCCAACGACGCCTTCGAAGGCGGCAAGGGCATAAATGCGCTGACCGGGGCCGATCCCGTGGCCCCCGTGGGCGGCGCCGCGTTCCACGACAACCGCATTTGGATCAGGAGGATGTCATGAGCCAGACCGAAACCATGCCGGAAAGTCCGAACCCTTTCGCCCAGGGCGCTGCATTTATCGACGGCGATTATGTGCCCATCGCCGAGGCGCGCATTCCCATAACAGATTGGGGTTTTCTGCATTCGGACGTGACCTATGACGTGGTCGCGGTCTGGGGCGGCGGCTTCTTCCGGCTGGCGGATCATCTGGACCGCTTCTTCCGCGGTATCGGAAAATTGCATATGCAATCGCCGCACGACCGGGAGGCAATGACCGAAATCCTGTCCGAATGCGTCCGCCGCCTCGGCCTAGAGGAGGCCTATGTAAAAATGACCCTGACCCGGGGCACCCCGCCGCCGGGCAGCCGCGACCCCAGGGATTGCGAAAACCAATTCCATGCCTTCGCGATACCTTATGTCTGGATCGCGACGCGGGAAAAACAGGATCTGGGCTTGAATTTGACCGTCAGCGGCGTGCCGCGTATTTCCCCGGATTCCGTTGATCCCACGGTGAAGAATTTTCATTGGGGCGACATGGTCAGGGGTTTGTTCGAGGCCTACGACCAAGGCGGCGACACGGCCGTGTTGTCCGACGGCAAGGGCAACATCACCGAAGGTCCGGGTTTTAACATTTTCGCCAACATCGATGGCCGTTTGATCACGCCCGCAAGCGGCGTTCTTTTGGGCATCACGCGCAAGACCGTGATCGAATTGGCTGAAAGCCTGAACGTCAAGGTCGACGTCGGCACATTGTCCGAGGCCGAGTTGCGCCAAGCGGACGAGGTCTTTATCTCCTCCACCGCCGGCGGCGTCATGCCCATCACCAGTTTGGATGGCAATCCCGTCGGCGATGGCGGGCCGGGCCCCCTGACCCTGCGTTTGCGGCAGATGTATTGGGATGCCCACGGCGATGGCAAATACGTCACACGGATCGACTATCGTTAGTGATTTTCCGTTTGAGACTGCAACATAAAACTGCCGTTGGCGGCATGATTATTGGCTGGCCGGGAGGGCCCGGGTTTCCTGATGCCGAAGCTTGCAAAAATGATCGCATTCAAATCGAAGCACGGTATCGGGGCCATGGCCGACACGAGGGTAGAGGGCCGCGACCATCGAAGAGTGCCCTAAACGGACTGTTATATTTTTTTTAATGTGTGGTCCTTAGGTGCCGGCGGGTGGGAGCCATCCACGGCATCACTAGCCGACATCTTGTTGCTGGCAGGTAAGAGCCCGGCTGTACTATGATCGGCGAAGATGATTGCAATTTGTAGTCGCCATCTCCTTCATCGAACTCGCCTGCATCGCTTTCATGGCAAGTCAGGTGTCGAATTTTGTTGATTGGGTACCAAGATGTCGCGTATCGAACAAGAAGAGCCATTAACCATGATGTTCAGATGCGAGGGTGCTGAACTCCAACGGCAAGTCCTTGATGCCCTCACCGCGGCAGGCTTTGAGGTGACGCCGGATATTCGCGAAACTACAGTTGGCTCAGGATCCGATGAATCGGCAATATCCCTGCGCATCCGCAAAGGTGCAGGGGCGACCGCCGTACCTATTGGCTACAACAGTCCGGTTGACCCCGACTTGTTTCAGGCGTCGATGAACTCGATTGATCAAGGCATGGTTGTCTTTGATCCAGACTTCAAAATCATATTTTCAAATCCCAAATTCACCGAACTCGCCGAATTCCCCGAGGAACTCGGTAAGCCAGGCACTTCGATAGCCGATGGCCTGCGCCATGACGCCGATCGTGGGGTGTATGGCCCAGGCGATCCAGAGCAAATTGTGTCGGATATCGGTGAGAACGTACGGATCCTGATGCCCGAAACACATTCCGTTAATCACGACGGATATCTTCAAAATTACAAGGATACCGCCCAACCAAAAATAATCGGCCTTGGTCGGGAATTGGCTGGTAGACGCAAAACTGGCGAAGTATTTCCAATGCACTTAATGGTCCGCGAGATGAAAATAGGTGCCAAACCGTATTTCATCGGATCGATTGTTGATCAGTCAAAAATCAAAGAGCGGGAATTTACACTAGCTGAAAGCGAAATTCGATATCGAAATCTTGCAAAAAAATC
>JAPYPT010000411.1 GCA_029937535.1 Alphaproteobacteria bacterium
ATCAGGTCCCACATCAGTTTTGGATTGAACTCGCGCATCAGCACCGCCGTTGAACCTGTATAGGCGGTCAAGGTGGCCGGCAACAGCGCGCCGACGTGATACATGGGCAGGGCGATCGAGAAGCGGTCCTTGGGACGCATATCGAACGTCGCATTCGCGGTGATCAGCGCCCAGGTCACGGTATTATGGGTATGTTGCGCGCCCTTTGGCAGGCCCGTGGTGCCGGAGGAATACATGATGTAAACATCATCATCGTCGCCGGCGGTGATCTCGGGCGCCTCTGTGGAACCGCTGGCCAATACCTCGTCATAGTCATCGGCGAATAGCTGCCGCGCGGCCCCTTGGGAAGTTTCCAGCCAAAGCGTGATGTCGGTATCATCCCCCCGGCCATGGATATCGGCGACAAGCTCGCCGAATTCGCTGCCATAAATCAGACCGACGGCGCCCGCATCCTGGAGGATGTAGGTTAGCTCGTCCGCCACCAGCCGCCAGTTCACCGGTACCGAAACCGCGCCGATCTTGGCCAGGCCCATGAAACTCTCATAAAACTCAACCCCATTCATCATCAGAATGGCAACCCGGTCGCCCTTTTTAATGCCCTTCGCCAGCAAGGCGTTGGCAATGGCGTTGGCCCGTTCATCAACCTCCCGGAAGGTGAAACGCCGCTCCGTGGCGACATCGACGACGGCTTCCACATTTGGGTTCATATGCGCCCGCTTACCCAGATAAAGGCCGATGTTGTTCAACATTTCCCGCACTCCCAGTTTGTTTTAGTTGTTCGCCGTTATGTCATCAAAGGTGCATCTTATCCGGCATGGCCAGGATATCAATTGGTTCGCGCGCCCTCGCCGGACTGCCGGAATAATGCCGCTTCAGGCGTTCTGCCGCATATGATCCAACACGGCATCAAGGGATTCCACGTCGCCGAATTTAGCGTCCATGTCGTAAAGGTTCCATTCCACCGCGCCGGCGATCCGGTCGCCGATACATTCCCGAACGATGATGGGGCGGAAACCGTCCGCGATCGCGTCCTCGACCGTGGCGCGGACGCAGGCGCTGGCCGTGGCGCCGGTCACGACCACGGTGTCGACGCCGCAGGCGTTGAGATAGCTGTTCAGATTGGTACCGCGAAAGGCGCTGGCCTGTTTCTTGACGATCAGCATTTCGTCCGCCCGGCGTTCTAGGCGGTCATCGATCTGCACTGCCTCGGAGCCGGCCCGCAGTTCTTCCGCCGGGATTTTCTTGCCCCACAGACCCATGTCGGAATGCTCGCCCTCGATGATTTCATAGGCCGTGGTGGTAAAAATAATGGGCAGGCCCTTGGCCCGGAAGGCGGCCAGAACCTCCTGCACGGCGGGGATCACCGTATCCATCCCCTCGCAGGTGAAGGCGTTGTCTTCCCGCGTCCAGGCATTGGCCATGTCGATAACGACCAATGCCGGCTTCTTGCCCCACCCGATACGTCTTTGGAAGCCCCGCGACTGATAGAGGCTGCTGTCGGCGGCGAACAGTTTGTCCAGGGCCGCCTTGATTTCCGGGTCCATAGAATTCACTCCCACGCTTGTTCAAATTGCTTGCCGGCTGACCAGTCGGCATTGCCCCGCATCTTACAAGTTTGCCCGTCGGAACAAAACCGGCCCCTGTGGTTTTCCACTCCGGGATATCTGTTGCTGGCGGCAGGCTTGTTTGCCACACTGTGGAAAGGCTGCAAACCAGGAGATTTCAATGGCGGAACCAACTCTGGCCTATCAGGCAAAATCCACCAGCATCGGCGTCGTTGGCCGCTCGATCTGCAATGCACGCAATCATCATTGGGTTGCCGAAAACTCCGGCGGCGAAGCGGTTGGCGCGGGCGAGCTGTTTTGCGCCTCTATCGCCGCGTGCGCGGTGAATATGGTCGAAACCATCGCCAGCACCGAACAACGCGACCTTGCTGGCATGGAAGTCAATGTCGCCGTCTACCGGGATTTTGACAAACCCGGCGGCGATGTCTCCCTGTACGATCAGGTACGCGTACAATTCCAGATGTGGGGCGTCAGCGACGACGATGCGCGCTTCCTGGTCAAGACGTGGAAGCAGCGGTGACCCATCTACGGTTCAGTCGCCGTGGCGACTGCGGACACTATTGTGGATTACACCGTGCACGCCTCGGCGCCGCCCCGGTAAAATAGGTTGGAGGCTCGTGGCGGTGCCCGCCAAGCAGGCGTAGCGTATCAAAGCTGATGAAGGGGGCGAGCATGGCGGATATCATCATAATCGGCGGCAGTATCATGGGGTCGAGCATCGCCTACCACCTGGCGATGACCGGGCGCGCGGGCACGGTATGCGTTATCGAGCCGGACCCGAGCTATGAATGGGCGGCGGCGCCGCGTTCCTCGGGCGGGGTGCGGCTGATGCACGGCCTGCCCGAGAACATCGAGATGTCGCGCTACGGGCGCGAGGTCTACAAGGACTTCGCCCGCCTGATGGATGTGGACGGCCAGCCGGGCAGTTTTCAATTTCTGGAAAATGGCTATCTTTATCTTGTGGCCGGCGCGGCGGCGGTCGCGGAGGCGGAGGAAAGCTGGCGCATTCAAACCGGGCTTGGCGTGCCCAATGAGTTGATTGACCGGGACGAAGTGGGGGCGCGGTTCCCCTCCATGAATGTTTCCGATATCGATGCCGCGATCCATGGACCCCAGGACGGCTTCATCGATCCCCACGACGCCGTTCTGGGCTTTCGCCGCAAGGCGATCAGTCTCGGGGTCGAATATATCCAGGACAAGGTTGTCGATATCGAGGTCAGCGGCGGCCTGGCCCGCCACGTGGTGCTGGGTTCGGGCGCCAAGGTTGCGGGCGATATCATCGTCAATGCCGCGGGCGCCTGGGGGCCGGAAATCTGCGCCATGGTCGGCATGCCGATACCTGTCGAACCGCTCAGCCGCAATACCTTCTATTTCGAAATTCGCGGCGAGATCGAAACCTTGCCCCTGACCAAGGACCCGGGCGGGGTCGCCTTCCGCCAGCAGGGCGCGGGCTTCACCGCCGGGCAGACCGACACGGACGTGCCCTTTGGCTTCGACTGGGAGGTCAAGCACCATATGTTTGAAGAGGTGTTCTGGCCCGCCCTGGCCCATCGCATCCCCGCCTTCGAGGCCTTGCAGGTTAAGCGTGGCTGGGCCGGGCACTACGCCTATAATCGCATGGACGGCAAC
>JAPYPT010000087.1:0-14986 GCA_029937535.1 Alphaproteobacteria bacterium
GCGCGCAGATCCATTACTCAACTCCCCTCATGGCAAATCTGAGATTTTGTATTTTTGTCCGCAGTGATGAATCGACCATGCGTGATCCCACCTTGACGATCATGCCGCCCAGGATACGTTCATCCACTGCTGTTTCTACTTGTACATCCGTCTTCATCGAAGACGTCAATTCGGCCTTGATCTTGGCCAGTTGTTCATCGTTCAGGCTTTTGGCGGAGGTAACCTCGGCTACCACTTCGCCGCGATGGACGGCCAAAAGCGCGCGGAAATCCTTGACCATGTCGCGCAGGGCGAACAGCCGGCGGTTCTTCGCCACGACGGCGACAAAATTGCTGACCAATTCCGTGGCGCCGGCCTTTTCCATGACGGCGGCCATGCCCTTGCCCTGATCTTCGGCGGCGATAACGGGGCTGCGCAATAGGCGGTTCAGATCGTCCGATTGGTCAATCATGCCGCCCAGGCCGGCGACATCCGTGGCCACCTGGTCCAGCGCGCCGCTATCGCGCGCAAGTTCAAACAGGGCGGTGGCGTACCGTCCTGCGATGCCGGTTACGACGCTTACTTCAGCTGACACGTTCGCGGGGTCCTCGTCGCGGAAAGAATTCCGTTGGTAGCCGGGCCTAAGCCCTTGAAATCATGCGCGGAAACTTACGATGAATTGTCCTCTCCGACAGCCCTTTCGTAAGGCGCGGCGTTTCGTAGCATAGCCTTCCCATCCTGGCAAGCGGGTAGGGTGCTGCAAGGCGCCGCGGGCCATGGAGCATTTCCGAGTAGGAAATTCTCCGATTCTTAAGATTAGAGCAATTTTTCCAATCACGCAGTTCAGCTTCGCGATTCTAAGTGGTTGAAATTGCTCTAGATCACTCCCTTTCCGCGTAGCTTTTCAAGTTGCGCGGCGCTCAATCCCAGCCGCTCGGCATAAATCTTTTCGTTCCAATCGCCCAGGCGCGGGCCAAGGCTATCGATACCGCCGGGGGTGCCGGAAAGCTTGGGCAGGACGTCGGGTATGACGATTTCGCCCAGTACGGCATGTTGCATGCGCTGCAAGGTGCCGCGCGCATCGAACTGCGGGTCGGCGAAAATATCGGCGATTGAATTGATCGCCGAACAGGGGACATCGCCCGCGCTACAGGCGGCAACGACGTCGGCGGTGGCCTGTGCGGTGGTAAAGCCGCTGACAACGCCGTCAATCAAGGCACGGTCGCGCACCCGGTCGGCGGTCGTGGGGTGGCTTTCGGCGAGGTCGGGGCGGGCGAGAACATTCGTCGCCATGCGCCGCCAGATCTTGTCGGAGGTACACGCAATGGCGACCCAGCCGCCGTCCCTGGTGGGGAAATGGCCGTGGGGGCAGACATTGCGCGTGCCCAGGCCTTCCCGCTCGCGCACGGTGCCATGGCGGGCGTAGGCGGGGGCCAGTTCATCGAGAACCCTGAATATCGTCTCGAAAAGCGCGATATCGATGGTCTGTCCCTGGCCGGTCTGTTCGACCGTGCGCAGCGCCATCAAAACACCGACGGCGCCGAACAGGCCGGAGATATAGTCGGCCAGGGAGGTCGAACCCGGCGTCACCGGCGCCTCGCCCGGCATGCCCGCCAGATAGGTCAGGCCGCCTACAGCATGGGCAATGCGGGCAAAGCCGGGCCGGTCGCGATAGGGGCCGTTTTGGCCGTAACCGCTGACCTGCAACAAGATCAATCTGGGATTGACGGCGTGGAGTACGTCATAACCGAGGCCCCATTTTTCCAATGTACCGGGCCGGAAATTTTCGCAGATTACGTCCGCCTCCGCCACCAGGCGCTTGAACAATTCGACGCCTTCGGGGGCTTTCAGATTGAGGGTGATGGAATGCTTGTTCCGCGCTTCGCTCAGCCAGGCCAGGCTGCTATCCGGAATTTCCGTGGCGGTGCCGAACTGGCGCATGGGGTCGCCGCCGCCCGGCTGCTCCACCTTGATTACCTCCGCGCCGAACTCAGCCAGAATGGTCGCCGTGAAGGGGGCGGCGATGAAGGTGGCCAGGTCCAGCACCCGGACGCCGTCCATGGGCCTGGTGATGGAGCCGGTCATGACGCCAGTACCTCCGGGTTAACGACATTGATGGGCGCGCCGGCGCCATAAGCGACGATCTGATCGAAGATGTCCGAGAACTGGATTTCGTATTCGTCCCGCGTCACATAGCCGATGTGCGGCGTGCAAATGACATTGTCCATGTTCAACAGCGGGTGCGCGGTGTCCCGCAGCGGCTCCTCCTCGTAGACATCCACGGCCGCCATCCCGGGGCGTCCCGCCCGCAGGGCCGCGACCAGGGCGCCCGGCTCGATCAACCGTGCGCGGGAGGTGTTGACCAGCAGGGCGGTGGGTTTCATCGCCGCCAGATCTTCTCCTCTGACGATGCCCCGGGTCGCATCGTAAAGCCGCAGATGCAGCGACAGAACATCGCTCTGTGCAAAAAATGCGGCGCGGCTGTCGGCGACTTCGTAGCCGTCCGCCACCGCCCGTTCGCGGGACGCTTCGCTGGCCCAGATCAGCACCTTCATGCCAAAGGTCTTGCCATACAGGGCGATTTCCTTGCCGATGCGGCCATAACCATAGATGCCCAGGGTATGGCCGCGCAGGGTTCCGCCAACGCCGCCTTGCCAGTTTCCCGCCCGCAGCGAGGCTCTTTGGCCGGGGATGTCCCGCATGGCGGCGAGAACCAGGCCCCAGGTCAACTCCGCCGTGGCGTAGGACGGCGTGCCCGCATGCTGATCGGAGGAGACGATAATGCCCTGCTGGGTGCAGGTGTCGATGTCGATATGAGGATAGACACTGCGCTGGCTGATCAATTTCAGTTGGCCCAGGCGTTCCAGCAAGGGCGTGCGGATTTGGGTCCGCTCCCGGATCAACACCAGGACCTCCGTGTCGGCCAGGCGTTCGGCCAGCCGGTCAACGTCCTGAACCTGATCGTTCCAGATCGTGACCTCATGGCCGGCCAGCTTGGCGAAGCAGGGCAGGGTGGCCACGGTGTCATGATAATCGTCCAGAATGGTGATTTTCATGACCGCCCGCCCCCGAAGCCGTTACGTGCCGGCAATTTGCGCCGCCTTGACCGAGGCCCTGACCACGGGGATCTCGTCCTCCGCCAGGGGCTGCATGAAGGTCTTGCGCGCCAATGCGGCCTCGATATATGGCGCCAGTTCAGCCGCCTTGGCCTCCGCCTTGGCGGCCTGCCTGGTCTGAAAGCGGGGCAGGACCTCGGCCGCGAACAATTCCAGGGATTGGCAGATCTCGGTATGAAGATTGCGCCCGGCCTGTTGCAGGAAGATGATCTGATCCACCCCGGCCTGTTCAAATTCGGCGATATGGGCGGCCAGATCATCCGGCGTGCCGATGCCGGAATTATGGGTCCGTACCCGTTTGATGGAGGCGATCAGGTCTTCCGTCTTGGAGCCGTGCTGGGCGATGTATTCATCCCATAGATTGGTGCGGCCCGGCACCGTGTCGTGGGCCACCAGGGCGTTCAGGGCGTAACCGAAGAATTCGAAATTCAACTGGCCCCGGCGAATAGCCTCTTCCCGGTCCTGGTGCAGCGAGAAATTCGAGACAATGGCGATATTGGCGTTCACGCTGTGGCCGATGGGCACGCAATTCTCGCTCTTGATGATGTCGTAATAGATGTCCGCCCAGGTTTTGGCTTCCTCCTTGTCCAGAAACGAAAAGGCCAGCGCGCCCAGGCCCAGGGAGGCGGCGATCTTGATGGTGTCGCGGTTGGTGCAGGCCATCCACATGGGCGGATGGGGGGTCTGTAGCGGTTTTGGCAGAACATTGCGGCAGGGCATGGAAAAATGCTCGCCCTCGAAACCGGGATACGGCTCCATCACCATCATATTGGCGATCTGCTCCGCCGCCTCGATGGCCATGGCGCGCTTCTCCCGGGCCGGAATCTTGAAACCACCCAACTCCAGCCGCGTCGCGCCCTCGCCGATACCGAAATCGACCCGGCCGTTGGAGACCAGATCCAGGGTCGCCAAACCCTCCGCCGTGCGGGCGGGATGATTGTAGTTGGGAATGACCTGCCGGATGCCGTGGCCCAGCCGGATATTCTTGGTCAGCCCGGCGGCGGCCGCCAGGAACACTTCCGGTGACGAGCAATGGGAATATTCGTCCAGAAAATGATGCTCCACGGCCCAGGCGTGATCAATACCCAGCTTGTCCGCCAGGACGATCTGTTCCAGGGACTCCTGAAACAGTCTGTGTTCGTCCCCGGCTTTCCAGGGCTTGGGCAATTGCAATTCATAAAATACGCCAAATTTCACGGGTTCGTTCCTCCAGATAAAAATATAGGGCGGGTTGTTTCCGCTTGCTTGGTGCCTAGACTAGCAAATCGCCGAAACTGGGCAAGTCAGTGGGAACAAACAAATGGCGGACGATATGCGCGCCTGGGTCGACGCCTTGCCAAAGGTGGAACTGCATCTGCATCTGGAAGGCGCCATTCCGCTGCCCGCCTTGTGGCAACTGATGGAGAAATATGGCGGCGACGGGGATGTGCCCGATTTGCCCGCCCTGCGCCGGCGTCTCACATACAAGGACTTCCCCGACTTTATCGCAGCCTGGATTTGGAAAAATGGCTTTATCCGAACCTACGATGATTTCACCTTTATCGCCGAAGCCATGGCGCGGGAACTGGCGGCGCGGAATATCCGCTATGCCGAAGTGTTCTTTTCGCCAACCCGCTTTCTTGACCAGGGCCTGGAACCCCAGGGCCTGGCCCAGGCCATCCGCCTTGGCCTGGACAAGGTTGGGGACACGGAAATCTGGCTGATCGCCGATCTGGTCCGCGATCATGGTCCCGATCAGGCCCAAGACACCCTGGCCAAGATCCGCGAGGTGATGGATCGCGGCATCATCGGCATCGGCATCGGCGGCTCGGAACATCTTTATCCGCCCGAGCCCTTCGCGCCGGTCTATGAAGCGGCCCGGAACCTGGGCCTGCGCACATCGGCCCATGCGGGCGAGGCGGCGGGACCGGAAAGTATTCGCGGCGCGGTGGAGGTCTTGGCGGTGGACCGTATCGGCCATGGCGTCGCCGCCATCCAGGACCCGTCCGTCATGGCCTTGCTGGCCAAAAAACAGGTGCCGATTGAGCTTTGCCCCCTCTCCAATGTCGCCACCGGCTCGATCCAGGCCATCGGGGATCATCCCGTGCGCGCGTTCTGGGATGCCGGTTTGATGCTGACCGTGAACACCGACGATCCCGGCATGTTCCACAACACCATGGCCGATGAATTCATGGTGCTGCATGAAATCTTTGGCTTTGACCGGGATGAAATCCGGACCCTGATCCTGAACGCCGTCGCCGCCTCCTGGCAAGCCGCGGACCGCAAGGCGGCCATGCGCCAGAATTTTCAGGCCAGTCCCGCTTGGTAATCCTGATTATTGGGGCTAGGCTAATGGCGGTACCGACAAAGGATATGAGATGACATCTGATGCTGACGTGGCGCTGCGTGTCAGGGCGCTGGAATCGCTGCTGCTGGAAAAGGGCCTGGTCGAGGCGCCGGCGATCGACGAGATCATTGATCTGTTCGAAAACCGCCTCGGCCCGCAAAACGGCGCCAAGGTGATCGCGCGCGCCTGGACCGATCCGGAATTCAAGGCCCGGCTGTTGGCCAATGCCACCGACGCCATCGTCGAGATGGGTTACGAGGCGGTGCAGGGCGAGGACATGGTGGTGGTGGAGAACACCCCCCGGATCCATAACCTGGTGGTTTGCACGCTGTGTTCCTGCTTCCCCTGGGCCACCCTGGGTCTGCCCCCCGTCTGGTATAAATCCGCGCCATACCGTGCCCGCGCCGCCTCCGACCCGAGGGGCGTGCTGGCGGAATTCGGCACCGCGATCGCCGATGACGCGGAAGTGCGGGTTTGGGACAGCAACGCCGAACTGCGTTACATGGTGCTGCCCGAACGGCCCGCGGGGTCCGAGGGCATGAGCGAGGAAGATCTGCTGGCCCTGGTCACGCGGGATTCCATGATCGGCGTCAGCCACGCGGTGACGCCATGAACGGCATCCATGACATGGGCGGCGTACACGGCTATGGCCCTATCATCCGCGAGGACAACGAGCCGGTCTTTCATCACGATTGGGAGGGCAAGGCCCTGGCCCTGGCGCGGGTCGGCCTGGCGGGCGGGCATTTTAATCTGGACGAATTCCGCCATGCCATGGAACGCATCGCGCCGGTGGATTATTTGGCGATCAGCTATTACGAACGCTGGCTGGAAGGCACCTTGATGATGTTGGACCAAAAAGGCGTGATCAGTAGGGAGGAATTCCAGGCGCGTCTGACCGAACTATCCGGTGAAGGATCATGAAGATTACGCGCGAGGTCGTGCAGGGCCTCTACAAGCAAACGGGTACCGCCCGCGTGGACACGGATGTGGCCGCCTCCTTTCAGGTTGGCGACACCATCCAGGCCCGCAATATCAATCCCACCGGCCATACCCGGCTGCCAAGATATATTCGCGGCAAGAAAGGCTCCATCGCCACGGACAATGGGGTCTTTAAGTTCGCCGACAGCCTGGCCCATGGCGCCGGCACGCAGCCGCAGCACCTCTATTCCGTTCGCTTCACGGCCCAAGAGATTTGGGGCGGCGAGGCCCCGGCCCAGGACAGCCTGTATATCGATCTGTGGGACGATTATCTGGAGCCCGCCTGATGCGCAGGCTGCTGGGCGTGCCGGATCTGGACATGCCCGCAAGGCGCGGTGGCGGGGCCCAGCCCGGCGATGTCCAGGGCCCGGTGTTCGAAGCGGCCTGGCAGGCCCATGCCTTCGCCATCGTCATGAACCTCTACCACAACGGCCACTATACCTGGCCTGACTGGGACGATTATCTGGGCCATGAAATCCAGTCGCCGGATCATTTTGCCGATGCGCCATCCGAGCCGGCGCGCGCAATACCGAAAGCCGACCGCGCCAACTACAACCAGTTTTTGGCCGCTTGCGAGGCGGACGGCGGCAATTACTATCACTATTGGCTGGCCGGCCTGGAGAAGATGCTGGACGTCAAGGGGCTGGTCGGCGGGCAGGAGCTGGCGGCCCGCATCGCGGCCATTGCCAAGGTCGAGGCCGACGGCCCCCGCTTCCGGGCCGGTGACCGGGTCACGGTGCTGGATATCGAGTTGTTGGGGCACAGCCATCTACCCAATTACATTCGCGGCGTCGCGGGCTGCGTGGAAAGCGACCGGGGCGTGAAGGTGTTTCCCGACAGCCACGGGCACGGCAAAACAGAGGCTTTGCAGCACGTCTACACCGTCCGCTTCCAGGCCACGGACATCTGGGATGAGAGCGCCGATCCCCGCCAGAGTTTGAATTTCAGCCTGTGGGATTATCAGTTGGCGGCCAGTTAAGGACTCGCTCGAGGTTTGAGCGTTTGACCGTATTTTGGGGACACGTAACGAGTACATGTCCCCAAATTACTCCGCCTGAGCGCATTGTCGGGGTGAATATGGGGACATGTACTCGTTACGTGTACCCCTATTCATGGAGCCGTGAATTCGCCGTACGCGGCGGTGCCTTAAAACGCAATCACATTGCGCGCCACGGAGCCCTCGCGCAGATCATCCATGGCTTCGTTGATCTGTTCCAGCTTCAGGCGGCCGGAGATCATTTGATCCAGCTTCAGATCGCCGCGCAAATACATCTCCACCATGCGGGGCATGTCGACCCGGAAGCGGTTGGAGCCCATGGTGGAACCCTGGATCTTCTTCTCCTGCAGAAACTCAGGCCCGTGCAGCTCGATATTGGTGCCCACGGGGACCATGCCGATGATGGTTGCCGTGCCGCCGCGCTTGAGCGAGCGGAAAGACTGCTCCGCCGTGACTTTAAGGCCCACGGCCTCGAAGGAATATTCCACGCCGCCTCCCGTCAGATCCCGGATCACCTTGACCGGATCGTCCTGGCTGGCATCTATGACATCGGTCGCGCCGAATTCCTTGGCCAGGTTCAGTTTGGAACCGATCATGTCCACGGCAATAATTTGCCCCGCGCCCGCGATGGCCGCGCCGTTGACGGCGGAGAGGCCAATGCCGCCGCAGCCGAACACCGCGACCGTGTCGCCGGGCCGAACCTTGGCGGTGTGGAACACCGCGCCGACGCCGGTCATCACGCCGCAGCCGATCAGGGCGGCCACGTCCAGAGGCATATCCTCGCGGATTTTCACCACGGAATGTTCGTGCGTCAGGATGTATTCCGCATAGGACGACAGGTTAGCGAACTGCCCCACCACTTCGCCGTTCTGGGTCAGGCGCTGCTGGCCGTCCTTGGCGCGCTGCACCATCGGGCTGGTGCACAGCGACATCCGCCCCGTCAGGCAAAATTCGCATTCGCCGCAAAAGGTGGAGAGGCAGGTGATGACATGATCGCCCGGCTTCACATAGGTCACGTCCTCGCCCACAGCCTCGATCACGCCGGCGCTTTCATGGCCCAGCACGCAAGGACAGGGGATGGGATACAGCCCCTCGATGAAATGCAGATCGCTGTGGCAGACGCCCGCGAACACCGTGCGCACCAAAACCTCGCGCCGGGCCGGCCCGTCAACGTCAATCTCTTCGATGGTCAATGGCTCATGCGCCGCCCGCATGATCGCAGCCTTCGCTTTCATTTCCTAACGTCTCCCAATTTGAAATTTTTGTTGCCCCGACTGTATCCCGGACCAAGGTTCCTGTGCCAGCGCTATTCCGCTCGGCGCGCCTGAAAGCCGCGTCGGCTTGATCCGATCCCCAGCCCATCCGGATTGGCCCGGTGCTTGACACAAAACGGCGACATCATGCGAAGTCGTGCCGTATGGAATTCACCCGACCGGTTCAGGCGCTGAGTTCGAGGCGTTCGCGGGCGGCCTGGGCGAGATAACCGGACCGAGTGGCTCCCTCGGCCTTGGCGGCGGCGTCGATGGCGTCAAGCAAGCCGTCATCAACGGAAATCATAACCCGCTTGGGCGCGCCGGCGATTGTGACCGGTACCAGGACGCGGGTGGCTTCATCAATGTCGGGGTCGTGTTCCAGGGCATCGATGTCAGAGGCCTCCGGCAGGGGGTCGCGGTCACGCACCATGAGCGCGATATGGCCGCGCAGGGCTTCAGCGGCGGCGATCGCCGCATCCCCAATAGAAGGGCCGTGGCTGACACAACCGGGAAGGTCAGGAAAAAACGCGCCGAAGCCGTCGTTTCCCCGTTCGATGATGGCGGGGTAATAGCGTATTGCCATGAGTTATCTCCTTCAACGCAGCTTCACGCCGGTTTGCCGTTCAATACTCTTGATGGTCCCGATAGTCATGTCCTTCACCGGGTGCGGGACCGTGGCCTTGCCGGGTTTGTCCGGGTGAGTGAAATGATGATGGGAGCCGGTGACAGAATGCAGTCGCCGCGCTTGATCTTACGAATGATATCCCGGCTGCTGGTGCTCAACAATCCATCCGAATTGTATATAAAAGTATATACAATTATCCCTGATGTCAAGGAATGGCCGGATGGAACGATACCTTTTGATGCTGCCCCTTTGATCTAAAAGGGAAGCGTCCCCTTTGATTGTATTTGACCCCATACTTGGGTGCAAAATCAGCCTTGCACAAAAGGGGCCGTCCACATATGTCTCCGTAACCTAGAATTCGTACTCGGCGATTTCCGGTGGGCGACGGAAAGAGTTAACCTGATGGAAGAAGAAGAACGGTGGTCCTATCTCCTTAAGCTCGATGACGAGCTCTTGAAGGGGGGCGTCTTTCTTTCCGAGTGGTGCAGCTTCATCGTGCGTGAAGCGGATATCGCATTCGCTAAGGGGGCACACCTTGGGGCAATCCTTACTGCGGTATCGGGCATCGAGACTCATCTCCGTGCCGAGTATGCTGCTGGCCCGAAGGAACGATTTGTCGAGCTAATCGACCGCGCGGCCATCACATCCAAACTTCGTACTGATTTGCACAAGCTTCGGATGTATCGAAATAAATGGGTGCACGTTTCTGATCCTTGGGAGGACCAGGAGGTCTTAGCCGAACCTGAGCGCTATGAGCGAGAACTGGAAGATATGGCGTTGTTCTCGGCTCGCTTACTACGAGAGGTCATCTACCAAGATCAGTGCACCTAGGATTAACCCCGCATCAGGGAAGGTTAGGGTCAGAAGGTTAGCAAAGATTGCACAAAGATTGGGTTCAGGTCTTGTTCCTTGCTTGCGAAACGAAGCCACCGATCATTTGCGCGACCGTTCATTGGCGAGCCTGAGATATTCCTCAAATCCGAAGAACTGTTCCGCCGGCTATTCCGCCGCTTGCGCCAACTCGGGCGGTTTGGACCGGCCCATCCATTTTTGGAAGACGGGCTGGCTGGGCGGATCGAAGGTGGTGTCCGCTTTGCAGCGGGCCCGCAACTCTTCCATGGTGCCGCCGAAATCGAAGGTTTCCACATTGCCGCGTTCGGCCGCCATTTTGCGGCGCAGATCGTCGGTGCCGCGCTGATCGATGGCGCAGTCGGCGCTCAGGATCACGCCGTAGCGGCGGGCGCCGTCGATTGTGATCAGGCCGCGTTTGGCGTCCAGGGCAACCTGGGCTGCCTCGCGCACAAAGGGATCGCCCCAGCCGCCGCCGCCCCAGGTGTTGAAGTAGAGGATATCGCCGGCCTCGACCTTGATGCGGTCGCATTTGGATTCCATCCATTGCTGACTGCCGTCGGCGCGGACCATCAGCTTGGTGCTGCGGGCGCCGGGCAGGCCGCCGTTGACGCCCCAGGGGTGGGACAGCCAGCGGTCATCATGGATGGAGATATTGCCGGGCTCGAGGAATTCATAGGCCATGGACAGGCCGTTGCCGCCCCGATGCAGGCCCGGACCGCCGCTGTCAGCGATGGTCTCGTACTGCCGGATGCGCAGGGGGAAGTAGGCCTCCAGAAATTCGTTGGGCACGTTGGTGAAGGCCGGCCACAGGGAATGGCCATCGGCGCCGTCGCCCGCGGGGCGGCCCGGAATGCCGCCGAAGCCGATCTGGTAAAGCTGATACCACTCGCCATCCTTGTCATAGCCGGAATACATAAAATGCGGGCTGTCGGAGAAGCCCGCCGCACAGAGCGCGTCCGGCGAACCCTGGCCCAGCAGGCCGCTCATGATATCGAAAATACGGCCCAGCAGATGGGTGCGGCAGCTTAACGCCGCCGGGCGTATGGGTTTAAGGATGGTGCCGCGGGGTATGCGCACCTCAACCAGGTCGTAGAAACCGTCGTTGAACAGGATCTGCGGATCAAACAGATTGATGAAAAAGGCGCCCAGGAACATCTTGAACATCTCTTCGTTCAGCAGGAAGTTCACGGAGGATATGGATTGCGGGTCCGTGCCCTCGAAATCGAATATCGCCTTGTCGCCCTCGCGCCACAGGGTGCAGGCGATCTTGTAGGGGCCCATGCCGACGCCGTCATCGTCGATGAAATCCTCGAAATATTGTTTCGATTCCGGGATCACCTGTTTCAGGATGGCGCCCATGGCCATTTTGTTACGGTCCAGCATCTCGTCCATGGCGGTGACGAATTCATCGACGCCGAAGCGTTCACAATTCTCCACAACCCGGCGTTCGGCCATGCGTAGGGCGGCAATGATGGCGTTGAAGTCGGAGCGATTCCATTCCGGCAGGCGGCAGTTGCGCAGGATCAGTTCCAGAATTTCCTCGTTCAGGACGCCCTTGCGGTAGATTTTTACGGGCGGAATTTGCACGCCTTCCTCGAACAACTGGGCGGCATCGGTAGGCAGGCTGCCCGGCACCTTGCCGCCGATGTCGGTCATATGGCCGAACATGGCGCCCCAGGCGACCAGGCGGCCGTCGATATAGATGGGCATCATGGTCAGCCAGTCGTTCAAATGGCTGATGGCGCCATTGCACGAATAGGGGTCGTTGGTCAGAAAGACATCGCCCTCCTCGATGGTGCCGTCATAGCCCGCCTGAAAACCGTGGAAGAACGAGCCGAACTGCCCCACCACCATCTTGCCGTCCTGATTGGCGATCATGGGAAAGGCGTCGTGCTGCTCGCGGATGCCGGGCGACATGGCGGTGCGGAACAGCACCGCGTCCATCTCATCGCGGGCATTGCGCAAGGCGTTCTCGACAATGTCCAGGGTGATCGGATCCAGGTCGATTTTGCTGAACGGCGTGTTGTTGGTCTGAATAATCTTGGCAGGCATGATCAGTTCCCTTCTCGCAGGCGTGGTTTCCTGGATTGCCGGGTCAAGCCCGGCAATGACAGATGGGCGTCGTCGTGCCCGGACGGCAAAGTATTGTCATGCCCGGACTTGATCCGGGCATCCAGGGGCGGTGTCGGTGGTGCGGCGGAATTACTGAACGATATCATTATAAAGATCCCGCCACGCTGGATTTTCCGATTCGATCAACGAGATTTTCCAGGCTCGTGACCAATGCTTGATATTCTTTTCCCGTTGGATGGCCGAGCGCGCCTCGACGGCTTCTTCAAACCAGACCAAATTCTTGACATCGTGTTCGCTCGTAAAGCCATCGGCAACGCCTTCACGATGCTCGTGAGTGCGACGGATAAGATCGTTGGTGACGCCGGTATACAGCGTGCCGTTTCTTTTGCTAGCCATCATGTAGACGTAATAGCTCATCAGCCGGCACCGGAGCCCGTTGCCCTGGATTGCCGGGTCAAGCCCGGCAATGACAGAGCTCCGCCGTCATGCCCGGACTTGATCCGGGCATCCAGGGGCATGTGATAGCGGTCCGAAGTCATTAGCATTTTCATGACGCCGGACGGATCAAGATGTTGCCCACGGTGTCAACTTCGCCCTCGTGGCCGGGCAGGATGACGGTCGTGGAGTCCATTTCAGTGACGACTGCCGGGCCGGCGATACGGTTGCCCGCCAGCAATTTGGCGCGGTCGTAGATTTTGGCCGGGCGGTCCTGGCCTTCAACAAAAATAGAGGTGTCCTGGTAGGCGGCGGCGGAGGCGTCCGCATTACCCGATTGCAAGGTTTCCGCCTTGGCCGAGCTTTCCCGGCCCTGGACCATGGCGCGCAGGTTATAGAGCTCGTGCCCGGTTTCCAGCGCGAAGGTGAACATCTGTTCGTGCATGGCGTTGAAAAGCTTGCCCGCCTCGACCAGGCCGCCCCGGCCATAGTCTTCGGGCGTCAGGTCCACGGTCAATTGCATGGCTTGCCCGGCATAACGCAAATCGATCTGGTACAGGGTGGTCTGGTCGGAGCGCGCCACGCCCTCGTCGTCCAGGGCGCGGGCGGCGATCTCGGCCAGCTCTTCCAGAATGCCACGCACTTCGCCATCCGAGGTTTCCTCGAAGCGGCGGACAAAGGTGCGGGAGGCCTCGTCGCGGACCCGCGTGGTGGCATCGCCATAGGCGCACAGAACGCCGGGACCGGGCGGGATCACGACGGGCCAACTGCCCATCAATTTGCCGAGCGCATTGGCATGCAGCGGCCCCGCGCCGCCAAAACCCACCAGGGCGAAATCACGGGGGTCATAGCCTTGTTCAACGGATACCAGGCGCAGGGCGCCGAACATGTTCTCGTTGACGATATTGACGATGCCCTCGGCGGCCTCCTTGATGCCAAGGCCCATGGCCGAGGCGACCTTGCCCATGGCCCGTTCGGCGGCGGCGTGGTCCAATTGCATGTCGCCGCCCAGCTTGGCGCCCGATGGCAGATAGCCCAAGACCACGTTGGCGTCGGTCACGGTCGGTTCCTCGCCACCCGTGCCATAGGCGGCGGGACCGGGGACCGCGCCGGCACTTTGCGGGCCGACGCGTAGCGCCTTGGTCAATTCCGGCACGTAGGCGATGGAGCCGCCGCCCGCGCCCACCGTGCGGACATCGATGGAGGAGGCGCGCACGGTCACATCCGCCACCCGCGTCTCCCGCCGGGTCCGCGCCACGCCGTCCTCGATCAATGCCACATCCGTTGAGGTGCCGCCCATGTCGAAGGTCAACAGGTTTTCGAAGCCAGCCTGCTTGGCGATCCAGATGGCGCCCGAAACGCCACCCGCCGGCCCGCTCATCAACAAATTCACCGGCGCCGCCTTGGCCGCCTCGGCCGAGGCCAGACCGCCGTCGGAGCGCAGAATATGCAGCTGCACACCGTTCATGCGGTTGTTCAGTTCCGCCTCGAGGTTTTCGATATATGTGGAAACCACGGGCCGGATATAGGAATTGACCACCGTGGTCTCGGCCCGTTCATACTCATACATCTCCGGTATTACTTCCGACGAGATGGAGACCGGGATCCCCGGCATCACCCTCTCGGCGATGGTGCGGATGCGTTGTTCATGTTCGCCATTGGCATAGGCGTTGACCAGGGAAATGGTCAGGGCCTCGACGCCGCTGCCTTTCAGAGAGGCGATATCATCGGCCATAGCCTTTTCATCCAGCGCCTCCACCACTTCGCCAAGCGCGCTCATGCGCTCGTTCGCCTCGATGGTCAGCTCCAGCGGCGCCAGGGGATCGGACTTGTTAAAGATGACCCAGCCGCCCAGGCCGCCCGGAACGTAAGAACGGGCGATCTGCAAAACCTGCTTGAAGCCCTTGGTGGTGATCAGGCCGACCAGGGCGCCGCTGCCCGTTAGAACGGTATTGGTCGCCACGGTGGTGCCATGCATGACGCGGC
Organism: Alphaproteobacteria bacterium; assembly: GCA_029937535.1. Lineage (GTDB taxonomy): Bacteria > Pseudomonadota > Alphaproteobacteria. The sequence goes on from JAPYPT010000087.1 coordinate 14,621, forward strand.
CCACGGCGGACAGCTCGATGCCGGCCTCCTGACAAATTTTCTCAATGCCGAACAGCACGCCGCGGGAGGAATCATCCGGCGTCGAGGGCACCTTTGCCGTGTAGGCATGGCCGCTGCCTTCATCGATCAACAACAGATCGGTGAAGGTGCCGCCCACATCGACCCCAAGGCGGTAGCCGCCGTCGGACCCACCCTGACGCGGACGCGGCGAGGGCCGGGATACGGTCGTCGGCGCCGGGGCGGTGGGGGTGGTGCGGGCGTGAACGGGTGTTTCCCGGCGGGCGCTGGGGGCCGGCGCCTGGGGTGCCCGTGAGGGTGGGGGCGGTGTGTAGGCCGGTGCGCCGGGCGGCGAGATTTGCGGCGGCG
>JAPYPT010000087.1:15086-18756 GCA_029937535.1 Alphaproteobacteria bacterium
GGCGGCGAGATTTGCGGCGGCGCGATCGTCGGCGGCGGCGCGATGGTGGGGGCCGGCGCTATCGTGGGCGGTTGCGATATGCGGGATGACGAGGACCCGGATCGATTGCCGTTGCCTCCGGAGGCGGAGGGCCGCAAGCGGTCCTCCAACTGCCCCATATCATCTTTCAAGTCCGATAGTTGTTCGGAGAACCAATCACTTGGGTTCTTGCCGTCGTTTGCCATCTGACATCCCTTTTGTTCGCAAGCTAAAGCCCCCCTGCCGCCTGCTGAAGTTTTAGTCTAGTACGAAGACGGCGGTTTGGGTACAGGGTTGCCTAGACTTTAAACAGATTTGGCCCCGGATCGGTGTGCTGTCTTTTGATACGGCCCCGGAACGGGCTCTCATCCAAGTCCGTGGCTGGGCCGTCTGATTTATAATAGGGCACATCGCCAATGATGGTGACCCGCTCCACGATGCGGAAATGGGGCCAGTAATCGGATGAGGCATAATGCTGGCAGGCCCGGTTGTCCCAAAAGGCGATGGAATTCTTGGCCCAGCGGAAGCGGCACTGGTATTCGGGCATGTTGGCCTGATGGTACAGCACGCCAAGCAGGGCGTCGCTGTCGGCTTGCGCCATGCCGATGATATGCTTGGTGAATGCTGCGTTGACATAGATCCCCTTGCGGCCGGTCTCGGGGTGGCTGCGGATGACGGGATGTTCGGGGTTGGGGTAGGATTTGTTGAAGGCCTCGATCTGTTCCTCGCCGATGCCCCGGTCCCGCAGACGGGTGCGAAAGCCCTCGAAATCATGCAGGGCATACTTGCCCTCGACCTTTTCGCGCACGGCTTCGGGTAGATTGTCGTAGGCGGCGTAGCTGTCGGAAAACAGCGTATCGCCGCCCATGGGCGGGCATTCCAGGCAGCGCAAGACGGACCCCAGGGATGGCTCCAGCCGCCAGGTTACGTCCGAGTGCCAGCCGTTTTCCTGTCCCGGCCGCTCGCGGTCATGGGTGATGGCCAGAACCTCCGGGTAGCCTTCCTTGTGCGGGGCGAATGGATGCACTTCGCGCTCGCCGAAGTTACGGGCGAAATCCAAATGCTGCTCCGTGGTGATGTCCTGATCTCGGAAAAAGATCACCTTGCGGTCCAGCAGCGCCGCACGGACGCCTTCGACCTGCGCATCGGTAAGGGGCTGGGCTAGATCAATACCGCTGATTTCGGCGCCGATGGTTGGCGAATAGGGGGTCACTTCGAACGGCAGATCGTTGTATTGATCATCTATGACATTGAGGCTCATGGAAAAATACCTTATCCGTCTGAATGAATTTTGCCGGCAACTTTAACCGACACGGGTGCGAATTACCATGCTGGGACGATACGACATCGAGGGCGATGCGGCGCGGGCCTTTGCCGTACTACGGAGGGGCGGCATTGCCATTCTGCCCATGGACGTGGGTTATTCCCTGATCGGCGGCTCGGAGGCGGCCTTGGCCCGAATTTTCGAGACCAAGGGCCGGGCGGCAGACAAGCTTAACGCCATGGTCGGCGATGGGGCGATCCACGAAGCCATCCACAAGGTCGATCAAAGGGCCCATGATGTGGTCCAGGCGCTTACGGTGGATGCGGACCTGCCCCTGGGCGTGATCGCGCCCTGTGATCCATCGCACCCGTTGTTGAACGTGATCAGTCTGGACGGCAGCAACAAGGACGGCACCATCGCCTTGCTGATGAACGCGGGCGCCTTTCATGGCGCCATCAGCCGGCTCAGCCTGGCCGCGGGCCACCCGCTGTTCGGCTCCTCCGCCAACCGCTCCCTGCAAGGCACCAAGTTCAGGGTCGAGGACATGGAGCCGGAAATCACGGCCATCGCGGATATCATTATCGATTACGGCCTGCGCAAATATCACCCCTATGGCGCCTCATCCACCTTGCTCGACGTGATGGACATGACCGTCGTGCGTAAAGGCGCCTGTTTCGAACTGATTGTCGATGTCCTGCGCCGCCGCTTCGATATCGCCTTGACCATTTAGCTGGGCCAGAAGCTGTCTTTGCCAATGTGGCGCGGAGAAGGTCAGCCTGAATGCAAATTATCCGCCGTCTCTTGTCCGGACCAACCAAATGCTCTCAATGTCGAGTACCGACTCGCCATTTTGATTGAGGCAGGCCTGCTTCACCTCCAGCACGCCCCGGGAAGAGTTTCGGCTCAGCCGCTTGCTCATGATTTCGCAGTGGATTTGAAGATCGTCGCCAGCGTAAACCGGCTTCGTGAAACTCATCTGAAACCCCAAGCCGCTTGGCAGAAAATGGAGCTTGTCCCAAATGGCGACGCAAGATTTGGTCAACACAGAGAAGGTGTAGCTGCCCGAGGCGATGATATCATCCAGGCCCATGGCTTTCGCCGCCGCCGAATCGAGATGCATCGGCTGACTGTCGAATTCCTGTGCGAAGGCAAGCATGCGTTCGTGAACGACGGCGACCTTCTCACCAGTGAACGTGTCGCCAACATTGATATCCTCGAAGTAAAGTTTCGACATGGCTAGCTAGTCCAAGCCAGTGGGGGTCGGGACATGCTTTTGCCTAATTCTGACTGCGTTGTTTTCTTAACTGCGCCAAAAGCCTTCCTTGTCGATGTGATGCAGGGCGTCCATCTCCTCTTTCGTGGGTACAGGAGTTTCTTCCAGGTCGGGCACCGACTTCAGGTCCCAGCCGGTGTTTTGTACCACCTCTTCCAAGGTGTGGCCGGGATGGACGGAGGCCAGGTGGAATTCGTTGTCCGGGCCATGGGGCCGCAGGATGGCGCGGTCGGTAATGATCACGGCGGGTCCGGCGCCGGGTAGCCCGGCCTTTTTGCGGGCATCGCCGCCGTCCAGGTAGCCGGGCGAGGTGATGAAATCGACCTTTTCCACCAGACGATGTTTCTGGTGGTTGATGATGATCACCAGGCGTTCCGCCATGGCCGCGATGTCGGGTGCGCCGCCAGAGCCCGGCAGCTTGACCTTGGGGTTATCGATATCGCCGATGTAGGAGGTGTTGATGTTGCCGAACTTGTCCACCTCCGCGCCGCCGATGAAGCCGGCGTGCACGCGGCCGCCGCTTAACAATCCCATGATCTGGATCAACCCCGTGGTCCAGGCCGCGCCGAGCTGATTGGGGCCGTCGCACATGGTGTAGAGCATGCCGTCGGCGGGTTCGTAGCGGGCCACGCCACTTTCGAACAATCCCACGGCGTTAGGCGCGTGGGTCAGCCGCGCCACGCCATAGGCGGTGATGGGTAGGCGCATGCCGACAAAGATACGTTCGCCGTCCTGGATCTGCCGGGCGGCGGCAATGATCATCAATTCCTGGGTGGAATATTCGTGCACCATTATCCTACTCCCATCCTACTCTGTCGCGTAGTTGGCGGGGGCGGAGGGAACATCGCCCAGGATCCGCAGTTCTTCCAACTGCCCGCCCAGCTTGGCGCGGTAGGCGGCGTGATCGGGCAGATCGCGCACCCATTCATCGCACCAGCGGTCAAAATCCGCCGGATCACGGGTTTCCTTGTGATAATGATGGAAGAAAGCATTGTCCCGCTGCCACTTGCCGATCAAGGGCGCGGGATGACAGCCCGCCGGCACATGGCAGACCGCATCGACGCCAAAACCGGGGATCAGCACGCGGCTGGGATCGGAGGCAATAACCTCCGGCT
>JAPYPT010000088.1 GCA_029937535.1 Alphaproteobacteria bacterium
AGGCTGCCCTTTCTCGTGCACTTTTTGCGGTCGGTTGACACGGAAATATCGTAAGCGCAGCGTTGAAGGCGTTGTCGAGGAAATGAAATTTCTCATAAGTACCTACGGCATTAACTGCTTTGCCATTGAGGACGAACTTTTCATGCAGGCGCGTTCGTGGATTGAAGAATTCTGCGAGAAAGTTATGCCATTGAAGGTAGTATGGCGCTGCCAGTCCCGCGCCAAGGGTCTGAAACCGGAAGTTCTGAAGCTAATGCGGCGTGCGGGATGCGTTCGGGTCACTTTGGGTGTCGAGTCTGGAAGTGGCAAAATTCTGGAGACCATGCACAAGCAGATCATGCCCGATGATATTCGACAGACCGTGATCCGGTGCAGGGAGGCCGGCATCTACCCTGGTACCGAACTTATTATCGGAACGCCAGGCGAGAATGAAGCAACCGTATGTGAGACTGTTGAATTGTTTCGGGAGTTGAAGCTTCCCGCTCGGGAAATGGCATTCCTGCAACTTTTGCCAGGAACACCGCTTTTCATGCAACATGTTGGGGCCGATGGACCTATTGGCGATCACCTGTCGGTTCTGGAAGGACTGAGTAACGATGATGGGACCTTGACAAACCTCATACACAATGTGTCGGGTTTGTCGGACGCCGAACTAACGCGGTTGAAGTCAAGTGCTGAAGCGGAAATGAAGAAGAATTTCGAAAATTATTATCGCACTGAAAAAAAGTTGCACTATTACTTCAACAAAGTCGCGGGTTTCACAGGTCTATTTAATGGTACGAACCAGACCTTTTATCACAAGCGAGAAAAGAACGTAAACACGCCAATCCCCGTCCCCGGAAATATCCTGGAGGGGCAAGATCACCGCTAGACCGAATGGCTCGATGAATCAATTTGACCGGTCAATATTTTTGACAACGGTTGAAGTTGATCAGGCAATTGCCGTCCGTGCAAATTTTTAACCGTTGTAAATTCTAGGCTATCCAATGAACTCGCCAGACTTGCAATTTCCGCTGACGGAGGCCGGCTCGCGATATTGTCGATTATACGAACCGCCGTCCAAGTTCTTCAATTGATATGAAATATATTCTCGGCATCCACGACGGCCACAACAGTGGCGCCACGCTGACTGGCGACGGAGTGGTTTTGGCATCCGTCTCGGAAGAACGGCTAACCCGTCAAAAGAACACCGTCGGCTACCCCAAATTGGCCATCGAGAACGTCTTGTACATGGCTGGTATAGCACCCGAGAATTTGGCGGAAATCGTCTATGCGTCGGAATTTATGCACAAGGGAGATTATCTCACAAATCTTGAACCGTGGTATCGAGTCGGGCTGCAAGACCAACTCAAGACAGAGCTGCAGCAAAACGACTATCAAAAGGTAATTCTCGAAGTTCGAAAACAAGATCGCATCGCGACGGTTTCGAAACATCTTGATATCCCGGCGGCCAAAGTAGGCTTCCTTGAACATCACCTTTGCCACCTCGCCGCCGCCTACTACACGGCGCCGAACGCGCAAACGGGAAAACCCATTCTGGGTCTGACCTGCGATGGGGCCGGGGACAATCTTTCCGGCAGTGTCTCCCGTTGTATGGGCAATAGCATAGAGCGATTGGCCGCGATCAACCGCCACGCCTCGTTGGGCAAAATTTATTCCCGGGTTACCATGCTCATGGGCATGACCCCCTGGGAACATGAATACAAGCTGATGGGTTTGGCCCCCTATGCCGATCCAATACGGTCCAATGCGGCGGCCGAACCATTGCGCCAACTCCTTCAGGTCCATGACAAGGAAATGCGGTTTGAGCAGGTTGGCGAACTGTCGATGAATTATTGCTACGAATATCTGCGGGACAGCTTTGAAAATGTCCGTTTTGATGTCATCGCCGGTGCCGCGCAACTATTTACCGAAGAAATATTGACTGACTGGGTGCGCGCGTGCATTCGGGAAACCGGCATCTCCGACATTGTTTGCGGCGGCGGCGTCTTCATGAACGTCAAGGCGAACATGCTGATCGCTCAGCTGCCGGAAGTGACGTCAATGTACGTGATGCCGAGCGCGGGGGATGAATCATTATCGATCGGCGCGTGCCTGCACCGCTTCTACCAGACATCAGGGCAAACCGATCACGGCGACAGCATCCTGCAACATCTCTATCTTGGCGCCGAACATGACCGGAACGCGGAAGAGAAAGCCATCGCGGATGGCTTGCATGGCGACCTGGTCGAAGTAGCCGCGCCCGGCGATATCGACCTGACCATCGCCGACCTTTTGGCTGATGGTCAAACAGTCGCCCGCTGCCGAGGCCGCATGGAGTGGGGCGCACGGGCCTTGGGAAACCGCAGCATCTTGGCCAGCGCCGAGAACTACGCACGCGTCGATGAAATCAACCGCGCCATCAAACAACGTGACTTCTGGATGCCCTTCGCGCCCTCAATCCGCGAGGAACGCGCGCATCATTATTTCGACGATCCAAAGAATTTAGATCCTAAATTCATGACTTTCGCTTTTCCAACCCGGGATCAGGGTTACAAGGACCTGATCGCGGCCAGCCATCCGCGTGATGCCACGATCCGACCGCAAATAGTGTCGCAAGGCGCCAATCCGGGCTATCACAAACTAATATCGCGCTTTGAGGAAAAGACCGGCCGCGGCGTCGTGCTGAACACCTCCTTTAACCTGCACGGCTATCCCATCGTCGATACGCCCGCCGATGCCATCAACGTGTTCATGAATTCAGGCCTGGAGAACCTTGCCCTCAATCATTACATGTTGCGCAAGACCCCAAGCAACGCTACGCCTTGATGGCAAATTGTAGCCTGTCACATTTCACCTACATCGGCCGATGACCCACGATATCGCATTTATTATTGCCGATCTTGGATGCGGCGGCGCTCAGCGCGTGGTCGCGACCTTGGCCAGCACATGGGCCCGACGCGGACGGCGCGTTTGCATCATCACCCTGGCGTCACCGGATGACGATTTCTTCAAACTCGACCCCGGCGTTACCCGGTTATCCCTGGGTGGGCTGGGTGATACGGATTCCGTCATGAGTGCGATCGGATCGAACCTTCTTAGGTTGCGCCAACTGCGCCGCGCCATTCGCGAAGCCGAAGCAGGAACCGTCATCGCTTTTCTCGCTTCAATGAATATCCTGACCATCATCGCCACTTTGGGCCTGGGGTTAACAGTGGCGATTTCCGAACGCAATGACCCGACGCGGCAATCCCATGGCCGCGTCTGGGATCTCCTTCGCCGCCTGCTTTACCGACACGCGGATCTGGTGACGGCTAATAGCCGGGGCGCCCTTGCGGCCCTAGGCGGCTTCGTACCCGACGCGAAATTGGTCTATGCCCCCAACCCCATTCAGCCCTATTCGGCCACGGTCGCGGCCACGGCCAGGATTGATACCTTGAAATTTCTGATTGTCGCCCGTCTGAACCATCAGAAGGCGCATGATGTGTTGCTGGACGCCTTTGCCTTGATCGCCGACAAGGCGCCGTCATGGCGCTTGCAGGTGGTTGGCGACGGGGATCTGGAGACGGCGCTGAAGCGGCAGGCGGAAACCCTTGGTATATCGGATCGCGTGGATTGGCTGCGAATCGCTCATGACCCCTATAAATGTTATGTGGAGGCCGATTGTTTTGTTTTGCCTTCCCGCTTCGAAGGCACCCCCAACGCTTTGCTTGAAGCCATGGGATGCGGGCTGCCCGCGATAGTTTCTAATGCCTCGCCGGGCCCGCTGGAGCATGTAAAAGACAACGTCAACGGCCTGGTGGTGCCGGTCGACAATGCGAACGCGCTGGCCGCCGCGATGGAGCGGCTGGCGCATGATTTGGAGCTGCGGCAACGGTTGGGCCAAGCCGCGAGGAAACATATTGAAAATCACGATCCCAAAAAGATTATCGAGACTTGGGAGAGATTCTTGGATCTTACGCCTGTGAAAAACGTGGAGCCTGCATAATGTCGTCGACCACCGTGGAAAAATTTGGCCAAGGCGTTTGGCGTCGAACAAGCCTGCGCAATTATATTCTATTTCCCCTTCGGCAACTTTCTGCTCCGCTGTCCGGAATTTTAGGCCGCTATACCATTTGCGATCACTGTGTCCTTTCTTATCGTCATGACGGCTAGTTTCGGCGCCCCGTTCACTTGGCTGGTTCGAAGAGACATACGGGCGTGACAACGCCCGTCGAAAATTACAAACCCAATGGGGAAGACGCGGCAGGTCCGCCGCCAAGATCGCGGGCACGAACTGGGGGATATTGGCTTTTTTTACTGGCCAAGGGCGCGACGACGGTTCTGTTGCTGTATTTGGCGACGCGAAATGTACGGTTCGATCAGGTACAGGAAAAATTATCTCAAGCCGAGGGCGTACCATTGCTAGCGGCGTTCGCGCTGTTGACCCTGGCGCAGTGTGTAGGCGCGGTCCGGTTGGCGTCGGTCATGGGGGCATTGCGATTACGGCTGGGCTTCATGGCCTCCATTCGCCTTCAGTTTGTCGGGCTGTTTTTTAATTCTGCCCTGCCCTCGTCCGTCGGCGGCGACGCCGTGCGAATTTGGCTGTTGACCCGAGGTGGCTTCCCCTTTGAACGCGCCCTGGGGGGGATTTTGATCGACCGCTCGTCGGCTGTGGTGGCCCTCGTCATGATCGTCGCCGCCGCACAGCCTATCTTGGATGAGATTATTTCCTCTGACGGACTAAGACAAACCATGCTGGTTGTGGTTATCGGCATTTTCTTTGCGATACCGGTTGCGCTCAGCCTGGATCGGCTGCCGGCGGGTCTACGGCGCATACCGATCATTCGGCCCCTTTTCGGTATCGTCCGCGATGCGCGTATCGTGTATTTATCCTGGGGTCATGGCTCAAAAATAATTGGCATGTCCATTGCGATCCAGTTTGCCGCGTCAATTAGCTATTTCCTGTTGGCCTGGACGCTGAACGTGACCATGCCCTTATCAATCTGTATCGTCCTTGTGCCGGCGGTTATCCTGGCGACGACCTTACCTATTTCCATTGGAGGTTGGGGTGTGCGCGAAGCTGCGACGGTAACCTTGTTTGGCGCTGCTGGCGTCGATCCCGAAGGGGCCCTGCTTGTATCCATCTCTTACGGCGTAACAATGTTCACCATTGGTTTGCCTGGTGGGGTCATATGGTTCATTGAACGAAGCAACAAACTCACGCACAAAAGGCACGAGAACTCTTTTTTTTGAAGATTGTATTTCACGGTTTTTATTCAATCTAATATGCAATCTCGGAAAATTTCCGCCCATTGGAAGAGACCACGCCATCAGCTGGTCGAGATTGCCCACCAAGCGGAGCGTTACAAAAGGCGAATCACCGATGGAGTTGCCGGACTAACCCTTGAATGTTCGTATCTGGGAGAGCAGTCTGGCGGCTGAACAACGGTTCAGCGAAGCTTGCTCTGATAATTGGCGGTCAATCGGCACTGTGTATAATGGCTGTTTTGAGGAACAGTATTTGGTCGTCTGGATATCTTTCGCGCCAATACGGATGTATTGAACCGCTGTAAGCTTCAGGAAAATGCGAATAGGGCACGACGCCAGGTTTGAAGCCGGCATTTTCCAACCCCTGAATTATTTCAGGCAATCTATGGAGATTGATATTCCGTCCATGTTTTGACCAAAAGGTATCCGGGTCGACCGAATAGAGCCCGTCGAACGGATGCTTGCTTAGTAGATGATTAGCAAAATCAACTAAATGCAAATAGCGGCAATTCGGGGCTGAACGCTTATGCAAGGCCGACATTGAGGCCTCGAAATCAAAAATGTGCTCGAGACAAGAATTTGAGATTACGACATCAAATGGACCGGTGAAACTGGATTCAACAAGATATTCAGAGTTCACCGTGACCCTGGTGCGCAAACGCATCATGAACTCATCGAAACTGAGCAGCGGACCATAAATCGCCGAAAGGTCCTTGAAAACGTGGAGATAATAAGTGTCAACAATTTCGGGTGCGTGCAGCACCCGGTCGTCAAAAAGCGGTTCGATTCCCGAGTAAGAATTTGCGCCGCGAAATATTGCAATGGGCCCGAAACCCAACATTTGGCCACAACCAATTTCGAGGACATCTCGTTCATCGAATTCGAGAGACTTCCAATTGTCGGCGCGTAGCAGGATTGCTTCATATCGGCTCAAGAAATCATAGAACCGCTGTGAGCGCATCAACCGGGGTGTTTGAAGGATATTCTCGACATCAAACCCGCCTTGGGTGCCCAGTATTCGCTGCCGTATCTTGCGGGCGGATACACGAGGCGGAAGGTCCAACAATCGGTCTATAATCATGACTGAAATAATCTCCCCCGGCAAATACCATGGTTGCAAATCTGATGTTCATGAATTGGAATGAAGAGCTTTTTCATTGACCAGAATTTTCCCCACGACTAGTTTTCATAGATGAATGTAATACGTATCGCTTTCCTAATTCGCAAGCTGGAAATCGGTGGCGCGGAAAGACAATTGAGCCTTTTGGCGGCCGGTCTTGATCGAAAACGATTCGCCCCGCTCATCCTGACATTTTACCCCGGCGGTGAGTTCGAAAAAGCGCTGCTTGATGCCGGCGTGGAGGTGCGATGCCTCAATAAGAGCGGTCGTTGGGACTTGTTGTCGTTTCAATATAAGTTGACCATGGCGTTGCGGGCATTTAACCCTCACTTGGTCCATGCCTTCCAAGGGCCTCCCAACCTTCTCGCCCTTCTTGCCCGCCCTTTTGTTTCCAAAATGCGTGTCATCTGGGGTTTTCGGGCCTCCAATACGGATTTGGGGAGCTATGATTACAGTCGGCGGCTCGTCGCCTTGGCGATGCGTCTATCGTCTCGCCGTATGGACATGGCGATCGCGAATTCCCACGCCGGGCGGCATCACGCAGTCTCTATGGGATTTGACAGCCGAAAATTTTACGTCGTAGAGAACGGCATTGATACGGGTAGATTTGTGCGTGATATGATGGCGGGTGCAAACGTTCGCCGAGAATGGGGTATTCCGACCGAAGCGCCCCTTATCGGTCTTGTCGCTCGCCTGGATGTAAAGAAGGACCATACGACTTTTCTAACCGCTGCCGCACAGATCGCGGCGTCACATCCATCCATTCGCTTCGCTTGTATAGGCTGGGGATCTCAACAACGACTAAAACAACTCCAACTGCTGGCATGCAATCTTGGCATCGAGGAAAAAGTTACTTGGGCCGGCGTACGTAGCGACATGCAGGCCGTTTATAGCGCCCTGGACATAAATACCTTGACCTCAAAGTTCGGTGAAGGATTCCCAAACAGCGTCGGAGAAGCCATGGCGGTGGGCTTGCCCTGCATCGTCACGGATTGTGGTGATGCCGCCGCGATCGTTGGTGAAACAGGCATCGTTGTCGCGCCTGGTGATGCCATTGCTTTGGCCGCCGGCTGGGAAGAAATTCTCTCCATGCCGAAGGAAAAATTGAAAGGTTTAAAGGGTCGCTGTCGTGATCGCATCGTTGAACATTATTCAACAGAAAGCATGATTGCCAAGAGCGCGACGTTGTATGCCGGCTTGAGCCATGGTTGCCTGGAGCCCTCGATGGAGGGGCCCCATACCGAGGAACGGGAAAATCAGACCTAACAAAGGCTTTCACGATAGAATAGTACAAAGACGGACAGCGCGGACGCGATGTTGATGAACCGCCGAAACTCCAGAGCGGCGGCCTTAGCTTTGAAATCCAGTCCGGCGGTCGCGGGACGGGGAACTCCATCGGGACTTTGCGTGCGGTGCGCTCCATGAAGCGTTGCATGATATCGTACACCGCTCGGTGGGCACCAGGCCAAGTTAGGCCATCAACTGGGCCGGTTTCTGGAAGCGGTTCAGATCGCCAACCTCGGCGACCAGGGTCACTGGTACGATCAGGGCCGCGCCCCGCATGCCTTGCAAGGCCCTGACCAGATGGGCCGGGGACCAGCTTGGCAGCAGCGCAAAATTCGCAAGGTTAGGAACCCGAACCGTTCTGGCGATTGCCTGGTGTTCGCGCCAAGGCCTCAAATTCTTGTTGTTTTCGCCAAGCCAAATAGTAACTGCGCGAGAGGGTAATGGTGAAAATGAAGACCACCAGCAACAAATGCCCAGTCCGATAGCGAATGGCGGAGCCGGAATTCATAATACCAAGTGGGTAACTCGCGAATAGTAGCCATCCAAGTGCAAACGACCCCACAAAGAAACTGTATACCGGAAGTTTTCGAATCCGCCGAACAAGAAGCAAAAGCAGCAACGCGATGATCACCGTGCTTTCCATGAAGGAAGCCAACTGAAGGGGACCGGCCTGGCTTTCACTGATCGTTGGTCCAAAAAAGCCCTGGAACATGCCGTATGGCGCCTTGCTGAACACATCGTATTTTTCAACCCAGATAGCCTCGCGCGAATTGCCATAACTTAGGAAGTGAGGGGTGATCCGGAACGCCATCTCGTCGACTTTGTCCCTAGCCAAATAGAGCGGCACGAGTGAGATCATCCCGGCCAGCACCACAAATGCCGCCTTTTGCTTTACATTTTTCCCGAAAATTAAGCTAAAATATAAAAATAATAACGCCGGCACGTAATGTACTTTGAAAAAAAATATTCCGATCACACTAACAATCTCGAGTGCTCCCAATTTGGCTTTATTTGAATAGAGCTTTACGAGATAGGCGCAAATGACACCAATGAAAAAAACGATCAATGGCTCCTTCGCCGCAACGGATGACCATAAATTGAACGACGGCGTGAGAACGAAGATTGCCAATATTCTACGTTCGGTCATTGGAACAGCCATCAAGAACTTGTAAATCCCGATGAAAGCTATCGTTTGGAAGCCTATGTCGATCAGAATAGCATTACCAAACAACAGCGCGTGAAATATCCCGCCCAATGTTTCCGTTACTATGGTCGCAAAATAGCGCCCATCTTCGAATAATTTCCCGAATGATAATTCGCGTTCAAGATCGAAAATCGTTAAAGTGCTTCTTTGATATTGATTGGTATCACCAAGGGTCGTGAAACGCGTGACGACAAGTTCGCCGACGACCGACATGGCGCACCTATAGACGAACAGCAATACGAAAAAAATTCTCCAACCGTACGTCATTCAAATGATATTCCAGCCTCGACCGCACGTCCTAAGGCAGTTTCGGAAAAACCCTGGATGAATGATTCCGCCCGCACAGCAGGACTTGAAACGCCGGGCAGGTGATGTAACACCGCTGAATGGTTCGTAATCGCTACGGGCGGCCGGTATTTCAGACCCGCCGGTGACCTTCGCGGCTGTTGGACCTTGTCCCACATCACGCCAAGAGCCGATCTCAACCAAATAATCCAGAGCAATGATCAAGCCCCAAAAGTGCTCTCGCGTCCACGGTCACGCCAAACTACTCCATTTTGAATGAAGTGAGGACAACCACGACTATAAGGCACAGAGCCATGGACACAAACGCAGGCAGGCCAATCATTCGGGCCAAATTGGGTTCACTAGGTTGCACTGCCACCCACGGCGGCTCAAGCACTTTTATTGTATAGGGCGGCTCCACGTTCACCAACATGGACTTTTGCTCCTGCTGCATTACCATGCCAAGCAGGGCCGAACGCACCTCCACCAACTGCGATTTTTCCAATTGTTCTTCAAGGTACTTTCTATTTTGCGCCTGCTTATTCCTGTCTCGCTCGCCGAGTAGTTCATCAGCCTCCCGATATACGGTATCAAGTAAGTATAAGGCGAGCTTCCGGTCGGGATGCTCGACGGAAATACTGAAGAATGGTGAGTTTTCGATCTGGCCCACTTGAACCATACCACCAACGAAATTCGCCAAACTCCCTATGTCCGGCACGGTTGGAACATTGTAGTGAAATATTCGTTTGATCCGCCAACGAATAGACGTCCTATCGATATTCGGTTCTATCCATTTGCCGTTGGCTGCGTCCCAGCTACCCGTAAATACCTTCTGCATCAATCCATGCTTATTCTGCAGCACAAATGCGAGTGAGCGTGATCCAATCACTTGCCTAAAATGATCAAAGGAATTCGCCGTCTGTGGTCCGCCACTAATTAGTCCGAATGACTGCGCCGCACCCAAGATCCCGCCCGCTCCCGACGGAATTGAAATTCCAGTAGGAATAGCGGGCGAAACGGTCATTTGTGCTTTGAAAATGGGCGAGAAGTGGCGCGCGTCGTTGACCCCTTTCAGCGTTCCTAACACTGTGATCAAGATCAAGGCCCATTTCCAGCGCCATAATTCCAGTGCGAGATTCTGCAAATCAAACAGGCTTTGCCGCTGATCAAGATGCGTGGAATTGCCTGTATCCTGATCATTTGTCGCCGGTATTTTAGGTGACACCGCCGACTACCCGACACACGGTATAAATTGGCTATTCGGTCGCGTGTAATTCATCCATTCCATAATGCGCAGCGTCCCCAATCTTACGTCGCTTATACAAAGCTCACTGCAGCACAAATTTCCAGCCAGCTGAACAGAAGAGAACTTATATACGAACCCGCAACATGACCCAACAATCAATTTCAGTCTCGACTGGTTATTGCCCAATCGTTTATCAGATCCTCTTCTATTTTGAAGCTGGTACAAATTATTTCATGAGAATTCGCCAAACCATGCTATGAGACCGTCGTGCTCGACGTTGAATTATTGGACATGGAACGCCCTAGTGACAAGTGAGAATAAGAATTGACATCGAATACAACCTCGCATGAGCGACACACCTCCGCGGACAAAGTTAAAGTCGGTAAAAACCGTTCCTTCGGCCTAACGTTCGCCATACTGTTTGCCGTAATTGGCCTTTGGCCCTTGATTGGAGGTCTATCGCCAAGAATTTGGGCCATGGCGTTGGCCGCCCTTTTCATTGTCGTGTCCGTGCTTCGGCCAAATTTGCTACGGCCTTTAAATCATCTTTGGTTTCGGTTCGGCATGGTGTTGCATCGTGTCGTCAATCCGTTAATTCTTGGTCTACTATTTTTCCTGACGATTACACCGCTTGCATTCATCATGCGGATATTCGGCAAGGACCCGTTGCGGTTGGCTATCGACCCCGAGGCAACAAGTTATTGGATTGTACGGCACCCACCCGGTCCGCCAGGCGATGCAATGCGGCGACAGTTCTGAAGGACGCCCTCTAATGTTATCTTTCATAATCGAGTTCTGGGCATTCCTGCGCGCACGCAAAAAGTTCTGGCTTTTGCCAATCATTGTGATGATGGCGCTTTTTGGCGGACTCTTGGTGTTGAGTCAGGGTTCCGCCGTCGCTCCGTTCATCTATACAATTTTTTGACGTTATGAAACGAACCGCATAGATGCGCATTCTTGGCCTATCAGCCTTTTACCATGATAGCGCGGCGGCGTTGATTGTCGATGGTCGGGTCGTCGCGGCAGCCCAGGAAGAACGTTTTACCCGTATCAAGCACGACGCAGAATATCCGGAAAATGCCATCGCCTATTGTTTATCAGAAGCAGGCCTTCGTCTGTCGGACGTTGATCATGTAGCATTTTACGACAAACCCTTTTTAAAATTCGAAAGGCTATTGGAAACCTATCTGACCTTTGCGCCGCGCGGCTTCAAGTCATTTCAGATGGCGTTACCGATCTGGCTCAAGGAAAAGCTTTTTCAGAAAGATCATCTGCGCAAAAAACTGCAATCAATGGCGCCGGATTTCGACTGGCAAAGTCGGCTGCTGTTTGCCGAACATCATTTGAGTCACGCCGCATCGGCCTTTTACCCGTCCCCCTTTGATGACGCGGCGGTATTGACCATGGATGGTGTCGGCGAATGGGCGACAACAAGCACTGCCATCGGCAACGGCGCCGAACTGAACATCGATAAGGAAATTCATTTCCCCCACTCACTTGGCCTACTCTATTCGGCGTTCACCTATTATACCGGCTTCAAAGTGAATTCCGGAGAGTACAAAGTCATGGGCTTGGCGCCGTACGGCGAACCGGTCTTCGCTCAGAAAATTTTGGATCATCTAATAGACTTGAAACAGGATGGATCGTTCCGCCTGGATCAATCATATTTTGATTATTGCGTCGGCCTTACCATGACGAATAGCCGATTTGATGATCTATTTGGAGCCGCACGGCGGAATCCCGAAAGCCTTCTGGAACAAAGAGACATGGATCTAGCAGCCTCCATTCAAGCCGTGTGCGAGGAAGTTGTCCTTCGTCTAACAAGATCCCTTGCCAAGGAGAGCGGCAGTCCAAATTTATGCCTAGCAGGCGGCGTGGCGCTAAACTGCGTTGCCAACGGAAAAGTATCAAGGGATGGAGCTTTCGAAAACATCTGGATCCAACCGGCGGCGGGCGATGCCGGTGGCGCCCTAGGTGCCGCCCTAGCCGCCTATCATACGTTCCTCGGCCACGAAAGGAGGGTCGAGGGCGCCGACGCCATGGCCGGCAGCTATTTAGGCCCGTCCTACCCGCAAGCCGAGATCGAGACGCAACTCACAGAAGCTGGTGCAACATATTCTGTCCTGTCAGAGGCTGAAATAATCGAAGCGGTGGCCGAGGCATTGGCGGAAGGAGACTCGGTCGGCTGGTTTCAGGGACGCATGGAATTCGGGCCCAGGGCTTTGGGCGGCCGTTCAATTCTAGGGGATCCCCGGTCGCCAACAATGCAACGCGACCTTAATATAAAGGTCAAATACCGGGAGAGTTTTCGCCCCTTCGCACCATCGGTATTAGCCGAGCAGGCTAGCGACTGGTTTGAGATATCGTGCGATAGTCCCTATATGCTGCTGGTAGCAGATGTCAAGGCAGCCCGCCGGTGGCGCATGACGGAGGCGGAACAGTCACTGTTCGGCATCGAAAAGCTGAACATAGTGCGATCCGAAATCCCGGCGGTCACTCATATTGATGGCTCGGCGCGGGTGCAGACAGTGCACGCGGATACGAACCCATCCTACCATGCTTTGTTGACAGCTTTTCAAGCCCGTACAGGATGCCCGGTTCTGATCAATACATCCTTCAACATTCGAGGTGAGCCGATCGTATGTACGCCAACCGATGCCTTTCGATGTTTTATGGGTACCGAGCTTGATATGCTGGCGATTGGAAATTGTCTGCTGCGAAAATCAGAACATGATCCTGCAATGCGCGCGGACTACCGGGAACAATTTCTTTTGGACTAAGCTTGCCCATTGTCTGTGATTGAATTGCATGGACAAATTCGCATGAGCCTGACATGCAGAAATCGCTAACTTCCCTTAGATCAAGTTTGGGGGAACAGCGGCATGACTTGCGCGGACGCGGATTTTACTTTCGCTTGCGCTGCCGAGCACCATCACGCCGTAGAATAAAACCAAATTCGGTAAGTCGTGGACAACATGGCTGAAACCATTAAGTATGCTGCCCGCCGATAATGCATTGCGCTGCCGCACGGACTAATAAACAAAAACCATGAGCATTCCATTTGTCAACCTGGCGGAACAGCAACGCCGAATCCGCCCGGATCTTGAGCGGCGGATCAGCCAGGTTCTGGATCATGGCCGCTATGTCAATGGCCCAGAGGTGGCCGAACTGGAAGCACGGTTGGCATCGTTTACCGATTGCCGGCATGTTATCAGCGTATCAAGCGGTACGGACGCCTTACTGGCGGTATTAATGGCAAAAGGCATAGGCCGTGGAGATGCAGTCTTCCTACCCAGCTTTACCTTTACCGCCACGGCGGAGGTGGTTTTGCTGTGTGGCGCCACGCCGGTTTTTGTCGACGTGGATGCATCTACCTTTAATCTTAACCCGACCTGTCTCGGCGAAGCCATTGCAAACACAGCGAAAGACGGCCGGCTTCGGCCCGCGGCGTTGATTGCGGTGGATTTGTTTGGCCAACCGGCGGATTATCCGGCGATCAACGATCTGGCTGACTGGCATGGCTTGTTCTGCCTAGCGGATTCAGCGCAAAGTTTTGGCGCCAAAATGAAAAACCAAACCGTCGGCACCTTGGCGGAGGCCACGGCGACCTCGTTCTATCCCGCCAAACCATTGGGCTGCTATGGCGACGGCGGTGCAATTTTTACCGATGATGACGAACTTGCCGCCACCTGCCGGTCAATCCGGACGCATGGCGAGGGCGAAGACCGATACAACATCGTACGGCTGGGCATGAATGGCCGCCTCGACACCTTGCAGGCCGCCGTGTTGCTGGCGAAACTTGAAATATTCGAGGATGAAATTGAGCTTCGCCGATCCGTGGCGCGGCGCTACACAGACAGCCTGGCCGAATTGGTGACGACGCCAACGCAAATGTCTGGTGCCGACAGTTCTTGGGCCCAATATACCATCAAGCTACCGCACCGCGACGCCATTGCCGAACGCCTGCAACATCGCGGCATCCCGACCCAGATATACTATCCCTCGCCAATGCATCTGCAACCGGCCTATGCCGAATACGGCGGTGGCCGTGGTTCCCTGCCAGTATCGGAACGGCTAAGCGGCGAGGTATTGGCCCTGCCAATGCATCCCTATCTTGATGATGCCGCTATCGCCATGATCTGCGAAGCCCTGCGCGACGCCGTGGCGGCGGCGTAACAAGCTGCTTGATAGCAACCCGGGCTTCAATTCTTGTCCGTTTCTTCGTTGTCCGGCACGGCGTCCTTGGATGCCGTATCGCCGCCAAAGAAATTCCTGATTTTCTTCCAGAACCACGCGAAATACAGCATGGCGCCGATGCCCGCCGTGGCGAGGGCCTGCAGGATCATTGAACCCGTGCCCGGATCAAGGTAAGCGTGGGCGGGCGCCGCGAAAACCAAGAGCACCACAATTGAACAGACCAGATATCGCGTCAAATATTTTGCGGTTCGCATTGTGGTCATGATCACCGAGGAGGTTGATGAAGAACGCCCACCGAAGGGCCAACAACTTGATTTGTTTTAACTTAGTATCATTACACCAACAACATTTATCAATTGAGATTTCGGGAGGAAAACCATGGCGGGACGTTTGGCGGGCCGGCGGGCGGTGATCACGGGGGGTGCAGGAGGCATCGGACGGGCCATCGCGGCGGCCTATTTGCGCGAAGGCGCATCGGTGATAATCACGGATATCGACGGTGCGGCAGCTGAAGAGACGGCGGCGGCGCTCTCCAGCGCTGGCGCCATTTCCGCCATTCAATGCGATGTCACCTCGTTAGCGGACACCCGCGCCCTGGCGACGGAGGCAAACAACCGGCTCGGCGGCGTCAATGTCCTGGTCAACAACGCCGGCCTCAGCGGCCGGGCTCTGATCACGAAGATCGAGGAAGAGTTGATCGATGCCCTGCTCGCGGTCAATCTGAAGGGCGTGATCCTCTGCGCCCAGGCCTTTGCCCAGACCATGTATGAGGAGGGCGATGCGGTGATGATCAACATGTCGTCCCAGGCCGGCAAACGGGGTTGGCCGGAACTGTCGGTCTACGGCGCCACAAAGGCAGGCGTGTTGGGCATGAACCGGGCCCTGGCGGTGGAACTGGCGCCCAGGGTCCGGGTCAACGCCATTTGCCCCGGCTATATTTCCGATGTCGGCATGGCCTGGCGCGGCTGGGAAGCGCGGAGCAATATCGAGGGCGGCACCGCGGGGGATATCGGCGAAAACTTCGCGGCCGAGAACATCCCCCTGCAACGCCTGCAAAGCGCCGACGATATCGCCAACACCGCCGTCTTTCTTGCCTCCGATGAGGCCCGCGAAATCACGGGCGACGCCATTAACGTCGGCGGCGGCGTCGTCATGGACTAACAACAATCAGACCAGGCCCAGACCCTCGTCCAGGCCTAATTCCATGCGGCCCTTGATTTCGGCCACGCCGTCGAAATCCGCGATTGCGTGGTGAGTGGCGGTGTTGATGTCCCGGTGCAGCCGTTGCAGAGGGTGATCATCATAGATGGCGTGCGCTCCGGCGGCGGCGAAAATCCGCTCCGTGGCGCGGCGGCACAGCTCCACTGCATAGGCCGCGTTCCATCGGATCTGAACCCGTTCGCCCAGCTCCAGCGGCGCTTCATTCGCGGTCATGGCGGCATCCAGAATATCACAGTTGCGCTCCACCAGCATGCGGGCGGAGGCCAGTTCGCCGCCCGCCTCGGCCACGCGCATTTGCAGCCCCGCCTTGGCCGCCTTAGCGTTGCCCATATAGACATCACGGCGAGCCTTGGTCGCCTCGATAAACTGCGCCAACCCGGCCCCCGCCATGCCGACCACCGTGCCGGCCAGCATGGAGGCCAAGCCGCCCATGACCGGCAGACGGTACAGCGGCCCAGCGGAACCTTCAAAAGTCCCCATGAACAAAGGCACCGTCGGCATGGCCCGGTGGGCGGGCACAAAGACATCCTCGGCCACCAAATCCTTGGAACCCGAACCGCGCATGCCCAGGGTAAACCAGGTGTCGTCAATCCGGATATCGACTGTCGGGACAACCACATGGATGGGCGGCGCCCGTCCGCCAGAACCGTCTTTTTCGCCCATCGCGCCCAGCAACAACCAGGGGCCGTGATCCACCGCGCTGGCGAACTGCCATCGGCCATTCAGGCGCCAGCCTCCGTCCGCCCGGGTAGCTTGGCCTTGCGGGGCCAAAGTACCGGGGATCAGCACATCGGGGTTGTCGGCAAAGACCTCGTCACGGCATTGATCGCCAAATCGCCCGACGACGAATGTATGGGCGCCGCAAACCATGTGCACCCAGCTTGCCGCCGAACAGGCTTGGGCGGTGATGATGCAGGTTTTGATCTGGGCGCTGGGCGGCAGCTCATGGCCGCCATACTGTTTCGGCGTCAACAGCCGGGCCAGCCCCGCCTCCCCCATGGCCGCGATAGCGGCGCCATCAACCCGCCGGTCAAGTTCACTGTTGGCTGAAAGGGCCGCCAGTGTCGGCAGAACGGACCGGGCCGCCGCCAGGGGGTCGAAATCTTTCATTGGGTGTTTAATCTCCGTATTAGTCCCATTGTCGACAACCGCTCGCGTAGGGTAGCCGGAAGCTGTGTACGGCTGTTACGAGTTTCGTTCATCATCTATATATTGATGCCATGTGAATTTGTAAGGAGGGCCATTCATGCCCGTTACCGTTGCCATTTACGACAAGACCTTGGAGCTGATCGGCGAACGCCTTGAGGCGCTGGCGCTCGATATCATCATCCACCCCTTCGGCACGAACGGCTGGCTTGCCGGCGATAGCCCGGCGGAAATTGACTATTTCTGGTTCAGCCCCGCCATCTCGGCCAATGGCGATCTGGCAACGGCGTTTGAACTCGTGCTGGGGTGCAAATCCGTCGGCGTGCTGCAAACCTTCAACGCCGGCCTCGACATTCCCGGTTACAAAAAGGTTTCCGACAAAGGGGTACGAATTTGCAATAGCAGCGCCCAGGCGGTTGCTATATCCGAATATGTCCTGGCCCAGGCGTTGAATTTGCTGCAACCGATCGGGCAACAACGGAGCCAGCAAGAGGAGAAAATTTGGCAAACAACGCCGTTCCGCGAGATCTCCGGCATGGACTGGCTGATTATCGGCTTCGGTCCCATCGGGCAAGGGGTGGCGAAACGGGTTAAATCCTTTGGCGCGACAACGACCGTGGTGCGCCGCTCGCCGGAGGTATCCGATTACGCGGACCGGGCCGGCACCATGGCCGACTTGAAAACCCTCCTGCCGGACGCCGACGTCGTCGTCCTGGCTTGTTCGCTCAACAACGAAACGCGCGATTTCGCCGATGAGAGCTTTTTCGCGGCGCTGAAGGACGGCGCCATTTTGATCAATGTCGCCCGGGGCGCCCTGATTGTCGATGACGCCCTGATCGCCGCCCTCGATGACGGCCGCCTGGCGGCGGCGGTTTTGGACGTTTTCCGGCAGGAACCGCTGCCCGAGAGCGACCCGCTCTGGTCCCACCCAAAGGTGCGCCTCACGCCCCACACATCGTTCGCGGGCAACGGCTCTCACGCCCGTTGGGAGCAGTTATTCCTGGATAACATCGTCCGTTTCGTGAACGGCGAAGATTTGGAAAACGAGGTCAACCCCAACGACATCGTCTAACGTTTGATGGAAACGCCATGGAAACCCCATGGAAACCCCATGGAAACCGATGTATTGGACAAAAAGCCCTTAACGGCGAATTATTTGCGGGAAAAATCCTTGGGGCGGGTGGCGGAATTTATGAAACCCGCCGGCATTCCTTTCGGGGGTCCGGCATAGTAAACTAAAAAATCAAATGTTGATTGGAGTTTTACCATGGCGTCCCATAGCGGCTATCTTTTGATCGCTGACATCTCCGGCTATACACAGTTCCTGACATCCTCCGAGCAGGACCATGCCAATCCCATATTGCAGTCGCTGTTGGGTTCCCTGATCGAACAGGTGGGTGAGCCGCTTCATTTCTGGAAAATGGATGGAGATGCGGTGCTGGCCTATTCGACACAGCAGGATTTTCCTACTGGCGAGACATTTCTCACGATCTGCGAGAACCTCTACAACGCGTTTGCCAACTGCCGGCAGAACATCATCGCCAACACCACGTGCCCATGCCGGGCATGCGCCAATGTCGCCATGCTGGATCTAAAGATCATGGCCCATCATGGCGCGTTCGAAGAGATGCAAATCGGCCCGGTGAGGGACATCTCCGGTGCGGACGTCATCCTGGTTCACCGCATGGCCAAGACCGACGTCGGCGAAGCCACCGGTGTGCGAAGCTATGCGCTGTTCAGCGACGCGGCGGTCGAGGCCATGGAGATTGAGGCGGCGCTGGTGCCGTTCTCGCAAC